>CALMML010000333.1 GCA_937868485.1 uncultured Myxococcales bacterium | reverse complement strand
CAGCACCGATAGGTACGGACAGTCTGAACGCGAGTAGGAATCGAGTAGGAATCGAGTAGGAATCGAGTAGGAATCGGTTAGGAAGCCGATTCCTTTTCGCAGGTTCTGTGCGATCTGCTACGGCGCGGTAAACAAGCAGCGCGTCACCGGTTGGATCAGATCCGCAGAGACGTACAGGTAGTACTGCTTTCCGCTCTGGAGTGGCGCGGCGGCTGCACTGCCAAGCGGGAACTTCTGCGCCAGGGACGGTGGCGTCACTCCGTACTTGAGCGTTCCGCTTGCCACCGGAGTTCCTACGCTGGGAACATCAACCCGCCACAGCGTTCCATCGGGGAGATCCAGGTTCGGTGGCACCGTCGGAGAAGCTGCCGTCGCTTCCATCACATAGATGTAGCGTGCATTGCCTCCCTTCCAAATCACGAGCCCATCTGCACGCACTCCTTCGCCGCGCATACAAGCACTTGGACGGAAGAAGCGCTGCTCATCCAGGGGGCCCGCTGCGTACTTTTCATTTGCGAAGTCAGCGCGCGTCTTGCCCCGATACGCCAGCTCATTTTCAAAGAAGCGACGCATCCGCGCATCGTCGGTGGTCGGGAAGATGGAGTGATTCGGATTGCTCGGCATGGCGCGCGTAAAGCCGTTGTTTTCCTGCGGCGTATACGCACCAAATCCTGCGGTGTCGATCCAGCCTGCGCCCATGGCCAGACCACGCGGATAAAATCCGTTTACGAAGTTCCCTGGCTGATCGACAAACCAGTTGGACGGACCTTGCGGAGCCGTGCTGCCATGACAGCAGATGCACGCAGCGGAGCGAATCTGTGACTTGACCCACGCATGCTCGGCTGCATACGTCGGATCCTTCAGTCGTGGATCTTCGCGCAGGTTGTCAGCGGCGGCACCCGCTTTGTAATACGGACGCTGCGTACGGACGCGATCACAGCTTGCGTAGTCTTCAAAGTGACGGCCTTCTTCGGTCGCACCGGAGATCATTTCCCACGTACAGACCTTTCCTCCATCACTCTTTCCGGGCGCTTCACCGGGCTTGGGATCGACACAGACTTTGATCGGCTGCTGAAAGACTGGGAGTCCTCCGCTTCCGCCGCTCGATTCCGTTCCACCGCAGATCGGCGCTGCATCAAACACGCCACCACCGAACAGCTCACAGCCTCTGCGCGTCGATGAACAGTTGTCTGGATTGTCACCAATGGCGCGCGCTGCGATGTACAGACCGTCTTTTTCTAGGATGCACTGACCCAAGATGCTCTGTTCGGAACAGGGGGTTCCGATGTCTGCGGTGCCATCCCAGTCCGCGCAGTCTTCTAGGATTTTGTCGCTCGGCCAGTCGCCGTGGTAGTTGCGGCACTCTGGCTCTCCGCTGAACTTGTTCTTGTAGGTGCAGTGACCGGAGATCTCCTCAGGAAGGAGCGGCACTTCTTTGGCGGAACAGCCAGCGAGCGCACAACCGATCAGCGCAACGGACAACGAAAAGCGCTGTGAGATCGTCCACTTGGTTTCGCGAAAGAAGCTGCGACGTGTGTTCATAGAAAGACTCTCCTTCATTCGACGGTTCACACGCAGACAGACGCTGTTTCTGCGGGTTCTGTGTCTGGAATTTGGGCTCGGTAGTGAGCTGGTAACGCGATCAGGAGTCCGCTGACGTTTGCGATCAACAGGAACTCAGCAATTGGATGCAGTCCATGGTTTGGCTGCGTCAGCTGACTGAAGCATGCTGCGTCCAAAAGAAATGCCCCGCGTCGGCGAGCTGATGTCAAAACTGCAAAATCGCTGTTTGCTCTGTTCGTTCCGCTACCTGGGCTGGCTTGCGACAGATCGGCGGTTTGCTGCGCTGAAACGGACAACGTAAGCTCTCTTTTGTCTGCTTGCGCGTGGGTCGCTGTGGCGGGGGTGTAGGACAGAAGAAAACGAATTGATCACGAATAGATAACGATGCAAAAATCACTGCGGGAACGTGTCTTTTTGCTCTGCCAGCGACGCTGTAGGGAGCAGTAAGAGCAGCACCCCCCAACCAACTCAAACTCGGGAGAGAGAATCGAATGCGCAGAACTTCACTACTGTGGGCCTTGATGTTGGGCGGTGTTGTCACCGCTCTGGGTGGTTGTCCGGATCCGGAGACAGGATCTCCTGATGCTGCGTCTGATATGGCGGCTGCAACTCCGTTCCATCTGATGGGTACGGTGGTTGGAAATTCGGATGCTCCGCTGGTCAATGCCTCTGTGAAGGTCGGAACGAGTGTCGTGGCCACTGGCAATGACGGTGGCTTTTCAGCGACGCTCAGCGGTGTGACGTACCCGGTGACGCTGTCGATCAATGCGGCGGGTTACGTTCCGTTTATCACGCAGCTTACTGCGGAATCGATGAACGTGAAGTATCGGCTCCAGCGTCTGACCGAGGTGTCTTTCCCAAGCAACCTGTTCCCGCTGACCATCTCGGATCCATCGAGCGGCGCGCTGGTGTCGATTCCGGCAGAGGGTCTTCAGGCTGCGGGTGGTGCGGCTCCTGACGGCGAGATCACGCTGGCTCTGCGCTTCATCGATCCTTCGCGTCAGCAGATTCCGGGCAGCGATGCTGCGATTGGCCAGAAGGGCGAGCAGCTGGTGGTCGATTCCCTGGGTGCCATCTACATCACCGCGCGCGACAGCAAGGGAACGTCACTTCAGCTCAAGAGCGGTGTGTCGATGTCCGTGGTGATTCCGCTGACGGCGGATCGTGCGGGCTCGGCTCCGACGGATGCGGGGCTGTGGACGCTGGACCCGGTGAAGACTGCGTGGGTTCAGGATGTGAACACGGGTGGGGCGCCTTCGTCCCTACAGCGCAAGACAACCAGCTTTAGCTGCAAGGACAAGCAGGTTGATGCCTGCGACATCCTGCACTGCGGAACGGTGTCGACGCAGGCGTGGATGGGTCAGTCTTCATCGCTCGGCTTCCTGAGCGCCGGCACCACGTTCGACAAGTCCGCTTGCTTGCGCCTGGAAGTCAATCAGCCCGATCAGATCTGCCTGCGCTTTGAGATTCCGTCTGCGGGCGCGATCAAGGTGAAGGAGAGCTGCTACGGACAGGGCAAGCACGTCCTGTACAACCTGGCTCCGAACATGCCGGTGATGGTGAAGACGCGTACGCAGGGCGCAAGCTGCGGTCCCGATCTGTCGGTGGGCACGCAGGCTAACCCTGGCGATGTCTGGGGCGGCGCAGGTCTTCCGACGGACCTGTCGGCTTGCAAGGGCTCGCTTGTGATTCCGCCGAACCCGTAACACCGCACGTCTACACACGAAAAAGGGCCACTGCACAAAGTGGCTCTTTTTGTGCAATCCCTTCTTTATCTGTCGATCGGTTGGAACGTGAAGGTGCATGCCTCACAATAAGAGGCATGTAGGATGACTCTTATAGGAAGGCGGGATCGCGATGGATTCCGAACTCTTCACGGAAGACATCGCAGACTTCACCCAGCGTGACATGCGCGCGCACCGCATCCAGCACCGCAACCATGACGTTGTCGCGATGACAGTCGGTTCCTTGACAGGCGCGACGTAGCTCGCTCATCGCACGTTCCACCGCTGCGGGATCGCGACGGCTGCGCAGGTCTTGGACGCGCTCGATCTGCGTTTTTTCTACGTGGGAATCGATCTTCAGCGTCGGAATCCGGTCGCCTTCCTTTCCGGCGTAGCGATTGACTCCTACGATCACGCGCTCGCCCGAATCAACCGAACGCTGGAAGTGATACGCAGAGTTTGCGATCTCGCGCTGCGGATAACCGTCTTCCACCGCGCGAATGATTCCACCCAGATCATCGATCTTGTGGATGTACGCCATCGCGCGTTCTTCCATGTCATCGGTGAGCTTTTCGATAAAGTAGCTGCCACCGAGTGGATCGGCGACCGCTGGAATGCCCGATTCCTCTGCGATGATCTGCTGGGTACGGAGCGCCAGCGTCACCGCATCTTCCGTCGGCAGCGCGTACGTTTCATCATAGGAATTGGTGTGCAGGCTCTGCGTTCCGCCAAGCACCGCTGCCAGCGCCTGAATCGTCGTGCGGACCACGTTGTTCAGCGGCTGCTGCGCCATCAAGGACACGCCGGCAGTCTGGGCATGCGTACGCAGAATCCACGAGCGCGGATTTTTGGCATGGAAGCGCTCGCGCATGACCTTGGCCCAGATGCGACGCGCAGCGCGGAACTTGGCGATTTCCTCGAAGAAGTCGTTGTGAACATCGAAGAAGTACGACAGCCGAGGCGCAAAGGAATCGACATCCAGTCCCGCATCGATTCCCATCTGTACGTAACCGATTCCGTCTGCGAGCGTAAACGCCAGCTCCTGAACGGCGGTCGCGCCTGCTTCACGGATGTGATAGCCCGAGATGCTGATGGTGTTCCACAGCGGCATCTCTTTGGTGCAGTACACCAGCATGTCGCGCATGATGCGGATCGCCGGACGGATGGGGCTGATCCACTCCTTTTGCGCGATGTATTCCTTGAGCATGTCGTTCTGGAGCGTGCCGCGTAGCTGGCTTGGCTTTACGCCTTGGCGCTCGGCGTTGACGATGTAGCAAGCGAGCAGATAGACCGCCGGTGCGTTGATGGTCATCGACGTCGTGACATCCGCGAGCGGAATGCCATCAAACAGCCGCGCCATGTCTTCGATGCTGGCGACGTTGACGCCTTCGCGACCGACTTCTCCCAGCGAGCGATCCGAGTCCGGGTCATAGCCCATCAGCGTCGGCATATCGAACGCAGTCGATAGTCCGGTCTGTCCTTCCTTGAGCAGGAAGTGAAAGCGCCGGTTCGTGTCTTCGGGTGTACCGAAGCCCGCAAACATGCGCATCGTCCACACCTTGCCTCGGTACATCGTCTCGTGAACGCCGCGCGTATACGGATACTGTCCGGGCTCGCCGATCTCTTCGTACGGACGCACATCCTGCGGTCCGTAGTGGTTCTTGAGCGGGATGCCGGACATGGTCTCGTAGCGGCGGGTTTTCGTCGGGTCAGCCATAGCGCGAGTTTGCTCTGCCCTCGCCGGGTCCGTCAATACACAGACCGGTTCGCCGTGCGAGCCCAGACGCCACGGCCTTCTTGCCACAGACGAAGCGCTCGCCGAGCCAGCTCGATCTTGCGCTGCAGGTTTAGCTCGTCGTGAAACACCGTCGATACCATCGTGCGACTGACCTTGTAGGTGCGACGCAGTCGATCGCGGCCCAGGTCGCCAAGGCGCGGCGTCGGACTGGTTGCCGAAGCGGTCTGGGTTGCCGTCGAGTGCGCGAGCGCCGACTGAAGCGCGGCTGGAACCGAAAACCCTGGCGAGCTGCTTCCCGGTGGATAGCCTTCCGTGGTCAGGTATTCCGCTTCGTCGCTGACCAGATAGAACGTGTTGGTCAGGTCGCGAACGATGCGACGCACCGTCTCATGGTTGAACGCCGACACGAAGTCTTCGTCGTGATGTGCGATTCGCTGACGATCCCTGGGCTCGAGCGTCTGGAACCACAGGTGAACGTCATCGACGGCGGTATCGATGGTAAACCACGGCTCGTCGACCAGGCTGAGCAGCACGAAGCTACACTCGGGCCCGAGCATGTACATGCCGTTTTCGCTCTGAAGTGCCGCGCGCTCCTCGGCGTAGACCTTTTCCAGCGCGAGCAGCACGTCGCGATCGGTGATCTTCTGTTCTTCTCGACGGGAAGATCGCAGCCGCTCGTCGATGCTCTGAATGATGAGCGCGCCACAGTGCTGAAGCCACGCTGGCACCCGGAACGTCTTGTCGAGCAGAAGCTGCTCCACCGCGTGTGACTCAAAGCGCAGACCCAGACGGGCAAACGGCTCGCGCACCATTCGCTCGGCACTCGACTCGTCGAGCGGACCGAGCAGCCGCAGCTTCGCAAAGTTGAGCAGCGGACCAAACAGATCCCAGCGCGCTTCGACCAGCTCGGCGTGACCGGCCAAGATCACCCGACAGACCGAGCCACCATGCAACAGCAGCGCCGACGCGGATCGTAGCTCTTCGAGCAGCGGAGACTGTCGTCGCAGCTCCGGCGGTGTCGTCAGTCCTTCAATCAGTCCGTCCACCACGTCGTGCGGCAAGTCCAGGCTGCTCAGGCTTTCCTTCAGCTTCGTCGTCGCAAGCTTCAAAATCGGCGGCGTTCCCGGCGGCATCAGCGACGCCAGTGCTTGACCGATCGTCGCTGCTTCACGCCACTCACCGAGCAGATACGCGCGCCGCTCGGTTCGCAGGATCGTGTCAATTTCATCGAGAACAATCGCGACGCTGCGATCGGGAAACTTCCGGGTCCACAGCTCGACCACCGCACGCAGCGGCGGCAGCGGCTCCCCGAGTGCAAAGCCCGCCTGCGCTTTGGCCGGATCGAGGTCTTCGTACAGCTCCAAGATCATCGACTTCAGCAGCTCTCGGCTCGTCGGTGCGGTCGTGTAATCCATGCCGCGTGGAATGACGCGATAGCCTTGCTGCTCTAGCTCGAAGCGCACGCGCTGCAGCAGCGACGTCTTGCCGATCTTGCGCGGCCCGACGACCAAGAAGTTTTCCTGACGCTGACCGCGAATCTCTTCGAGCAGCGAGCGACGACCGTAGAACATCTCCTCGATCAGCTCTTGGTTGGCCAGGCCCATCTTCGAGCGGAACGGCGACAGCGCCGCATACGAAGCCGCCGCCGCCAGCCGACGGATCAGCTCCTCGACGGGATTGTCGTGAAGCGCCGCGTGCTGAATGTCCGTGATGTCAATCGCAGCGACGTGAAACAGGTTTCGGCTCCACGACAGCACCTCGGGCGATAGCTCCGGCACGATCACAATCGCCGACAGCGACGTGTCGCTGATCGTCGCTTCAATGCCCGCAAACGACGCATCCGAGCGCGCCATCGGATTGGGCCCCGATCCACCACTGAGCATCGGCAGTCGCTTGCGCAGATCGAGCTGCACTTGTTCGAGCGTGCTGCGATCGGGCTGACTCGACGGAAGATACAGCACCACACGCTTGAGCCACGGCAGCTGACGCTTTTCCCGAAAGCGAATCTGCACCGAGCGCAGGCTGACCGCGCTTGTGTCCACGGCACCGTCTCGACTGGTTCCATCGACCAGATCGAGTCGGAAGTAGCGAGCGACCGCCTCGACAAAGCGCGGCTCTTCCTGGCCATCGACCCACTTTCGACACGAGCGCGACAGATCCAAAAACTCTTGCCAGCGACCCTGTCCGCCTTGGATGTTCGGACGGTTCCAGCCGAGCACCGCGCGAACCTGCGCCGCATTGCCTCCGAGTGCGCGATCGACACCCGCCGCATCCCACAGCGGCAGCCCGCGTGTCAGGTTTCGTCCGTCGATGGTGTTGGTCAGTCCCGCTTCGCCTTCGACGACACCGAGCAGCGTCCGCAGCCACTCTCGCGCTGGCGGTGAACAGAACGCGTAAAACACCCGATCGCCGCTCAGCTTGTGATGACTGATCAGCCCGAGCGCCGTCAGATCACTCGCCATCTGTTCCAGCCAGCGCCCGCTTGCCTGCTCGCGACCGTTTGGATCTTCGATCGGCGATCGTCCCCGCAGCCGAGGCCGAACCTGCTTCAGATACGTCCACAGCACGCTGCGAGAGTCGTGCAAGCTGCCTCGGATGCGCACCTTCTTGAGCCACATCACGCGGTTTAGGTCGTCGATGGTGCGCTGCTCGATGCGAACGCCCGCCGAGGCCACCACTTTGCTCGTCGGAAGTCGGTCTTTTCCCGAGATCGAATACACCGGCTGATCGACGACCATGCCCGCGCGCAGATCCACGACATCGAGATCCACCGAGTCACTGCACAGCGCCGACAGATACAGCCGATGTCCCAGTGGCAGCGCGCCCCACAGCGTCGACAAAAAGGTTCCAACCCGCGCTTCAAACGCACTCGGGGACAGCGGCGCGCGACTGCGCTCACGCAGCGCTTGTTCAAGCAGCGGCAGACACTCGGCGCACAGCCTCAGATCGGTTCCGGTGGTGTCGATGAGCGTTCGCACCGCTGACTGCGCCGTCGAAGGTGCCGTCAGACCTGGCAGCCCCGGACCACTCTGCGCTGACAGCGAGCCTCCGTCGCGATGCAGCAGCAGGTTGAGCAGCGCTTGTTCCAGCTCGGTGCGCATTCGTTCGTCGGTGCGCTGCTGGGAAAGCGGGTCCGCCACCACATCCAGATCGAGCAGCTGCACCGTTCGTGGCTGCTGAAGCTCTGGCGCGGATCCGACGGGACCACTGCTATACGGCAGCGTCTGAAGCAAGATGGCCGCCGCCTGCGGAGACACCAGCAGCAGCACGCGGCCTCGATAGGCGAGGGCGATTCGCGCACCCAGCATGTACAGCTGTCGCAGCTCGCTGTCCTCGAGACGGGCCCGCTCGGCCAGCTCGGGCAGCCCCAGCAGGATGAGCCCGCGACTTGCCGTCCCCGTGCCCGACACCGGCGCATCGGCCACCGCACGCACCACCGCATCGACGGTATCCAGACGATCCGCACTCGGCAGCCCGAGCAGCGTTCCGAGCCGCTGACCGATCTGCTGAACCACCTCGCGCAGCGTCGGCGTCGTCTGTCTCTGCGTCGAGGCTGTCTGCGAGCCACTGCTCGGCGTGCGCACCGCGACGTTGACCATCCGCCAGTCTTCCAGCGTATCGAGCGGACGCTCTGGCCAGTCGAGCCCGACCGCTTCCGCCAGCAGCTCGTGCGCGTGGGCCGGAAACGCTGTCGTCAGCGCCACGGCTGCTTGTGCGGGCCGAATGCGTTCCAGCAGATCTTGCTTATGAACCGAGAACAGCGTCGGCAGCCGCTCACTGAAGCTATCGAACAGCGCCCGCGCCAGCGCCCGTGCTTCCCGTCGGAACTGTCCTTCAATCGTGCGCTCGGTGCGCTTGTCTCCGTCGTGAGACAGCTCAATTTCAATTCGGTAGCGCAGACCATCCGCCGCCATCGCCGCTGGACACTCGATGACCAAGCCCAGCTCTTGTCCGGGCTCCAGATCCACCGCTTCGGGATCGAGCACGCGCGCCCGCACTTCCCTTGGTTCCACCTGTCGCACCGTCAGCAGCACACCGTGCGCCGTCCGAGGCGCATCCGCCGCCAGCAGCACCGCGTAACGCAGCATTCGTCGTCCCTCGGTGATGCCCAGATCCGACACCAGCCGTACGTCGAAGTCTGGCTCGGTGCGCAGCCTCGTCGCTTCCTCACGCAGGACTTGCCACCACACCGTCAGCAGTGCGACGACCGTTGCTTGCGGACGAACCCGCAGCATCCGAGACACAAACGCACCCGTGTGCTGCGCGGGTGGTTCCTCGGAGAGCTGCTGAAGCAGCTTCATCCGAATGCTGTTGCGATGCTGCTCGACCTGCTCGGCGACTTCATCGAGCGTGTGCGCAAGCTGCGCCTTGTTGTTTTTGCGATCCATGTCCTGAAGCGCTGACAGCAGAAACTGCTGCTCGGTCAGGAACAACACCTCGTCGAGAAGTCCCCACGCTTCATCGCGATAACGGAACGACAGATGCTCACTCGACAGCTGATGATGACTGCGCAGAGACGAAAGCGCGCGATCCACCGCCTGAGGCTGTAGCGACGCGAGCAGCTCCGTCATGTTGGTCACGTCGAAGATGCGCATCACGCCTTGAACCATCTCGTGCAGTGCCCACGCATCCGTCGGAATGTTGTCGATGCTGAGCGGCAGTGCTGATCGAGTCAGCTCGTCGGACAGTCGCTCGTAGTACATCTGATCGAAGCCATTTTCGACGGCGACTTCGAAGCGCCAAGCCAGGCTCTCTCCGACGGAAATGCTCGCGCTGACTTCGTCGTTTTCGTCCGATCCAATCGTCGGCAGCCTCGGTCCCCAGCGTCGCGACACCCCGAGCAGAAACGCGCGCACCTCCGGGTCCGGCAGGATCTCGGGCTGACACATGGCCTCGACGACCTGATGCGGCAGATACAGCCGAACCCGTCCCAGATCCCCGGCCAAAAAGATGCGTTCCCAGCGCAGCGCCGAGCGCAGAAGCAGCGCCAAGTTGGTCAGCAAAAAGCGACTGGGCAGCGTCGGACCCACCGCTTCCAGCACCGACACAATGTTGCGGAAAAACGTCGGCTCAGCGTCGTCGAACAGCTGCGCGCGATCCAGTCGCTGCAAGTGCCGTAGAAACAGCGCCGCAACGCCATCGACGGTCAGCGGCCACGGCACCGGACGCGTATCGAGCCGCGCGTCGTAGTACAAGATAAGCTGCGGCAGCCAGAGAGACAGCTCGTCGATGTGCTCGGGGCGAACGTGCGCTTCGATGCACTGGAGCAGATCACCGCGCACCGCCAGCGGATCTTCACAAAACTGCACCAGCTTGCCCAGAAGCTCCCGCGCGAGCCGCGACTGCTGCACGTCGGCACCGCTGCCTGTTCCTCCAAGCGCAATCGGCACCAGCGAGTCAAACAGCTGCGCCACCAGCAAGCGATGTCGCGGTGGACGCGGAAGTGGCCAGGCAGCCACGTCGAACACTTCAGATCGTCCCGTCGGCTTGGGCGGCAGCTCGCCACCGGGCTCGACGTCACCTTGCAGCATCAGCCGACACAAGTGCAGCACGCTGGCCACCGCAGGAGTTCCGCGCTCCAGCGTCGGCTTGTTTGGGATCGGCATCCGTCCCACGCTCGTGACCGAGTGAACCTTCGGCTCCGACGACGTGTAGATCGACCCCGCAATCCGTCCTTCGCGCGCGTTGCGAAGAAGCTCGCGCATGGCCACCGCGCGGATGTGGGGTCCCAGCCCGCGCAGCGCCGCCCGCAGCAGCCCGACCCGCGAGCCCGCCGCTTTTGTTCCCAGATCAATCAGTCGCTGGATGCTCTGAACGTGATCGTCGTTGGGATGCGCTTCCCAGCTCGTCAGCACGCCGCCTGACAGCAGGATCAGCAGACGGAAGCCTCCCTCGGCCATCGGTCGACAAATCATCCGCTGTGGCGTTCCACCCGCCGCAAGGCGCGTCACCTCTTGGCCATCGTGACGGAAGTCAATCGCGATGACGTGAACCTGCTCGTCCTCGGTACCAATCGCCAGACACGGCACCCCGAACACCCCGGCGGGCACAAAGCACAGCGCCGAGATTCCCTTGGGCAGCAGATACTGCGCATGCAGCCGCAGCGAGTCCGCTTCCAGGTGCAGCACTTGCACTTGTCCCGTCGTCGTTCCGACCGCAATCGTCGTCGCTTCTTCATCGAGCGCCGCGCAGAACACGCCCGCCGGAGACGGTGCCCACAGTGGCTTGTCCCCCGGTCGCTGCAGCTTGATCCGTGCTGACGACAGATACAGCGATCCGCCTGTCGTCGACACCACCGCAATCAGATCACTTTGCAGCAGCGTCGATCGCAGCCGCAGCCCACCGCCGTGTGTATCAAGCACCAGCACCTGCGGACGCGCGCGCTCAGTCGTCCCCGGCAGACGGAGCACCAGCGACTCTACCTCGCTGCGCCGTGTGGGCGGCTCGCTGCTGTTTTCCTCGACGTGACAGTCATAGCCAATCGGATCCACCGACACGCCACCGCAGCGCGCTTCGCCTCGCAGCAGCAGCCTTCCGTCGGCCAGCGGCGTATAGACCAGCAGCCTGGTATCGCCCGCTTCTTCCGCACCGACGATCACCGTTGGAAGGATGCAGTCGCCTTCTTTCCACAGCCGCCTGGCCTCGACGAAGCGAACGTGACCTGGAATCTTGACCTCTGGGCCACCTTGCGACGGCAGCCACGGCCACGCCATGATCTCTGACTCGGGCGTCTTGCCGTCCCAGGTTGTGTGCGCGGGCTGGAGCGGCTCGACGCGCAGCGCTCGATGACGACCGATGCCGACGACGTAGCAGCGCTCGGGCCAGACATCGGCAGGCATCTGCGGCGTCGCACTGGATAGATCGAGCGGATCAATGGCCGTCGCAGACAGATCCAGTCGCTCCAGCTCAATCGAGAAGCGGTCCGTGCGCAGCTCCTCGGTCAGACCGATCGCACGCAGCACCCGAACCACCACGTCGCTGTTTTCATCAATGCGCGGACGTTCTCCGTCGGGAAGTGACTGAAGATGATCCAGCCGAGTCTCTGACTCCGTCGCCAGTGTGCTGGAATATTCGCGAGCGCGCAGGCTGCGGACATTGAGCAGCTTGCGAAGCTCCGGCGGCGGCTGATCGACGGTAATCAGCCCGTCTTCGTCGCTTAGCAGCGTCGGTGCAAGCTGCCAGTACTGCTCGAACAGCCGACGAGAGATGCGGTCAATCTGATGACGAACCAGACGCGGCGCACCCAGGTAGATTTCGACCAGCTCGGCCATCACCGTCCGTGCCAGCTGGAGCTTCGTCGTCGGATCGTACGGACCCGCCGGTAGCACATCGCCGGGACCACCTTCTTGCAGCTGACGTGCCGACAAAAGTGGCAGCGGTCCCGTCGGTGTGGACCGTCCTTCAATCGTCGCAAGCTGCGGCAGGTGCGTGAGCAGAAAGTGCTCCATCGTCACCACCGCTTCGCGCTGCGCTCGCTCGGGAAGGGTGTGCCAGCCGGGCTGTCCGAGCGTAAACCAGCGCACCAGCTCGACGACGGCATGCGTCGCGGGCCCGCTGCTTTCCAGCACGCGACTGAGCAAGTAGAGCTGCACCGCCGGATGCGCTTCGTGACGCGGCGGCGCCAGCTCGAGCAGCTTGTCGCTGGCACGGTGTCCCATCGCGCCGAAGAGCTGTCGACAGCGCTGGTTGAGCAGCTGCGGCTCGGTCAGCTCGTAGATTCGCAAGCCACCGTCGATGCCTCCGAGCACCAGATCGGTCCGTCCGCTCGACTCGACATCGGCCAGCGTCATCGATGAAAACAGAAAGCCCGCGTCCATTCGCCACAGCACGCCCGAGTGCGACTGCGACAAATCCATCGCGAACACGTAGCCAAACGATGTTCCGCCGAGCAGCAGCCCTCGTCCCGGTATCCCGCGATCGGCTGGCCGTCGGACCTGTGAGTAGGCCAGACAGACAAAGCGCCACTGCGGAAACAGCAGCGATCGCAGCCTTCCGTCGCGACTGATGCGCTGGAGTCCGCCGCGTGCATAAGCGACGACCAGCTCATCATCGGCGAGCACCATGTCCGTGACTTCGCCGGGCAAAAACGACACTTTGCCGAAGTCGGTACCGACGGGACTGCGCGGGCCGACGCGATCGTCGATGATCTCGACCCACAGTCGTCCATCGTCGGGGCGAACGCGAAGAACTGGGACGCGCCCGACCTCGCTGGAGTCGCCAATCAAGCGGATTTCGCCAAGTCCCTGGGAGCTGGTGCTGCGGTGTTCTAGCTCGGCGACGTCCCACTGCTGTCCGTCGCAGGTGAGCTTAAGCTCTCGATAGACCGCGCTGCCGTCGTTTTCTTCGACGGAGGTGACGATTGCTTCCTGACGGTGAAAGACGCCAAATGGACTGAAGCTGACGCCGAGCAGTCGTCCTCGATAGCGATGGCTGCCGATGATCCACGAGGCCACTTCGCCACTTTCGGTCTGACGGACGGAAAAGCGCGGCGTGTGGACGTTGCGGTCGCTGTCGATGACCAAGATCTCGTTTTTGCCGTCTCCGTCGAGATCCACCACGCGAACCAGCAGCAGCTCGCGGCCAAAGCGCAGGCGTGCGCGGAGCAGCGCAGGCCGGTTGCGCAGCCGACACAGACGAGTCAGCTCTTTGGCAATCTCATCGGAGCTCGTCGGGATGGGCCCTTGCGCCAGCTTGATGAGGGCGCGGTACTCCTCGACATCCTGCGTGGACAGCGGCGTTTCGATGCGACGGACACGCGGTTCAGCCATGCGCGAATCATAGCAGTGGGGACCGACGTAGCGAGTCGGTCTGTGTATGCGCCGAGCGTCGTTTGCGCAGAGAGCTGGGAGCTGGGACGAGTCGCTATTCGGGGGACAGCAGGCGGACGGGCGTTTCGGCCAGGTCGATGCGAAGCAGCTCACTGCGCTGAGGAATCAGATCGCCACCGCTCTGCATCGGCACGGGCTGTGACACGCGCAGCTCTACCGCGTCGCACAGAAAGTCGTGCAGCGACGGACTTCGGTAGTCACCTCGCAGCACGGCGGGCAGGTGCGCCAGCGTTTCACCCGCGCCCGCGTCGGTGCAGCGGAGATGAAACTTGTCGGTGCGTACGTCGGCAAACGGGAAGATGCGAACGCCGAAACCGTAGCAAGGCACCGTCGCTGCGCCAGCCAGCGTGCAGCGACCGCGATACAGCACCGTGCCTTTTGGTAGCGGCGTGTCGTCGGGCTTGCCATCGAGCCCAATCGCGTAGGCTGGGCCACCGACGTTGACGACCTCGACTTCGGGCAGCTTGCGCATCACAAAGCGTGGCACCGAGCGCAGCGCCACCGCCAAGGCATAGCGCAGCGGCGAGCCAATCAGTCGTCCGAGGCCCATCGCATCGAGCGCCCGGGTGGTCGCACCGTAGTCTTCCAAGATCTGCGAGTCGAGCCCGGTGCCCGCAAACGGTGACAGGCGACCATTTACGCGCAGCAGCGGCAGCTCGCGGGTCGGGCTGAGCACGGTCTTGGCACGCTCAAGCTGCGCATGGATGCCGCGCAGCGTCGTCGGAATGCCTTGGTAGTAACCGATCGCGTTGCCGGTTCCCATCGGCAGAACTCCGACGCGAGGCAAGGGACGTCCGGCCCGCTGGCAGGCTTCGCGCAGGTCGTTTAAGCAGCAGACAAACGTGCCGTCGCCGCCGCCAAACAGGACGGTGTGAAACGGACCTTCGGCAAGCTGCGTTGCGATCTGACGGCTGTGCTCGAAGCTCTCGGACAGAAACAGGTGCTGGCTGGGATGAAGCTTTTCCAGGCGCTGCACCATCTTGCGGGTGACGGCGCGCGCATTGCGATTGAGCACCACGGCCACGCCGCTGAGCGGATTGCCAACGACGAGCGCGTCGTGTGCAGAAACTGCGGATCGGGAGGACTGAAGCTGCATGGTGGCCGGTCTAGAGCATTTCCCGGGCCAGCACGAAGCGAACAGTTCCTGGTCCGACCTCTCGACGGAGAGCGCGCAGACCAATCGTTCCTCACGCCCGCTGGACCCGAGTTTGCCGCGTTACCCAGGTACCAAGTGCATAGCTTGTTACGCAGCTGGTCGGGTCATTACGCAGTGATCGGTGCGATCAGCGCAGGCTGGCGGTGACTCCGCGAAGCATCGCTGCGGTTCGTTCGAGGACGTGACGGGCGTCGACGATCGCGACGCTCTCGCCGCGAATGATGGCGATGCGTGCGCGCTCGATCGCGGATCGGGCGCGGCGCATGGCGTCGAGTCCCAGCTCACTGCCAGCGACGGCTTGTTCGGCCTTCGGGAGCATGCCCAAGATGTCGCTGATGAGCTGCTCGGCGCGGGATTGGTTGCGAGACAGCTCGTCGGTGCGCTGGGTTTCCAGCTCGTAGCTGCCAAGTGGGCTCTTGCTGCCGTCGGTCTCGCTGCTCAGGAGCGAGGCGGTGAGTCGAAAGGTGTGCTGCTCGCGACGCTGCTCACGCAGATCGGTGGCTGTGACGGTCAAGTCGCCGTTTTGGGCCGCTGAAAAGCGAACTTCGACCTCGGTGTTTTCACGGGCAGCAGCGAGGAAGCCGGAAAAGACGAACTCCCCGAGGATCTTGCACTCGCTGGCCAGCTCGCTGTCGCCTTCGAGGATGACCAGTCGCAGCGCCGTCTGATGATCGCGTGCGGTGGTAAAGACGTGCGCCGCTTCATAAGGCAGCTGGGTTCCCGCCGAGACCAAGCGAAAGACTTTTCCGCCACCGACGAGAAGACCAAGGTGATGTGGGCTCAGCTCAAAGGTTGTACTGGCCGACGGCGTCTGTGACAGCGCGGCGCCTTGTAGTGCCGCTCCGACGGCCAGCGCTTCTTCGGGAACAACGCCACCAATCGGTGTGCGACCAAACAGCTCGGTCAGGGCCTTTTGCACACGCGGAACCCGCGCCATGCCACCGACGACGATCACCGCATCGACAGAGTGCGGCTCGACGCCCGCTTCGGACAGCGCTCCTCGGCACAGCTGAATGGTTCGCTCGACGAGGTCTTCGGTCAGCTCTTCGAACTTGGCGCGGTTGATGACGCGATGAAGATGCAGCGGCTCGGACGTTCCCGTCGAGATGATGAACGGAACCTCGATCGTTACTTCTTCGTCGACGGATAGATCGCACTTGGCCTTTTCCACCGCGTCGCGCAGTCGCTGAAGCGCCGTGCGATCCTGACGCAGATCGATCTTGTGATCCTTGGCAAAACCGAAGACCAAGTAGTCGAGCAGCCGTCGGTCGAAGTCCTGGCCTCCGAGGAACGCATCGCAGGTGCTGGCGCGGATTTCGTGAACACCGCTGCTCATTTCGAGCAGTGCGAAGTCAAAGGTTCCGCCGCCCAGGTCGTAGACCGCGACGCGCTGCGCTCGGTGTTCGCTGGTGCCAATGCCGTGTGCCAGCGCTGCGGCGATGGGATCGGCAATGATCCGCATGACATCGAGCCCGGCCATCCGCGCGGCATCGCGCAAGGCAATGCGCTGTGCGTCGGAAAAGGCGAGCGGTGCGGTCAAGACCGTGCGCGTGACCGGCTGGCCCAGATACGCTTCCGCCGCTTTCTTGAGATCGAGGAGCAGCGCCGAGACAAGCTCTGTGACGGAAAACTGCTCATTGCGCAGGACAATCCGCAGCTCGTCACTCGGGCCGGTGACGATGCGATAGGCGACCATCTCGGACAGCTGTCGCACCTGCGGATGACCGAAGCGCAGCCCGAGCAGTCGCTTGAGCGCCGTCGCGGTGTGCTCGGCATTTAAGACGGCCTGACGACGCGCGGTCTGTCCAAGCAGTCGCTGACCTTGCTCATCAATCGCGAGCACCGACGGAAACGCACGCTGACCGCTGGGGCCAGGCAGCACCAGGGGGACACCTCCTTCGACAATGGCCACGCACGAGTTGGTGGTGCCCAGGTCGATGCCGATGACGCGCTCCATGATCGTAGGTGTCGTCCGCTAGATAGAGAGAATCCGATTCATAGTACACGACTTCCTTTCGGAAAACGGCGGTCTGTTCATGTTAATAGACAGTCACATGGCAGAAGTTCCATCGTCGGTGGCCTCCGCAGGATCTGCACGCATCGAGGTGGCGTCCGCTACGGACCCACATCGGGCCGGCGCTGCGCAGAAGGCAGTGGCCGCGCCAGTGGACGGCTCGACGCCTTCGGTGCGACGGGTTCGTGAGCTGCTTGCCTCACTTCAGCAGCCGATTGCGGAGCTGTGCGCGCGTGGCTTGCCGAGCCTGGCTGAGCCCGAAGGCGAGGAGCGAGTGCGCGCGCTGGCGCAGCAGATGACCGAATCGGCGCAGGCGCTGTCCGCTGCGTTTGAGCAAAAGAGTCAGCGACCGGGCAGCGACAGCGATCGTGAGCGGTGTCAAAAGATCTCCGCGGACCTGAAGCTGCTGGCGGATCAGACCGCGCGGCTTGGCGCGCTGCCACTTGTGGAACGACAGCGCCTCGTGGCACTCGGTCAGCGTCTGTGTCTGAGCGTCTCGATCTATCTGCCAGAGCGTGTCGAGCGCCGCTCGGTCAGTGAGGTTGCCCCGACGCCGCTGGCTCGTCCCGTGACACCGTCCGCGTCCCGTGCTGCGCCCAAGCCTGCGGCAAAGTCCGTCGTGCGCTCCGCATCGGCAGATCCTGCTTCGGCGAAAGCGTCCGTCGCTGCTTCGGTTGAATCCGTCGATGCTGCGACGGAAGTTGTGACAGACCCGCTGCTGGCACCGCTGCTCGGTCAGCCGGGCGTCGGTCCCGTGACGGCAGAGCGACTCGCCGACAAGGGACTTCATCGCATCATCGACGCGCTGTACTTTCTGCCCAAGCGCTACGACGATCTGCGACAGGTGGTTCCCGTCGGTCAGCTTCAGCCCGGTGTGCTGCAAGCGACGATCGTGCTGGTCGAGCGAACGCGTGTCGTGTGGGCGAAGAAGCGCTTTTTGGAAGCGATGTTTCGTGGGGAAGATGGCTCGCCGCTGCTGGCGCGCTGGTTCTATTTTCACGGCGGCTATCAAAAGCGCCTGCTGCCGGGCAAGCGGTTCCTTCTGTCGGCGACGCCGAGCAAGTTCCGCGACAGCTTGCAAGTTACGCATCCCGAGCTGGTCGATCTGCCGCCGAAAGGAGAGCAGCAGCCCGACGGAGTGATGCCTGAAGGTTCCGGTCACATTCGCATTCGCTATCCCGATGTCGAGGGTGTTCCGGCCCGGCTCGTCGAAAAGCTATGCCAAGGTCTTTGTTCGCAGTATGCCGAGCAGGTTCCCGACGGAGTGCCCGAGCCTCTGTTGCATCGACTGAGCCTGCCGGTGCTGTCGCAGACGCTGCGCGATCTGCATCTTCTGCCCGGTGAGACGACGCCCGAGCTGCTTTTGCGACTCAATGAAGGGCTGGCTCCGGCGCAGCGACGGCTGATCTTCGAAGAGCTGTTCTTTTTGCAGCTTGGACTTCTGCGTCGACGACGAGCGATTGCGGCAGATGATGCGACGGTGTGTCCGACGAGCGATGACGCACTTGTGCCGCTGTGGGCGGTCTTGCCGTTTGCTCCGACGTCGGCGCAGCAGCGAGCGATTGCCGAGATTCGCGCCGACTTGAGCCAGCCGCACCCGATGCAGCGACTGCTTCACGGCGATGTGGGGTCGGGCAAGACGCTGGTGGCCTACGCTGCGTGCGAGCTGGTGATGGCGACGGGACATCAGGCTGCGGTGATGGCTCCGACGGAAATCTTGGCAGAGCAGCACGCGAAGACGCTGCGGGTGTGGGCACAGGCGACGGGCCGTCGGCTGGCGCTTCTGACCGCGACGACGCCGAAGACAGCGCGCAAGACCACGCTCGCGCAGCTTCAGGCGGGACGCTTTGCCGAGGTGTGGCGACTGCACGAGAGCACCGGACAGCCGCTCGATCGGGAGTCGATTCTGGCGATGCTGCGCGTCGGATTTTTGAACATGGTCGTCGGAACGCATGCGCTGATTGCGGACTCCGTCGAGTTTCATGATCTGGCGCTGGTGGTGATCGACGAGCAGCATCGCTTCGGCGTCGGTCAGCGTGCAGCGCTGCGTCGCAAAGGTCGGCAGCCGCATATCTTGGTGATGACCGCGACGCCGATTCCTCGGACGCTGGCGCTGACGCTGTACGGAGACTTGGATGTCAGTCAGCTCGACGAGCTACCGCCGGGACGAACGCCACCTGTGACGAAGGTTCTGTCGGGAAAAGCTGGCGAGCCGCGTGCGCTCACCGCCGTGCGAAAGGCTGTGACGGAAGGTCGTCAGGCGTACTGGGTCTGTCCGCTCATCGAGGACAGTGACAAGCTGGAGCTATCGAGCGCGACGGCACGACATGCGGCCCTTCAGTCCGCGCTGCCAGCGCTTCGGGTCGGACTGGTTCACGGTCGTTTGGGCAGCGACGAGCGCGATGATGTGATGGATCGCTTCCGTCGTCGTGAGCTGGATGTCCTGGTGGCAACGACGGTGATTGAAGTCGGCGTCGATGTGCCCAATGCCTCGCTGATGGTGATTGAGAGCGCCGAGCGCTTCGGTCTGGCGCAGCTTCATCAGCTTCGCGGTCGCGTCGGTCGAGGCAGTGGCAAGAGCCTGTGTCTGCTCCTTCACGGAAGCGCGCTGTCCGACGGATCGGGCGCAGTGCACAGCGATCCACTTCTCGACGAGGATGAAGACGCACCGAAGCCGAAAAAGCGACGCAAAGCCAGTGATGAGACGACAAAGGCAGCTCCCGCGACGACGGCGGCGCCCACGGCTGCGCATCGCTTGGAAGTTGTCGCGCAGACCAGCGATGGCTTTCGTCTGGCGGAAGCCGATCTACGCATTCGGGGACCGGGCGAAGTGCTCGGCACTCGACAGTCGGGCTTGCCGCCGCTGCGCTTCGCCGATCTGCTGCGCGACATCGATCTTCTGACGATCGCTCGTCGAGAAGCCGCGTCGCTTCTGTCACGCGATCCAGAGCTGTTGCGACCCGAGCACGCTGTCACCAGTCGCGTGCTGGCGGAGCGCTGGGCCCACTGCGACCTGACGCTGGAATAGCGCAGACCGCGAGTGGACCACTGACCTAGAAAAACGTACCTACAGTCGAGCGGGCGGTCCGTCGTCGTCTTCGTCGAAACGATACGGCGACTGCGCGTCGATTCGCTGATCCGCTGGAATCTGGAGCGGAATCCTGGGCGCATCGAACCACATGCCTTCCAGGTCGTAAAACTCACGCAGCGGATGCTCGAAGACGTGGACAACCACGTCGCCAAAGTCGAGCAGCGCCCACCGACCCTCGCGCAGACCTTCCGCCCCGATGAGGCGAGCGCCACGCTGCTGCATTGACTCGACGACACCATCGGCGACGGCGCGAACCGCCCGATCGGCCTGGGCCGAAACAATCAGCATGTAGTCGGTGTAGCTGTCAGACTGGGTGAGATCGATCAGGACAGGCTCAATGCCTTTTTTGTCGATGGCTGCCTGGGCAGCGGCGAGCGCGTCCTGTCGATATTTGTCGTCTTGGGCGGAGATCTTGCGTGCTGGCAAGTCGTTCTTCCTCTAGTTCGGTTTTTGACTAACGGTGATGACGGCCGGACCAGACCACTTGCGGTCAAAGTGTTCCGTCAACTTCTTAGCGTAGTTCTGAAGCCGGAGTTCGGAAAGCAGCTTATGTGCGCTCTGCGTGACCGCCGTAAGCTCAGGCAGGCTGAGCTGCGTTCCACCGCGCGCGACTTTGGTAAACACGTAGCCTGGAAGCGCCAGTGCGGCTTGTCCGACCGCCATCGCCAGCCCGGCCACTGCGTCACTCACCAGCTCTTTTTCGGTCGCGCGGCACGAATCCAGCATCGTCTTGCGAACCGTGCGCGCTTGCTCTGCCGACAGGCTCTGGCCCATGTGATAGGTCGACAGGTAGTGATCGAGCAGCGTTCCGACCTCGAAGGCACGAAAGCCCGCTTCGAGGCCGTTTAGGATCTGAAGACCCGCGAACAGCCGACGGAGCTGCTTTTGCTTGCGCAGCAGCGTTCCCAGCCGACTGAGCGACGACAAGATTCCAAGTCGCTGAAACTCCGGCGAGTCTTCGAGCAGCGTCGCGGTGGCACCATCGGCCAGCTCGATCCGGTGTTCGCGAGCCAGGTGTTCGATCATCCCTCGGCGCGACACGTCAACGAGCAGCTCCGAGATGCCCGGCAGCGGCAGCACGTTGGCCAGCGCCACCAGGACACTGCGCACCATCACCAGTCGGCTGTGCTCGCTCTGCGACGAGGTGCTGTCTTTTGCGTCTGTGTCCATCTGTGGTTCCTTCTGTAGTTCGTCCGTGTTCTAGCGAAACGAGGGGACCAGTCCGCCCAGCAGCTCTTGCCGATCGAGCCACGGACGAGGCCGAGTCGGCGGCTCCGAAAACTCGCTGGGGACTGCGACCTTCACCGCTTCACTTCCCAAGGCTACCACCTGCATCACATGTGTCGCTTCGACCTGGACGCGCTCGTCGGGAACTCCCGGACGTGGCGCAACAAAGCGCACCGTCAGCTCCACCGCCAGCGGCACGCCTTGCTCACGATCAACCGTTGCGGAGCCTTCAATCGACTCGACACTCACCGCGCCGCGCCAGGCCGAGCCTTGCGATTGCAGCGGCACCGACGCGCTGTCCGCCATTCGCAGCGCCACGTTCCAGCTCGGACGACCTTTGGTGTCGACGCTGCTCGGCGTGCCCAGCTTGAGTCGATGTCCGACCGTCTCCAGCAGCGACGCGCCGGTATCAAAGCCAATGGAACGCAGCCGCTCGACCTGACTGCCTTCTGAGCGATAGCGAATAAATGGCTGATAGCGCATCTTGGTAAAGACGTGCTGATCGTCGGTGACTGCTTCGATTCCGGTGCCGTGATCGGTTTCGTTTCCCAGGTGAAGCCGTCCGCTGCCGTCTAGCTCGATAAAGCGCGACTCTTGCAGCGACACCGGCGCAACTTCGTAGGCATCTTCCCCGGCAAATGGCTGCGCGGGCTGTCCCAGACGGAATCCAGGCGCAACCGGCTGAACTTGTCCGGCGCGTGGCGATGGGATCGGGGTAATCGTCCAGCGCGTCTTGGACTCAATGCGATGCGCACCCAGCCGAGCCGCGACTTCCTGATGCGACAGCGACAGCGCTTTGAGCAGCCGATCGCCGCGCAGCAGGTCGTTCTGCGCACTGATCGAAACCGAAGGTGTGGGCGCAGCCGGCACGGGTGCTTTGCGACACCCAACCTGGCACGCCAGCAGGGCAGTGCAGAGCAACCGAAAGACGGACAGCGACATGTCTTGCGCGCTTAGCGCCATTTCTCGCCGCTGTCAACCGCTACTTGGACTTCTTGGCGCCCGGCTTCTTCTTCGGGTCGTCTTTGTTGATGACGTTGCAGCCCGCGATCGAGAAGCTGGCTCGAGCGATGACGCAGCTGACCTTGGCGGGGGCTCCGGCGCAGCCTTTCCAGGTGCTCTGGAAGCCGTCACAAACGAAGGTGCCCGAGATCGTTGCGCCGCTGGTTCCGTACTGAAGTCCGCCGTCGGAGTTGATCTCCACGGTGCAGCTTGACTCGGGATGCGGGCCGCTTGCGCCGTTCCAGTCGAGACACATCGTGCCGTCCCAGTTACAGGCAGCCTGACGCATCTTCGCGGTGCCAAACGACAGCTTGCCGAGCGCCGAGGTGTTGTACGTGCCCGGACCTTTGTAGGCCGTGACGTTCATCAGAAAGCTCGGACAGTCGGCGCTGCTTCCGTCGGTGATGATCAGCTCTTTTTTGGCCCAGTCCAGCTCGCACTTGGTCAGATCCGAGCTGAGGACGCCTTTGCCTTCGGCTCCCTGGCTGTGCGGCACACCGCAGTCGAACAGCACGCGCGCCATGTTGCTGCCTTGCTGGACCGCGTCTGCGACGACATCGCCACGCTCACCCGCGCTGGTTGCGACGCCTCCAAGCTGCGGAACTTCCTTGGGCGGCATCTTCGGCGGCGGCGGCTTGGGACAGCCAGCAAGCACGAGTGCAGACACTACGGACAGCAGGGCCAGGGGCTTTCGGAAAGAGCGCATGCGGCGATTTTACACGAGACAAAACAGATGAGCCACAGTCCTTATTGTTCAAAATTTGCATTCAATCTAACTACTTAGCGAAGCGATAAAGGACAATCAAGCGAGTGCGGCGGTGGCTTGGCTGGTCAGGCTCAGCAGCGATCTTCGTCGGAGCGCTGCGCGGGCAGCAGGCTACTTAAGGCTCGGTGCGCACCGGAAGTTGCCAGGCTGTCAGCAGCTTCAGCGTCGGCTCAAGTTCCTTGGCGGACCCTTTTCCCAGCCGCAGCTCGTGTGTTCCTTGGGCATGACAGACCAACCAGCGCGGCAGCTCGGGCAAGATGTCGGGTCGCATTCCGTCGCCGTAGTCCGTCACTGCGAAGATCTTCTGAATGCTCGACAGCGGAACCTGATGAACCAGCGTCGGACCATGAAACTGGCTCAGCTGACCTGTGCGGCGATCGAGCACGAAGCGTCCGTGCCCGCGCTTTTGCCACGTTGCCAGCTTCAGCAAGATGAGGCCGAGGATCATCAGCAAGCTGCCAGTGACAAACAGGATCGAGCCCTTTTGCGAAAACAGCGCAGCGGTCCATTGGATGAGCGCGCCGCCCAAGCACAGTCCGCCGAGAAACCGAAACAGCCCGATGACGGCACTGGCTTCGCAGACAAACTCGATTTGATCTTCGGTGATGACGCGCGCGGTCGCCTTGGATGTAGACAGAAGTACACGGGGAGAAAACGACGAAGATTCGGACTGGGTAGACATCGTCAGACTTCCTTCTCTCTAACTTACATCGAGCGCACGGAAGTATAGTGATACGCATGGAACCGCTGCCGCCGATCGTACGGATCGCTATGCCTGCCTTGCTGCTGGTTGTGGGTGTGCTGTTTGTGGTCTTTGGCCTCGTGCGTCCTGAGTGGATCTGGAGCCTGGGAAAGATCCAAGCTGGACGACGTGCGCTCGGGGACGCTGCCACCGCCGCATTTCTGATCGGAGTGGGAGTCGTCTTGTGCTGCGCCGCAGTTGCGATTGGACTCAAGCTCCGCGTTCGTTAGGAATCAGGTAGGAATCGATTGGGAATCAGGTAGGAATCGATTGGGAATCAGGTAGGAATCGATTGGGAAGCGCAGCGCACGGACTCCGCTTTTCTGTGTACGGTCAGTCCATCAGGAGCGGTGCGGAACCTTGCGGAGCCTGCGTTCCGATATATCCGCCACCGATGCGGAAACAGTGATACGGCGCGGACATGTGAATGCGGGCACCGACGCGATGAACGGCTTCTTCGATGGTGCGGAGTGATTCCCACAGAAACTCGTGGGGAAGCGTCCGTGCAGAGGGTTTTTTCCGACGAAGAAAGTCGGTTCCATCGGGATAAAAGTCCGCGCCTCCTTCGGAATACAGAGCCAGGAGCGGAGTTCCTACCTGCTGACAGAGATCGGATAGAAACTGTGCGCCGGTGCAGCAGTTTTCCGTGGGTAAAAGCCACCGTTCCGGCGACGCGAGCAGAAATTCCCACGTATGTTCGATCATGATCCCGCGCTCTTGTCTGCGGGTCGCAAACACCGGGGACAGTGCGCCAAACTGACTTCGTAGCTTGGCTCCTACACCGCTTGTGACCGTCGACAGTCCAGCGAGATTGGGACCACTATCAACGTGAACGAGCGCTGCGTGTCCCTGATGTCGTAGGACAAAACAGCAGCCGACATAGCCAAGCTGCGTGGGATCTTCTCCGTAAAATGGCGCGGCATACACTTCGCCATCTTCACCCAGCGCAACAGACTGTCCGGGCGTGATCGTGTGAACGTGTTCAAAGCCCAAGTGCGCAAGCAGTAGATCGGTTCGTGCCACAAGCGGTCTGGTCAGATCTTGTTTCGGAATGTAGATCGGAGTGCTGCGATCCAGGCGCATCAGCGTCGGAATGTGAACGTGATCCCAGTGATGATGCGTGATGAAGATCGCGGTCAGCTTGGGAAGCTGCGCAAAGGAAAGGGGCCGCTCGGAATCGCTCTGACTTGCAGCGGGAAACCACGGATCGATGAGGATGTGCGCGCCTCCCACATTGGCAAGCAGCGTCGCGTGTCCCAGGTGCAACACGGTTCCGCTGGGAAGATCAGTCTGCGTGCTCCGGGACGAGTGATTTGTCAGCAGGCCTTCCTGCATCATGCTGTGAAACAAAATGTGCGCGGCGGGATCCAGCTGCGGAATCCGCTGTCGCAGCGTCTCTGTCAGGCAGCCTTGATCGAGCATGTGGAGCAGCGCTGCGCAGCTCCGTAGCATCGCTTGATCCGACGCTGTGCTGGGCCCTTCGACATTCCGAAGTGTCAAGCTGCTGGGCGCTTTCCCTTGGGTTTCCTGTTGTCTGTCCGCCAGCACTTTGACGACCCGCAGCGGATACTGAAGGGTCTGTGTTTGCAGCGGAATCTTGGGACGAAGCGCACAGGGATCGCGCTGAAGCTCGACGGCTTGGGACAGATCGGGACTGCTCGCAATCGCTTCCTGACAGAGCGCCAACAGAACGTGCAGCGCGTGCTCTTGGGGGACAAGCTGCTGACGGCTCAGCGCGGCGTTGACCATGTGACGGTAGGCCAGACGTAGCTGCTCTGCCAGTCGCTGTAGCGGATCGAGAATCGCGGGTGGAATAAACAGACTGATGGGCAGAGACGCTTCAGGAATCACAAAGCGACCGCGATGACGCTGCGGCTGCGGCGAAAAGTCGACCACTGCACAAGGACTGAGCGCGAGCTGGGGCGGCAGATCTTGTTCGGACACCACGGTCTGCAAGACACCTGCGGACAGCAGCTCTCGCAGTCCGGCTTCGTCGGGAAGACGACCGGAAGACAAGCTGAGTAGACTGCTGAGCAGACCGTGCGATAGACGAAGTTCGCGCGATCCGATGAAGGCTCTGGTGTAGAGCCTTCCTGCGATCTCTTGGGTTTCGATGCGGAGCTTTTCTTTTAGACCGAGCAAGGCCGTTTGTCTCTGCAAGGGATGAGAGGGAATGCCGCGAGGAGAACTACCAGCCTGTGACCGCATTCCAGGCAGCGCGCGCGCCGCGACCGACAGCGGAAGCGCCGTTTGCGATGCCACTACCGACGGCGGACGCTGCGCTACCGATGCCGCGACCAACAGCGGAAGCGCCGTTTACGATGCCACTACCGACGGCGGAAGCTGCGTTTCCGATGCCACGACCAACAGCGGAAGCGCCGTTTACGATGCCGCTACCGACGGTGGAAGCTGCGTTTCCGATGCCACGACCAACAGCGGAAGCACCGTTTACGATGCCACTACCGACGGCGGAAGCTGCGTTTCCGATGCCACGACCGACGGTCGAAAGGCCATTTCCGACAGCGGACATCGCGCGACCTGGACCCCCGTTTGTGGCCCAGTCCCAGGCTCCTTCGACGCCGCGCTGCACCATCGATCCGGGCGCATATCGTCCCAGTCCCAGTCCGTTCATCAGGACGTTGGTTCCCATCAGCGGCATTGTGAGCAGGTCGCCAATCGGATTTTCCGTCTTGTAGTCAAACGACACCGGTCCTGCATCGAAGCCGAATCCGTATTCGCGTCGTCCGTCTCCGTCCGCGTCTCCGTAGTGAACGCGACCAGCTGCACCGACACCGACCGATCCACCGAGCCGAATGAAGCGATCATCGGCGCTGTTGCGATCACTTGTTCCGTGCGAAACCGAGCCTTCGATCAGGTTGGCCTGCGCGCCGATTCCTGCGGTGTTTTTGTTGAAGCTGGCGTTGGCCGATGCATCGAGCGCTCCGACATCAAAGCCGAAGTTCCCAAGCGGTCCACCCGGCGCGATTCCGAACTTCGCAACCTGCGCGTCTGCTCCGAATCCGACGTTTGTATCGCCGCCCGCATCACGCCAGCCACCAAAGTTTGCGTTGGCGGAAAGTACGTCGTAGGACGCGCCTCCTGACTGACCATGCGCGAGACCGATTCCTGTGGAATAGCCTCGAGCGTTGCCGTGTGCATCGCGGTTGGCTGAAGCAAAGGCGTACGGTCCTTGCGCTTCTCCATCAGAGCCATTTCGGTAGGGACTTTGTCCGGCATTGTCTGGCGTAAGCTCTTCAAAGAACGACATCAGAAGACTCCTTTGCGCTGGCTCACGATGTGGCAGACAGACGACGTCTTTGAGCAGGATCCGCTGCGTGGTGTTGCAGCGCTCCGCGCGTACATCTGTGTGGCCAACCCCTTTTGGTGAATTATCGCGCAGTGTGGCTAGACAGTGCGTCAGATTGTCGTGTGATGCGGGAAGTCAGCGGGATTGCAGGGCTTGTTGTCACTGTGCGGAGAGGTCTGCTTCTCAGCTGCTGTCTGCGCACGTTGTGGGACGCGCGTGGAAGCGGACTCCGGGTGTGGACGTTTCGGCGATCTGTATCGATTCCGATGCTTTCGATGGATCGGAATCTCCGTCAAAATGAAAGGCTGCGTGGTTGCGTCCGTTGCATAGGGAGGACAAGCATGATGCGTGTGCGTAGTGGGCTTATGTGGGGACTCTGTTCAGCGCTGTTGTTTGTGGGCCAAGCGCGAGCCGATGGATTTTTGGACACGGTAAAGAACATCGCGAGCAAGCCAGAGGTGCAAGACGCAGCCAAGCAGGTCGGCAACAAAGCCGTAGAGCAGACCAAAAAGTCCGCTGGCAAGTCGATCACCGGAAAGCTGGAAGGAGAGATCAACTCGCGGCTCCTTGCCGAGGCTGCCAAGAATCAGTGCAGCTTCAAGACAGACAGCGATCAGCTGGAGCCGGGCTGTGATGCCAAAGCGCAGAAGCTGGCCAACACGGTGCTCGATGCGAAAAAGAAGCTGGTGAGCGCGGGCGTCTCTGGCTTTCGGTTTGAAGTGTCAGGACATACGGACACGCGCGGCTCTGCGGAGCACAACAAAGATCTGTCGGCGCGTCGGGCCGCTGCGATCGTGAGTCAGCTGGTTGCCAAGGGGGTTCCGGCTTCGGAGATCATCTCGGTCGGACGTGGTTCGGAATCGCCGCTGGTGAAGCCCGACAACACGCCCGCCAAACAGGCGAAAAACCGTCGCTACGAGCTACGCGTCCGCCTGTAGTCACAGCTCCGTTTCGTTAGTACAGCTGCGTCCAGTTGGTTCCGTCCCACGCCCACAAGTCCTTGGTCTGATCCGCATTGATTGGATCGCCACCAAAGAGCAGGACTTGCTTGCGGCC
Source organism: uncultured Myxococcales bacterium (assembly GCA_937868485.1). Taxonomy (GTDB): domain Bacteria; phylum Myxococcota_A; class Polyangia; order Palsa-1104; family JAEUJZ01; genus JAEUKA01. The sequence continues at coordinate 29,678 of CALMML010000333.1, read as the reverse complement.
CGCATCGTAGAACATCGCCGGAAAGACGCGGTTTCCTGGCGGTGTGCCCGGCGTCTTTTTCGTCCACTTGGTGCCGTCAAATTCCCAGGTGTCGTTGCTGAGCGCTGCCGCCGTTCCATTGAGGATTTCGCCTCCGAAGACGACCGTAACCTGGCGATTTTCGTCGTACGCCATGCCGAACTTGACGCGCTTGGGAAGCGCCGTGTCTTCGGGAAGCTGGGTCCAGTTGCTGCCGTCATAAGACCAAGTCTCGCGGCTGTACTGACCGGCGACAAAGCCACCGTGCATCAGGATGCGCTTGTCCTTGGTGTCGTAGACCATGCGGTGATCGGATCGGACGTTGGGAACCGTGGCGGTGGTGCGCTGAATCCACTGGGTGTTGTTCCATTCCCAGGTCTCTCCGATTGCGTTTCCACCGACGGCGACACCACCAAACAGGACCGCGACCTTGCGCAGTGCATCAAACGCCATTCCGTGTGCGTAGCGAGCGCTTGGACTTGTGGTCGGCGTCTTCTTCGTCCAGGTCGTTCCGTCCCACAGCCACATCTCATTGGTCTGTGAGTTGGTGTTGTTCAGGATCGTCAGACCGCCAAACAGGAGCAGTCCCTTGGCGTTGTCATCCCAAATGAACGTTCCGTCGTAGCGCGCGGCTGGCGGGTTGGCCACCGTCTGTTGATCCCAGGTTGCGGGCGTCAGCTGCCACTGATCCTGACACAGCACATCGACTCCGCTCATCGCACAGAGTCCGCCGCGTGTTACCGAGCGGTCGCGCACCTTGTCGTACGCCATGAAGTGACGTGCTCGACCTTGGGCGGGAAGGGAGCAGCGTGTCTCTCCGCGAGGGCCAGGTGTGAGGCACGCTTGGGTCGCCGCGCAGCAGTGCGTCGCGCCCGCGCAAGACACCGGATGGGTCGCATCACAGGTGCAGCTTCCCGCGCTGAAGGTCTGGCCAAAGCCGCACACTGGGGTCAGATCCGGTGGCAGCACCGTCAGATCCGGCGGATCGGTCAGGTCCGGCAGCAGCGTCATGTCTGCTTCAGGCGCAGCCATGTCCGTCGCATCCGTTCCGGGGGTCGTATCGTCTTTGCATGCCGACACCGAAAGGACAGACAGCAAGAACACAGAAGAAAGCAGGGACTGGGTCTTTTTCATGAGACAAGCTCCTATGGCGAGAGGTCCGCACCGAGGATTCCGACGTGCAGCCGCGTAAGCCCGTCCAAAGAACAGTGCGTAGGCGCAAATGCGACGTGGTCAGCGTGGTCGCTTCGGCCCCACAATAGGAACCGATGGAATCGCTGCCGCTGCTTTTGCTGGGCTGTCTGGCCGGTCTGTCGGTGCCGTGGCTGGTTTCGCGGAAAAGGCCGCGCGCTTCGCTTCCGTCGTCTGCGCTGCTCGATGATGAGCTGGGACGACTGCACGAAGGCTCGGTGATTGTGCACGATTCGGTGGAGTACGTGGTGACGCGCGCCGGTCGCTTGGCACTCGCTGGACCGTGGCAACAGGTGCTGCTGCTGGACAGTCCTCAAGGTCAAGCGCTGCTGCTGTTGGCTGCTGCGGACCGCGTCGAAAGGCTGTGGCTTTTGCAGCTTCGCTCGCTGCGCAGCGTGGTGCCGCCGGGAATCACTGCGGCTGCCGATGAACTGCAAGTGGATGCGCGCCGTTACCGGCTGTCGGGTCGCTATGTCGCACGGCTGTCGTTCGATGGAGCGCACAGCGAAGAGACGCGAATCGACAGCTACGTGGGAATGGGCGCACATCGGCTGCTCCTGTTTCGGAGCGTGGCGGCTGCGTTGGGACAAGCGTTTGTGGGACAGGTGGTCAGTCCGGAGTCACTCCGCTTGCTCCCAACGGGAAGTCTGGGAGCAAACGGAGCGGATCGTTAGCGGGACTCTGCCACTCGGTTACTTGACCGAGACTGCGCACATGAAGTTGGCAACCTTGCCCGACGGGGTCTGGTGCGGATCGGCCTTGATCCACAGACCGGCCAGCGCCGTGTCCTGACCCACCGTGTCCTTGCACGCCACGTTCGAGGTCGGGTTCGGAACCGCGCAGTAGCAGTCAGGATCAGCCGAGCAAGCCGCGACGATCGTGGAGTCGCTCGGGATCGGCTTGGCCGTCGGCGCCGTTGCCGAACCAGCCGTCGCCCATGCCTGGCAGCACTTCGAACTGCAGATCGGAAGCTGAACGTCGGGCATCGCTGCCGGCGTGTTGGCGTCGACCAGACCGACGATGCAGATCGGGTTGCCGTTGGTGTCGGTCTTCGGCTTGCCGCTCAGGCAGTTGGCCGAGATCGAGTTGGTGATGCGATCGGCGACGACGTCGAGAACCGTCGCGTAGTTCTGCGGCTCGCAGATGCTCTGCTCCACGCGCGAGCGAGCGTCAAACTTGCGGATGAACGACGACAGACGAATCTGCGCCTGGCCGAAGAAGTTGGCGTCGGTGGCGTTGAGGCATGCAGCCTTCATTCCCTTGCCACGGTTGAGCGCTTCGGTCGAGCAGGTGATGCCCGGGCCGGGGACGCAGACGGTGTCGTCGTAGTCGACAATCAGCTTGCCGACCTTGGTGGTGTCGCTGTTCGGGTTGTCGATCAGGCTCGGCGTCCAGATGCCCGCGAGCACCAGCTTGTTCGACGGACGCAGGTTCGAGAAGAAGCGGACGTACTTGTCGATCGACTCGAGGTAGCCGTTGTTGTTTTCCGTGCAGCCCGTCTTCGCGCCGGTCGAGATGAGCGTCTCGTTGCACTTGAGGTTGTTGGCCAAGCAGCGGAAGTCGTTCTTCCAGCAGTTGTACGTCGACTGGCCGCTCTTGGTGCAGTCCACCGAGTTCGGGTTGTTCTGCGCACGCGCAGTCATCTGCACCGAGCAGTCGTCTTCGTCCGTCACGAAGATCACCGCGAGCACCGAGTTCTGACGCAGGAAGCCCGCGTTCACCGTGCTGTGGTTGTCGAGCGCGCGCTTGGCGGCTTCGAGCGGAGACTCCAGACCGCAGCCGACGTCGCCGATCGGCGCGATGCACTTGAACGTACCGATGATGTCGTTGTTCGGCGCGTTGGTGACACCGTCTTCTTTCTTTAGGTACACTTCGCCGTTGGCTGGCTCCAGCTTCGTCGGGCACAGCGTGGTGCAGGCGCTCTTGGCGTCGACCGACCACTTGCTCTGATCACGGCTCGAGCAGGCTTGCTTCTGCAGCTCGCCGTCGTTGCCCTTGTAGGTTTCGCAGCCCGGAATGTTCAGGCTGCCTGGCTGGAATGCCGTGTTCGGAGCCTGCTGCGCACCGATGTCCGTGCTGATGACACCGACGTGATAGTTCGATCCGCTCATATCGATCTTCTTGATGAAGTTGTCGATGGCGGTACCCAGCTGCCGCTGCTTCGGCGACATCGAGGGCGAGTTATCGACCACGAACAGAATGTCAACGTCCTGCTTGGCGCGGGTGTTGACGGGCAGCATGTCCATGTGGCCGAAGCAGGCCGACAGAATCGCAGCCGCTTCCGTAGGAGTTGCACCAGGAGGAATCGGGCACGTACCGGCCAGATCCGGTGCGGTACATGCCGAAACAGAGAGAGAGACAGCAGCGGTCGCCAGTGCGCGTGTAAGCGTCGAGCGGATCATGTGGATTCTCCTTGGCCCCAAGAATTCATCTATGCAAAGCCCCACGGCCCCTCCGTAGTGGTCTGTGCATCTGGTCTAGGTATTTTGTCCCGATCGTATCAAAGACCTTACAACGTCTATCGCGATTGAATCTAGATTTTCGATGAGATCAGAAGTTCATTCCTTTGGCGCACTTAGAATGCTCTTACCGACGGAAACTTTGTGGTCTTCCTATCCGCACATGCGCAGCCAATCGCCGATCTGGTGAGGACTCCTTACGCTGCTTCACATCCACACACATGTGTCTCTGTAGAGGCCTCTGGGAATGCTGTAGGAGTCGTTCCTACGCGCGCCGTGAAACAGTCTGTCTGCGCTGCTTGGTGAATGGGAATTGTGCGAGTTCCCGTCGGAAAGTTTGATGTGATCCCGTGTAGGAATGTCGCGGAATCCCTTCGTGATCCACTGCGCTTTTCATGCAAAGGGAAAGACAAAATTTGCCTGTACCTTTCCGCGCTTACCATGACAAGATAGGGCGATCCGACTGTTGTAACCATTGGTTCCCATAGACCCCGGACCACCCATTCCCAAGGATTCCCGGAGAGTGCGATGAGTGAGGAGAACACCAACAACACCGAGGCTGCCGAGCTACCCCCGTTCGTTCTGGAACAAGGGAAGCGCTTTTCGCAGTCGATCATGTGGAAGCTCACGCGTGACTTCTATGAACAAAGAGGAATCAGCGCCTGGGACTCTGGGATTGTTCCTTCCTATGTCACCAGCAATCCGTTCATCGCGCAGTCCTATGCACAGGTGGTGTGGCAGTACGTACGTGACTGTCTGAGCGATCGCTTTAGCTGCCGCATCGATCCGTCCCAGCCGATCTACATCGTCGAGCTGGCCGCCGGACGCGGGCGCTTTTCCTATCTGTTTCTGAAGAAGTTCCTGGCCATCAAGAACAGCTCTTCGCTCAAACACCTGGACATTCGCTTTGTGATGACCGACTTCACAGAGACGAACGTCAAGTCGTGGGCCAAGCAGAAGCTGTTTCAGGACTACGTAGAGCAGGGTGTTCTGAACTTGGGTCTGTTCGACCTGGAAAGCGATGAGCACATCCGGCTTTATCCGTCGGGAGATCTGCTCTCTCAGGAGTCGATCAAGAACCCGATCATTGTCCTGGCCAACTACATCTTTGATTCGCTGCTTCAGGACTTTTTCCGGTTCGAAGGCGGCAAGATCAATGAGTGTCTGGTGACGACTCGCCACAGTGAGCCGATCGGAGAAGAGCTGGTCAATCCCGAGGTGATGTCGAACTTCCATCTCGATTGGGAGATGCGGCCCATCTCGCCGGACGGCTACTACGGAGACGCCGCAATCGAGCAAGTCCTGGCTGGCTATCAGGGCCGGCTCAGCGACACAACGCTGGTGTTCCCAGTGGGGGCGATGCGGACCATCCGGCGGCTGTCGCGCATCTCTGGGAATCGGCTCTTTATCCTGTCATCGGACAAGGGCTACACCCACGAAGATGAGCTGTTCTACATCCACGGTCAGTACGTGCAGTTTCACGGTGCGCTGTCCACGATGTCCAACTATCACGCGATGGGACAGCTTGTGCGCTCGCTCGGTGGACACTATCTGGCGACCAATCAGCGGCAGATGAGCCTCAAGACCGTGGCGTACATCATCGGTGGATCGGCAGAGCAGTTTGCCGACACCATGACCGCATTCCGGTCGAGCATGGATGTCTTTGGTCCGTACGACTTTTACACCCTGCTCAACAGCGTGCGGACGACCGCGCCGAACCTGCCGCTCGATGGTGTGATGGAGCTGATGCGCCTGTCGCACTACGATCCGCAGGTGTTCTTCGACTACGAAAAGATCATCTTGGACAACGCGCACACCCTCAGTGAGACGCAGCGTGTCGAGCTGATGATGAGCCTGGAGAACACCTGGACCAACTTCTATCCGCTCGGACGCGATCTGCCGTTTGAGCTAGGCCGGGTCTATCTGTCGCTCAAGCGTCCGCGAGAGGCGCTGCGCTATAACCAGCTGTCGATGGACATGTTCGGAGAGCATCCGGTCACGTTCTGCAACATGGGCATCTGCTACTACCAAGCGGAAGACACCGCCAACGCGATTGTCTGCTTTGAAAAGTCGCTGGCGCTCAACCCGGACTACGGACTTCCCAAGGCGTGGCTGGCTCGCATCGTGGCCGAACAGCACCGCTACGCAGAGCGCTAAGCCAGCGTCGCGCGCGCTGTCTGCTCGGCGTCCCGTCTACAGCAGCGCCAGCGTGACCGAAACGGTCAGCGCCACCGCCAGCGGAATCGTCAGGTTGTCATCGATGTGAGTCGAAAAGATCTCGACGATCGCGCCAGTCAGTGCGGCGACCACGGCGACTCCCACTTGCACAGGGAGCGACGCAGGCAAAAGCAGCAGCGCAACCACAAAGGACACGGCGGCTGCCGCAGCGAAAAACCCCAAGCTTCCTTCGAGAGAACGTCCAGCCCGCAGCCGGGTGCGACCAAAGCGTCGTCCAACGAGCGCAGCCACTGGATCGCCGACTCCCAGCACCATCACCGCAATCGCCGACACCGCAGGCTGGCTGGTCAGCGCCAAGATAAGCAGCGCGGTGCCATACCACGTCGAAGAGTTCACCCGGTGCCGCTCATGAACGTGCGCCACCTTGCCAAAGAACGCCATCAGTCGTTCGTTGAGCTTGGGGCTTCTGCGGCGCGCCCACTCCAGCGTCCACGCGGGCAGACAGATCGCCGCTGCCGCTGCGATGATGTAGGCCTGCGACGGTGCCATCGCAATGACAAGCAGTGCCGTGAGCGCCGAGCTGACATGGAACAGGTTGCGGCTGTAGTTGGTCGGACGCAGGCTCGGAGCGGGCAGGGCACAGCTTCGCAGCCAGGCCGCCAGCGCTTCGTAGGCTGGATGCACTTCGCGCTGAAACGTCGCCCAAAAGGCCCGGGCCGACTCGGACTCGTGCTGCTGCGCCCGAAGCAGCGCCGCTTCCAGCTGGGACAGCTTGCTCTGGAGCGCCACGTTCGTGCTGCTGCTGTCCTTCTTCGAGGACTCACACAGCGTGCGAACCCGATCGACGATGCGAGCGAGCTGCGCGCGGGCATCGGCTTCGATGTCCTCTCGGAATGTCGCGGGATCGATCCGCCTCAGCAGGGCATGCAGATCGCTAGAGGCTTCGAGGGTTGCCAGGGAAAGGGACGCGCTTGTCACTGCATCAGTGAACCGCGCTCCCTGTCGTGGTGGGATCACAAGTTTGTCATCGTTTCGTCACAGACAGATGGTCGGACCCACTTGGCGCTAGCTGGCGGTGGGGAAGGGACAGAGCTGTAGCTCTGCGAACAGACCAAAGTGATCGCTCGGGAAGACGCCATCGGGGCTCGGACGGTCGAGCACGATGCGGCATGAGTGGACCACGCCACGTCCGTCTCGGCTGGGAGGGCTTACGAAGATGTAATCAAGCCTGCGATCGTTTTGCAGAAAGCGCAGTCGCTGGGTGTAGGGATTGCGCCGCGACCAGGTAAAGCCTTCGCCGGTGGGTCCATCGCTTGCGCACAGGAACGCATCTTGGAAGTACGTCCGCCGTCCGGCCAGGCTGTGCAGCCCACGTAGAAAGCGCAGCTCATCGCTGTCCGGCGTCGCATTGAAGTCGCCCATCAGCACGGTCAGCTTCGGACCACTTGGAAGCCGCTGCGCCGCCTCTTTCAGCAGCCGATCGACCGCTTCGACTTGCTCTTCGCGCGCCATGCCATCGGTCATCCGGTAGTGCAGGTGCGTGGTCGCGGCCAGCACCGGTCCGTGCGGCGTTGTCACTTCGGCCCACAGCAGCACCCGGCGCTCGTCGGGACGTACCTGCGGTAGCTCGTGGTGCTGATGCTGTCCGATCGGATGCCGCGACAGGATCGCCAGTCCCTCGGTTCCGCCACCCCAGTCAGTCGCCGGTGCAAACACAAACGACAGACCCAAGGCGCTTGCCAGCGTCTGTGCGGTATTGGGCAGCCGATCGGGAATCTGTCGCACCTCTTGCAGCGCCACCACGTCGGGTGAAAGCTCGGCAAGCTGGTCGATGCACAGCCGCAGCCTCTGCTCCAGTGGCCCTTGTTCCCCCCACAGATTGAGCGTGACCACCCGAAGCGAAGACGCTGCGGTCATGACTAGCTCCTGCGCTGCGCCGGACCCTGCGGTCCGTAGTAGATGCTGCGCGAGTCCGTCGTCTCCCACACCGTGACCGAGTACAGCCCAGCAAGCTGCGCTGCCAGTCGATCATAGATGTAGCGACCCAGGTGCTCGCTCGTCGGGTTTTCCAGACCGGCAATTTCATTGAGCAGGCGATGATCGAGCGAGTCGATCACGGGCTGCACCACCCGGTCCAGATCGTAGAAGTCGATGAGAAACCCGGTGTCTTCATCGGCCTGCCCACCGATGACCACATCAATCTTGAACGAGTGGCCATGCATTCGCCGACAGCGATGACCCTCTGGAACCTTGGGCAGAAAGTGAGCCGCTTCAAAGCGGTACTCGCGAACCAACTCGACGTACATCTCGACTCCGATTGCAGGCCGCGCTGGGCCTTCGCACTGGCGCGCGCTTAGCTCGCGCCGTGGCACTTCTTGTATTTTTTGCCGCTGCCGCACGGACACGCTTCGTTGCGATTCGCCGTCGCAACCGGGCGTGCCTTGGTCTGGCTCTTCATCTGGCGCTGCGCAGCGAGCAGCGGCGACATCTGCTCTCGCATGAAGCGATAGCGGTTTTCATACATCGTCACAAGCTGCGGCTGAGACGACAAAAGGTTCGCCACCAGCACAAACAGGCTGTTTGGATCGACGCCACCGGCTGTTTCCAGCACCGCCGGCTCTTTCTTCACCAGCGAGTAGTTCACCACGCCGACCTTCTGCACGGTGTTGCCAGCTTGTGGGACCACCACCGTCCAGACCACGCGCTTGCAGTCGCACCTCGGCTCGATGCAGTAGGCGTCTTGTAGGCCGATGGTGACTTTCGGCGACGGCTGCTGCTCGCTCGACTCGCCTTGGCCCTCGGCGGACTCGTCGGCTCCCATCGTGAACAGCGGGATGCCTTCGGCGCGGAAGGCATGCTGCCACAGCACCAGCTCGCCGGGCTTTACGCCCGACCAGTCGACGTAGCGAAAGTGCAGGTTTTTGCCAAACCCCCGCACGTCTTCGTAGTGCTTGCGCAGCGTCGTGATGGCGCCTTTCCCCAGCGTCTCGCGGACGCTTCGGCGCAGCGACTCCCGCACCGCGCCCCCTTGGTTGTCGAGGAAGTCGACCCGCAGCGTGCCCAGGTCCACCGACATCGCAACGCCAGCGATGCGCAGATGGCCGGTTGCACAGTCACAGCTGAAGTCACCGCAGTAAAACTCCTCGGCAACCTGACCACCGATAAGGAGCGGCGGGTCGAGCTTGAGCTGATCGGTCTCGGGAACATCACGATAAGGAATCAGAGCCATGGCTTTTGTGTCTTCAACCAGTGCGAGGTGTGAAAATCGAGACGGGGTTACGCTTCGTCGCCTTGCAGCAGCCGCTCGGCCAGTGCGCCGCGTTCCGTGGTCAGACAGGAGTGTGCGAGCGCTGCATCGTCTTCCGGGGCGCTTCGACCCTCGGCACGAGCCAGCTCCGCCTGATAGATGGCGCGTAGCTCCCGATAGCCTGCTTCCAGCTCCCGGTTTAGCACCAAGTAGTGGTACATCGGGTACTGGCCGACCTCGTGGCGCGCTTTGTTGAGCCGCGTCGTGATGACGTCTTCGCTGTCGGTCTGTCGTCCACGCAGCCGCGACTCCAGCACTGCGAGCGACGGAGGCAGGATAAAGACGAGTCGCGCCGAGTCGGCAAACACCGCGAGGATGCGTGCGGCCCCTTGATAGTCGATGTCGAGCAGGATGCGACGTCCTTGGGCGAGCGCTTGACGGACCGTCTCTAGGCCGGTTCCGTAGCGGCGACCATGCACCCAGTTCCACTCGGCAAAGGCTCCGGCTTCGACCATCTGCGTGAAGGTGTCATCGCTGACGAAGTGATAGTCTTTGCCGTCCCGCTCACCCGGTCGCGCGGGGCGCGTCGTATACGAAACGGAAAACGTAAGCTCTGGGTGCTCGGTGAGCAGCCTTCGACAGAGCGTGGTCTTGCCTGCTCCCGATGGGGACGACACCACCATCAGCAAGCCGCACGGCGACGTGCTCATCGCTTAGACCTCATCGCGCGTGCCCACCTCGGCGTCCCCGGATAGCGAGGTGCTCCCGGCTCCTGCTGCCCCGACACCACCGCGCTCCAGTCGCTCTGCCACCGTCTCGGTTTGCAGGGCAGACAGCACGATATGGTCTGAGTCCGTGATGAGGATCGAGCGGGTTCGCCGCCCTTGCGTCCCATCGATCAGCCGTCCCGCCTTGCGCGCTTCTTCTTTGAACCGCTTCATGGGGGCAGACTCTGGGCTCACGATCGCCACGACTCGCTCGGCGACCACTGCGTTGCCGTATCCGATGTTGACTAGTCGCACGACGAGACTCCGCTATTCCACATTTTGAACCTGCTCGCGGAGTCGCTCTAGCTCCGCCTTCATCGCTACGACGCGGGCAGCGACTTCTGCCGACTGCGCTTTGGAGGTCAAGGTGTTGGCCTCTCGGTTCATCTCTTGCATCAGGAAGTCGAGCTGTCGACCGACAGGCGCTTGGCTTTCGCATAGGCGAACAAACTCGTCAAGGTGCGCACGCAGTCGGGTCAGCTCTTCGCTGACATCGATGCGGTCGGCAAACAGCGCCACTTCCTGCGCCAGCCGCTGCTGATCGATCGGTGCCTGGCCATCCAGCAGTCGCTGAAGCCGCTCGCCAAGTCGTCGCTTCTGCTGTTCCGGGGTGAGCGCCGTCATCTTGGCGACTTCTTCCCGCAGCCGCGAGATCGTCGAAAGCCGCCCGAGCAGATCCGCCTTGAGCGCGTCCCCTTCGCGGGCGCGACTCTTGTCGAGCTTCTCCAGCGCGCTCTCCAGCAGCGGCGCAAACTGGGTCAGGTACTCTTCGGCACCGCTCATTAGCGAGTCACCGGCCATCAGCACCCCCGGCTGCGACAGCACAAACTGAAGCAGCTGCGGCTCGTCCTGCACGCGCAGCTCGTCCGTTCGACCCAGCTCGCGGGCCGCTGTGCTGACCGACTCGGCGTAGGCGCGCAGCAGCTCCCGATCGAGCCGTAGCCCGGCGGTGGCTGTCTTTGCTGCGCTCTCACTGACCGTGATCACCAAGCTGCCGCGATGGACCTTCTTGCGGACCACTTCCCGCAAGAGCTGATCGAGCAGTGGATCGGCCAGGCCCGACGGCAGCCGCAGCTTCACCTCCAGAAAGCGATGGTTGAAGCTACGGACTTCGACAGACAAGTGACGGCCCAGGACTTCGCCTTTGGCCCCCCCAAAACCGGTCATGCTGTTCATGCTGCGTCCTCGGCACGGTCGGCAAACCAGCGCAGGGTGCGTTCCAGACCTTCGGGAAAGCGCACCAGTGGCTCATAACCCAGCAGCGCCTTGGCCTTGCCAATGTCCGCCAAGGAGTAGCGCACTTCTCCTTCGCGGGCGGGCAGAAACTCAGGCTCGATGGTGCGGCCCGTCAGCTTGCCCAGCTCTGCCACAAGCTCAAGCAGCGTCACCGAGGTTCCGCAGCCGATGTTGATGATCTGGCCAGCGACTTGCTCGGCACGGGCGCTACAGGCCAGCAGGTTGGCCGACACCACGTTGTCGATGTAACAGAAGTCGCGCGACTGCAGCCCGTCCCCGAAGATCTTGGGGCGACGGCCTTGCAGCACCGCGCGTACGAAGTTCGGAATCACCGCCGCATACTGCGACGTCGGGTCTTGCCGAACACCGAAGATGTTGAAGTAGCGCAGCGACACCGTCGGGACGCCGTAGATTCGGCTGTAGACCACGCCGTGGTGCTCGCTTGCCAGCTTGGCGGCGGAATACGGAGACTGCGGCGACAGCTCATGGTCTTCGCGCTTGGCCTCGGCAGGTCGTAAGTCCCCGTATGCGGCACAGGATGCGGCAATCACCACCCGCTTCACCTTCCCTTGCCGCCTCGCAGCCTCCAGCACCTGCAAGGTTCCGCCGGAGTTTATGCGATCACACAGGATCGGGTTTTCCACCGACCAGATCACAGACGGCATCGCCCCAAGGTGCAGCACGTAGTCTACGTCGCGCATCACCCGATCCAGCAGCGGACCGTCGAGAATGTCACCGCGCCATAGCTCGACTTGGCCGGGCCTATCCGACAGCAGCTTGGCGACGTTTTTGTGCCTTCCGGTCGCTAGGTTATCGAGGATGCGCACCTGCTCGCCTTGAGCAACCAGCGCATGGACGAGGTTGCTGCCTATAAAGCCGCAGCCACCCGTGACCAGATAAATCGACATCGCTCGCAGATAACCCGAAGCCTGATACGGACGCAACAGGAACGGAGTGGTAGCCCGCCTAGGTCGTTGACAGGGCCCCAGCGGTTGGGGGCACTCTGCTAAGCATGAGGTCGGCTTTGGCTGCTGTGGTGATGCGCCTAACTTCGCAGGTGACCTGCTGTTCGCTGCTCTCGGTGGCGATGCCAAGTGGGGCCGCGCCTCGTCCGGCTCCGTCCAGCGCTGGGGTCCTGGTCGCGCCCGCTCTTGCTTCACCGCCTGCTGCTGTGGCGGGACCGCCGGTCCTATCTGGAAGTGACTATGCCCAGCTGGGTACGGGCCGACTGACCGCGCAGGCGCGTGCCCAGGTGCTGGCGTATCTGGCTGGCATGCCATTGTCTAGTCGGCGGGCCCTGGATGAAGCGGGGCGACTGCGGCTGCTCGTTCGGACGAGCCTTGCTGGACCCGGGCTGCTGCCTGCGGGGATGTCGATGACGCCGCTCAGCCGCACGGTGGCAGAAGTGCGCGTGTCGGCTGCGGACCTGCGTGGGCTGCTGGCTTCCCCTGTGGTCACGCGGATCGATGGCCTGCACAGCCTGCGTCCCCTGCTCGATCAGTCCCGCAACCTGATCGGCGCGCAGGCGGCCAGCGACAAGTACCTGGCGCGCGGCAAGGGCGTGCTGGTCGGCATCGTGGATACGGGGGCCGACTTCCGACACGCCGATCTGCGCGACCCCATGGGCAAGACCCGCATCGGCTATCTGCTCAGCAGTACCGAGGCGCGCGACGGTCGCCACCCAGAGTTTCCCGACTATGGTGGGATGCAGGTCAGCACCGCCAAGGACATCGATGAGGTGCTCGACTACGAATCAAAGGGAATGCAGCCGCCGGTTCCGATTCGTCAGGTCGACACAAATGGGCACGGCACCCACGTTGCGGGCATCGCTGCATCCAGTGGCTTGGCGACGAGTCCTCGCTTTCCCGCTGGTCGTTATGTCGGCATCGCGCCCGAATCGACCCTGTGCATCGTCAAGGCCACCCGTGATGAGGTGACGTTTGACGACGTCGACATCCTGCTCGGAGTTCGCTTCTGCCTCGATCGCGCAGAGGAAAACAAGCAGCCCGTGGTGGTGAACCTAAGCCTGGGCGGACCTGGGGGTCTACACGACGGCAGCAGCCTCATGGAAGTGGCGCTGGATGAGCTGTTTGCTGACCGACCTGGGCGCGTCCTGGTCACGGCATCCGGGAACTCTGGCGACTACGACATCCACGCAGGGGCGTCACTGCTCTTGGGCTCTCACGAGGTGACGCTGAAGGTTACGCGGCTCGATGTCCTTGCGGAAAAGAGCTTCGCGCTGCTGGAGCTGTATTACGACGCCAGTGCCCCACCAAAGGTCGGCGGCGCAGCGGAGCTGACCGTTGGCTTGCGCTCGCCAAGTGGTCGCCGCTTCGAGGTCCCCATGGGGCAGAGCCTGAAAGCGACGTTCGAGGGGGAAGGCACTGCGGTCATTGATGCCAGCGACCAGTCGGCGACCGGCAAGCGCGGCGTGCTCATTCATCTTAGCGGCGTGACCGGCAGCGAGCCACCCAAGCCCGGCGACTGGCATGTGTCGATCCAAGGCAAGACCCGCCGCTATGACCTGTGGCAAGTGGATCAGAGCCCGGACTTGGACCTCGCGCTGCGCGGTCACTTGGACCCAGATGGCTATATCGGGATTCCGGCTTCGGCTGCCTCGGCGATCAGCGTGGGGGCACTGCGCAGTCGCCTGGCGTGGAAGCGAAACGATGGCAAGGAAGCCGTCTTCGATCGCGAGCTGGGTCGGGTCGCGACCTTTTCATCGGGAGGCCCGCTGGGAAGCGGCGGCTTTGCGCCCGACATCGTGGCCCCCGGTGAGTTCATTTTGTCGGCCCTGTCGACCGCAGCGCTTCAGAGCGATCCGCGCTCGTCGTTTGCCTTGCCGCACGATCCCGGGCTGCTGATTGCCGATGATGGCCTGCATGGTGTGCTGCGCGGGACCTCACAGGCTGCGCCGCATGTGGCGGGTGCGGTGGCGCTGATGCTGGAAGCACGCCCTACGCTGACGACCACCCAAGTGCGTGAGCTGCTGCGCACGACGGCGAGCCAGCCTCTTGCGCGAGGCTACGGGCCCCGGCGTGGCTTTGGCCAGCTCAACGTCGAAGCCGTCTTTGGCCGCCTGCGTGGCGAGAAGCTGTATGGCCTGAGCGCGCTCATGTCTGACGTCGGAGTCAGCCAGGATATCGCAGCCCCTTACGCAGAAACGACGACGGTTACAGTGACGCCGCGCGATCTGCTTGGGCAGCCGCTTGGGCCGGGTCTGCCTGTGTCCATCACATCCGATCGCGGGGCGTGGCTCGGCGAGGTACGGGACGTTGGCCACGGTCGCTACGAGCGCACGCTGCTGGCGGAGGGTCCGCGCGGCAGTCGGGCCACCATCGAGGTCCGAGTCGGCGGCACCCTACTGGACCAGCAGCCTGTGGTTCACTTTGTCGGTGAGCGCAGCGAGATCGGCCTTCCGTTTGTCGTGGGCGCATGTGCGGTGGCTCCGCTGGGACGGTCCGACGCCGGGCCGAGCGGCGGTCTTTTGGCGCTGCTGCTGGCTGGACTTGGGCTGTCGCTGCGGAGTGGTCGGTGGCGGCAGCGGCTCTCTCTGTGGTCGCTTGGGCTGTTCCTTGGTGCCGCTGGCTGCTCGGAGTCTGCTTCGGGGAGCGTGACCGCACGGGCTGGAGATCTGGACAAAGGCGGCGACTTCTTTTGGGCGGTCCAAGATGAGCTGCTGCGTCCTCGCATCGTGATCCACCTCGGCAGGCAGCAGGCTGAGCTTATGGACGGCGACAGAACCGTCGCTCAGTCGTCCGTTTGCAGTGGTCGCGTAAGCCACAAGACCCCCAAAGGCAGCTTTTCGGTGCTGGAAAAGGTGCCGCAGTATGTCTCGGGTCGGTACGGCGACTACGTGAGCGATGCCGGGGACGTGCTCCTTGCCAACATCGACAACCACGATCAGCCAGCCCCGCCAGGCGCGACGTTTCGAGGCACACCGATGCCGTACTTTATGCGCATCTTTGGCGGCATCGGCATGCACGCGGGTC
This sequence comes from uncultured Myxococcales bacterium, assembly GCA_937868485.1. GTDB lineage: Bacteria > Myxococcota_A > Polyangia > Palsa-1104 > JAEUJZ01 > JAEUKA01. The sequence goes on along the minus strand of CALMML010000333.1, from coordinate 14,590 downwards.
CGCTGCCAGGCTTTCCGCAGTCGCATGGCTGCGTGCGCTTCCCCAAGCTGTTCGCCCAGCGCTTGTTTGACACCGTGCCGCTGGGAACCCCGGTGGATGTGGTGGACTGACGCTAGCTGTCTTCGCTGCGCATCGTGACGTAGCGCGTCAGCTTTTCCTGCATCGATGGCTCGGGCTTTTGAAACACCAGCAGTCGCCACAGTCGCTGCTCGCTGGGCGTATCGGGGGCGACCACTTCACTTGCCGCGCGAGCCAGCAGCCGAAGTCCGCCATCCCACTCTTCGGCAAACAGTCGGGCCAGCTCCTCGGTCGGAGGCGGCAGCGTCAGCCGGATGCGCAGCGGTCGGGTCCACATCTCTTCAGGCAGCGGCGTTCGCAGTCGCAGTCCGGTTTCGCTGATGCCAAGCGCCAGGCGAAAGCAGCGCTCATCCCCAGCAGCGAGGGCGATTTCGACGGGAACGCACAGCGGCGCAAGATCCATGGGCTGCCCTGTTTGCCACAATCGCAGGGTCAACAGCAAGCCTGCCGCCGCTTCGACGGACTGGGATCTCGGTGGCTGGTAGGCGGCGTATGTGCTGGCTTGGGATTTCCGCAGTGGGCGCGGTATCATGACCCTTCACCGCTTGCCCGAGGGAGGCCCCGATGCTTTCGAAGGTCCGTCGTGTTGCGCTGGCTGGGCTGTCGCTTCTGTGGAGTGGATCGCTGCTGGGCAGCTATGCGGTGGGGGTCGCCGGGTCCGCTGGGGGCAGTCGGATTCCCAAGCCCATGGCGCTGTTTTCGTCCGCGACGTTGGTGGCTGCGGCGTGGCTGATTCGCAGCGCGCGACGCAAAGGACCAGCCGCTGACTACAGCCACCAGATTGCCAAGGGCATGACCTGGGGCTTTGTCGGCGACCTCTGCATGACGTTTTCGGTGCCGCTTGGCATGGCGACCTTTGGGATCGGCCACATCGAGTACATCCGAGGCATGCTGCGGCTGCTCAAAGCCGAAGGCGGGCGGCTGGGACCGGGACAGGTGGCGGCGTGGCTGACCTGGCTTGGCATCGGTGTTGGCGCTTGGCTGGGGGTTGTTCGCTGCGGTCCCAAGGGAGATCTTCCGCTGGCCTGGGCGGCGCTGCCTTATACGCTGCTGCTTGCCAGCACGGCGGGAGTCGCCAGTGGGCTGCTTCTGCGCAAGGGTCGCTATGCACCGCTGGCGCTCGGTAGTGCGATGTTCCTCGTGTCGGACTTGGTGATTGCGCTGCGGCTGTTTCAGCCTGCGCTGTTTGCCGAGATTCCTGCGGCCATCCGGGCCGACTTGGTGTGGCTGCTGTATGGTCCCGGCCAGGCGCTGATCGTCAGCAGCGCGCTCTGTGCCAGTGAAGAAGGAGAGAGCCCATGAGTGCCCACGGCGCGCGGCCCCCGTCGGTCTTTGCGCAGATCTTTGGCGAGCCTGCGACCACCTTGGCTTCCGCGCCGGGGCGGGTCAACCTGATTGGCGAGCACACCGACTACAACGATGGCCTGGTCCTGCCGACGGCGATTCCGCAGCGAACCACCGTGGAGCTGTGCCAAGCAAGCGATGGCCGGGTCACGGTCTACAGCGATGAGCTGAGCCAGTCGGGGACCACGGCGTCGTACGTGCTAGGGGACGAAGCGCGCACCGGAGACTGGCTTGACTACGTACGCGGGGTCACTTGGGTGCTTCGGCAGCAAGGCTATGGGTCGGGGCTGTCTGGGCTGAAGCTGCGGATATCGTCTCAGGTTCCGGTCGGCAGTGGGCTGTCATCCAGCGCAGCGCTGCTGGTGAGCTTGCTGCGCGCCCTGCGGATTGCCCTGGCGCTGCCGCTTACGGATGTCGAGCTTGCGCGGCTGGCCCGAAAGGCCGAGGTTGAGCTGGTCGGTGCCCCCGTTGGAATCATGGACCAGCTGGCCTGCTCACTGTGTGGACCGGGGGCGGCGCTGTTTTTGGACACGCGCTCGCTGGCGATGCAGACCGTGCCGCTGCCCGCTTCGCTAGAGCTTGTGGTGATTCACTCTGGCGTGGTCCATAGCCACGCGGTGGGTGACTACCGAACCCGGCGTGGCGAGTGTGAGCAGGCGGCTGCGCTGCTCGGGGTGCGGTCGCTGCGCGAGCTGGATGGGTCGGCGCTGCCGCAGCTTTCGTCCCTTCCTGAGCCACTGGGGCGGCGGGTGCGGCATGTAGTCACTGAAAACGCGCGGGTGGAAGAGTCGGTGACGGCGCTCGGTGCGGCGGATGGGCCACGGCTTGGCGCGCTGTTTCAGCAGTCGCATGCATCGATGCGTGATGACTATCAGGTCTCGGTGCCAGCGATCGATCTGCTGGTGAGCCTGGGCGATGCAGACCCGGACATTCTGGGGGCTCGGCTGACGGGCGGCGGCTTTGGTGGGTCGGTGGTGATGCTGGCGCGGGCAGGCTGTGGTCTGGCTGCGGCCCGGCGCATTGCCAGCCGCTACGAAGCCCAGAGCGGTCACCGACCGACCGTCTTGGTCCCCGATTCGTCTATCCCGTAACGGGTCTGGACCACGGCAGAACTGGGCGCTGGGGCAGGCAGACAGGGTCCAGACCTTGGCCGATCGGCTCGGCGTCCTGCTTCTGGGGGGTCCAGACCTTGCGCAAGTGGCAGGACGGGCAGTGGGGGCAAGGTCGCGACCCTGGTGCAAGTGGGTCGGTGGCCAGCTGGGGATGGTGTTGACCCTTGGTTTACGGCTGGTTGCGCAGTCTGCGTGTGGCTGCGACCCTTGGGCGACTGGGTCCGCTGGCGGCTGGGGATGGTGTTGACCTTCCGCGCGCTGGGGCTGCCCGTGAAGTCGTAGGCGAATCGGCCTTCAGTGCGGGCGCTTCATCCGGTGGGCCGGACGTCGTCCGAGATACGGACAGAAGGGGGACCGGGGCGGCGGCGGCAATCGGCGGCAAAAAGGCTCTGATTCCGTCGGGAAATACCGGAAACGACGGGCTGTGCGGACGGGCGCTCGGGCTGGCATGCGGGCTGCTCCCTGGGGCTGTGCATGTCAAACACACCATTTGATCCATCCCTGTACACCCGAACCCCCAACTTCACGCTGCTCGGAGGCATCACCCTGGCTGAGTCGCTGTATCAGGCCAGTCCGTCGGACCTGCCTACTTCGGTCAAGAAAGCGGCTGTGGCCATGGAAAAGGTCCGCCAGGCTGCCCAGACCGCGTGGAGCGAGCGTCAGCGCGCCCTGGGACCGTCTGCTGAAGACGGCGCGCGGGACATCGATGCGCTCTGCGATCGCGGCTGGGCTGCGCTGCGGGCGCGACTGGCGGCCTACGCGGATCTGCCTGCGGACTTCTATCCCAAGGCCAAGCGCGCCAAAGAGCTGGTCAAGCAGCTCTTTCCCGAAGGACTGCTGTTTACCCAGCGAACCTACGTGGAGCAGCTTGCGGCGATGGATGCCCTGCTTCAGCGGATCTCGGACGACAAGCTGGACAAGGACCTGACCGCGCTGTGTGGGCAGGAGTTTTTGGAAAACGTCCGGCGACAGCTTCCGCGCTATCGCACGATGGTGCAGAGCAGCCTGGCGCGGACGGCCAGCGCCGCGAACTTGTCGACGCACCTACGGCTGTTGAGCCAGCGAATTTGCGAGTACACGACCAAGGTGGCGGCCACCGTTGACAGTGACGATGCGGCCACCGTGGCGCGGGCGCTGTCGGCCCTGGCTCCGATCGACTGCTACCGGGAGGCCAGTGCGCGGCGGCTGAGCGTGAGCGGTGCGGAGCCTTTGCCGGAGCCGCAGCCTGCGCCTGTGGACCCGCCTGTGAGTCCGTAAAGCAGGGCGGCGAGGGCGACAGCGCTGGGTGAGCTACTGTCCGCGCAGCTTGGCGAGCAGACCGTCGATGGTCTTTTGGGCTTTGGCTTCATCGCCGCTGCGGACGGCCTTGATGGCGACGGTGACTTGCTCTCCGAGGTCGCCCTTGCCGCTGTCATCTAAGACCACTTGGGCGCGGGCCAGCCACTCAATCACTGCGGGGGCTTCACGTCCCGATAGCAGCAGCACCTTGGCCTGACCGATGGCTTGGCGACCTTCTTCGAGCGATGCTTCGGGGCTCTGGCCTCGCTTGGGCAGCGCGAGCGGCGAACCCGGTGCCGCACCAGCAGGACTTGGCGCGGCGGCAGGGGGCGCGGTGGGGATCGGCGCGGCGGCATGCGGCGCAGCGGTGGGCATCGCGGCAGCGGGCGTACCTGCGGCAGCGGGCTGCGGCGGGTTTTGCTGCGGCGGTGTCGGCTTCGCAGACGTGATGCCAATCTGGCTGCTGGTCGTGGGGGTCGTTCCGGGCTTCTGCGACGGATCGGACGGACCCAGCGGGGCGGGCGGCTCAATCTTGTCGGCCAGCAGCGCCAGCTTCGCCGCGACCTCGACATCGGGACGCTGCTGAAGCAGAAGCTGCTGAAGCTCCATAAACTCTGCGTCTAGCGGTGTCCCAAGCCGGGCCGCCATGCCTTGGGTGCGGATGAGCCGCTCAAAGGCCATGGCGTAGTTGCCGTAGCGGGTGGCCAAGGCTCCTTCGAGTAGCAGCGAGCGTGCGCGACTTCTCCACAGGTCTTTGGCGGCCTGCTCACGCAGGGTCTTGAGGGCTGCTTCCTGGGTCTCGACCGCTCGTCGCAGCTCGCGCTTGTGATAGTAGTAGGCGCCGCCGCCACTGCCGCCGAGAAGAACGGTGACAGTGAGTCCGAGGGTGAGCCACTTCCCTGCTGGTGTCACGAAGAGCCTCCAACGATGAACGCGAGGTGCTGGCCGATGTGGGCCCCATCCCGCCGAAACGAGTAAAAGCGCGCTGCATCGCAGCGAGTACAAGGCGGGCTGGCCGCAATGTGCTCATCTGGTAGTCCTGCGCGCATCAGTAACTTCTGATTGTAACGCCACAAGTCGATGTAGTGCCGCCCGGATCGCTCACGCAAGACGTCGGGGTCTTGGGCGACAAACAGGTCCGAGACATCGCGCTGGACCTCGAAGCAGCACGGGCCGATGGATGGCCCCAAGACGGCCCGGATCCGTCGCACATCGGCCCCCAGAGTAGCGAGCGCGGCGACGGCTTCGGTGGCAATTCCGGCCAGGGTGCCACGCCAGCCGGCATGAGCGGCTGCCACCCGGCCTTCGTCATCCGCCAGCAGCAGTGAGACACAGTCTGCCGACATCACCCCCAGCACCAGGTCGTGTGACGTGGCCAGGCCATCGGCTTCCCGTGTGGCTCTCTCGGGGGCGCTGACGTGGAGTACCAAGCTGCCGTGGACCTGGCGCACTTGGGTCAAGCGATCGACGGAAAACCCGGCGATGTGGGCCACTCGGTCGAGGTTTCTGTCAACGGCCTGTAAGTCGTCTCCCCAGTTGCGGCCCAGGTTGAGCGAAGCAAAGCGGCCACTGGAGACGCCCCCGCAGCGTGTGGTGAAGCCGTGGCGGACCCCGATGGCCTGCAAAAGTGGTGCAAACAGGACGCTGTCTTGCCGGGGATCTGGCTGCCAGCTTGGCTCAACCGACGGCGTCGATGGGTGGCTGACTGGGGGCGAAGAGGAGGACATGTCCGGCGGACTCTATCACGGCACGGGCTGCGCGCAGGACTCGGCATCGGTCCAGGGCAAGCGTGGACCCTGCTCTCGACCGCGCAGCAGGGACAGGACGCTGAGAAAGTCCTCGGGCGGGGGCGATGAAAACCGCAGGCGCTCGCTGGTGATCGGATGAACAAAGCCAAGCAGCCGGGCGTGCAGGGCTTGCCTATCGAGCGAGGTCGCCGACTGCTGAACATGACGCTGGCGAGAAGGCCGTCCGTAGATCGGGTCGCCCAGAATCGGGAAGCCATGCTCGCTCAGGTGAACGCGGATCTGGTGGGTTCGACCCGTCTCTAGCCGCAGCTCGACCAGGGTTGCGCCGGGCAGTCGTTCCAGCACTTGGTAGTGCGTCACGGCCTTTTTGCCGCCGCTGCGTGAAGTGAAGCGCTTGCGATCGCGGGGATGTCGGCCATAGCGGGTTGAGAGGGTGCCGCGCTCGGGGATGACGCCATCGACCAGGGCAACGTAGCGGCGCTCGATCGAGTGGGCGGCAAACTGAACCTGAAGCCCGACGAGCGTGGGTTCGTCTTTGGCGCAGACCAGGACGCCAGAGGTTCCTGCGTCGAGCCGATGGACGATGCCAGGTCGCCGCTCGCCACCGATCGAGAGCTGACCGAGGTCGTCGCCACTGGCCGACTGAGCCCCCAGTTCTTTGGCTGGGTCTGCCGGGTCGGGTGACTCGGCGTCATCATCGCTGTCGTCTTCGAGTGCCAGCCGAGGTGGCGGCAGCGGCAGCGATCCGCAGTGGTAGAGCAGGGCGTTTACCAGGGTGCCGGTCTCATGGCCGGGGGCGGGATGCACGACCATGCCCGCTGGCTTGTCGATCACGATGAGGTGTTTGTCCTCATAGAGGATCGACAGCGGGATCGGCTCTGGCAGATCGCTCGTCAGCGTGGGGGGAGACGGCTGAAAGCGAAGGCGCTGACCCTCGCGAAGCTTGAGTCCCGGACGACAAGGTCGCCCATCCAGGGTCACTTCCCCCGCTTCAATGCGGCGAGCGAGCTGCGAGCGCGAAAAAGGTAGTTCCTGCTGCGCCAGGTACACGTCCAGACGGATACCGACGGCAGACTTGGGAACGATCAGTTCAATAAGGTCTTGTTCGGATGTCACCAGATCCGAGACTTTACATGCCCCTTGGACTTGAGCATCACATCAACGATGGCTCGGTCAAAGAGGTTGAGCTCGTAGATCTCTGGCGTCACGCGGCTTTTGAAGAGGGTGCGACCTTCTTCGATGTGGTCGTGCATGACGGAAAAGAGGGTGTCGTTCTCGATGCCCTCGACGATCTCTTTCTCGTGGTAGAGGGTGAGGTCAGACGAAATGGCCCGCGCCAGCTGGCGAGCACGCTCGGGTTTGTCGATTAGCGCCATGGTTAGAAATGTTATCCAGGCTAGCGAAAAAGCTCAACGCTGTTTGCCGGTACGCGGCGGGGGCGGGCGGCTCTTGCGTCGGGCGGAGCAGGCGTCGGCTGCAAGTTTGCGCTTCGGAAAGAGAGCGGCTACCTTGTGCGCCCGCCCGAGGGGCGGAGACAGACCATGACCAGCGTTTCAGAGATCCCCGTCTCACTCGATGTAGAGACGCAGAAGCGGTATTTAAGCTATGCCTTGTCCGTCATCACGTCGCGTGCGCTGCCCGACGTTCGCGACGGATTGAAGCCAGTTCAGCGTCGCATCCTGTACGCGATGTATCACGACCAGCGGCTGCTTCCCGACGCCAAGTTTCGCAAGTGTGCGGCGGTGGTCGGTGACGTGCTGGGTAAGTATCACCCGCATGGCGACTCCTCGGTGTACGAGGCGCTGGTGCGAATGGCGCAGGACTTTTCGCTGCGCTACCCGCTGGTGGACGGTCACGGCAACTTCGGCTCGCAAGATGGAGACGCACCTGCCGCGTATCGGTACACCGAGTGCCGTCTGCGACCGACCGCGCTGCTGCTTCTGAAAGAGCTGGGACAGAGCACGATCGACTGGCGTCCGACCTTCGATGGGGTGCGGAGCGAGCCGATTGTGCTGCCCGCGCAGCTCCCGAACCTGCTGGTGAACGGCGTACAGGGCATCGCCGTCGGTATGGCAACGTCGATCCCGCCGCACAACGCCGGGGAAGTGATCGATGCCTGCTTGGAGCTTATCGACAACCCGCAGCTCGATAACAAAGGACTGTTGCGCTACGTCAAAGGTCCAGACTTTCCGACGAGTGGCGAGCTGCTCACGAGCAAGCAAGAGCTACAGGAAGTCTACGAGACAGGGCACGGGACGCTGAAGCTGCGGGCGACGTACCACATCGAAGAGCCGGTGGACCGTCGGGAAGGTCGGCGGATCATCGTCAACTCGATCCCGTACGGGGTGGTGCGCTCGGCGATCATGGAAAAGATCGGCGAGCTGTTTGAAGAAAAGAAGCTGCCGATGGTGGTGGACTGCCGGGATGAGTCCACCACAGACGTGCGGATTGTGATTGAGCTAAAGCGAGGCGCAGATCCGCAGCTGGTGATGGCGTTTTTGTTTAAGAACACGGCACTGGCAACGACGGTGCAGTTCAACATGACGTGCCTGGTCCCGACGGAAAATCCAGAGATCGGGACGCCGCGACAGCTGGGCTTGAAGGACATGCTGCGCTACTTCCTCGACTTCCGGTTCGAGGTCGTAAAGCGCAGGCTGTCGCACCAGCTTGGTGAGCTGAACCGTCGCATCCACATCCTGGATGGCTTTGCGACGGTCTACGATGCGCTCGACGAGATCTTGGCGATGATCCGTCGCAGCGAAGGCAAAGCAGACGCCAAAGAGAAGCTGATCTCGCGCTTCAAGCTAGACGACGAGCAAGCGGAAGCGATCTTGGAGCTGAAGCTGTATCGCTTGGCGCGTCTGGAAATCCTGGTGATCCAGGACGAGCTTGCGGCAAAGCGGAAGGAAAAGGCGCAGCTAGAGTCGGTGCTCCAGAGCGACAGCAAGCGCTGGGACATGGTGCGGCGCGAGCTTTCGGCGCTGCGCGATGAGCTGGCGGACAAGCGGCGGACGCGGATCGGGGTTCCGGCTGAAGAGCCGACCTTCGATGAGACGGCGTTTATCTCTCACGAAGACTGCAACATCGTGCTGACCCGTGATGGCTGGGTGAAGCGGGTGGGTCAGCTTCGCGACGTCAGCTCGACGCGGGTGCGTGAAGGCGACGAAGTGCAGCATGTGCTGGCTGGATCGACCAAAGAGCTGGTGGTGTTCTTTAGCAGCAAGGGATCGGCGTACGTCTGTCGGATCTTGGATATCGTGGCGACGACGGGTTACGGTGAGCCGCTGTCCAAGCAGTTTAAGTTTGAAGACGGTGAGACGGTGGTGGCGGCGCTGTCACTCGACCCGCGCGTTCGTCCGCCTGCCGATGCTCACCTTGTCGCCGTGACGCGGGGCGGTCTGGCGATGCGGTTTTCGCTGGAAAGTCACTCGGATGTATCGACGCGCAACGGTCGGCTGTTTGCGAAGGTGGCTGACGGCGATACGGTGCTGGGTGTGAAGGTTGTGCGCGGTGATGTGCTGCTGTCGGTGGTGAGTCAGCTCGGTCGCGCGCTGACGTGTCGCGTCGATGAAGTCCCGGTGCTGCAAGGTCCAGGCAAGGGCGTGCAGGTGCTCAAGCTGGGCGACGGTGACAAGCTGCTGGGATTTGCCGTTGGAGAGCCGCTCAAGGTGGAAACGGACAAGGGTGCCGCGCATGAGATTGGCGCGGGCCCAAGCGAGGTGACGGCGCGTGGCGGTCGTGGGCGCGAGGTCATCAAGAAGGGCAAGATTCAGCGCTGTCTGTTTGCTCCGCCGACGGTTCCGCAGCTGAGTGCGCCGAAGACGGCAAGTGGCAGTGCCCCTGGTGAGCTGCAGTCGGTGCAGTCGCCGGTGCCAGACATCATTGGGCCGCTGTTCCGCAAGCCGAGCTAGCGCAAGAAACTCCCAAGCTCACTTGCGCGGCTTGGGAGTCAATCGTGGGGATTGGGGTCGAAGTGTGCGTCGCGGGGTGGGTTACAGGACGACGTTGACCATCGAGCGGTACGACGCGGTCGTGAAGTCACGGACGCGACGCTCGTTGCCACGGCTGACGGCGTACAGCAGGGCACCGAGCGCGCCCGGCGTGACCATGCTGTCGGCGAACTGCGCCGGGGCGTAGAGCTTGCCGGTGTCCGGGTCGTAGTTCATCTTGCCGTTGCGGTTGACCTGACCAAACCAGCCCGGCTTCATGTAACCGTTCGACATCACGTACATCCAGTTGGATGCACCCGGCGTCGCGTCGGTCCAGTCGGAGTTGGCGTTGCTGTACGGTCCCTTCATGAGGTCCGCCGAGACGGTCATCACGATGTTGTCCGCCAGCTTCTTCGACTGATCAACCGGATCGGGAATGCTGTTCAGGTAGTCCATGAACGACTGGAACACCAGCGCGATACCGTCTGCGATACGACTCACGCGCGTACGGTCCGCCCACACGAAGTGCGGGTCGTCGTTGAAGGCCGGCATCATGACCTGCGAGCACAGGCCCTTCTTGAAGGCGTTGGCGGCGACGATCAGGTTGTTGGCCAGGGCCTTGACGTTGGCGTCGATGGCCGCCGGACCGCACCAGGTGTCGACCTGACCGGCTGCCGGGCTGAGCACGCTGCCGAGGTTCTGCGACACGAGCGAGATCGCGACGCGAGAGTCCTCGTAGGCACGCTGATAGGTCGCACGGTCGACGGTCTTCACCAGGCCGAGGAATGCCTTGTAGTACTCCTCATAGAGCTTGGCGTTGTTCGGGTCCGACAGACGCGCCATCAGCTTCGAGGCCGAGCTGGAGAACAGGTTGATCATCGCGTTCGAGTCCGGAACCGCCGCAGGCGAGGGAGCGCCCGTGGCTGCGCCGTACGGCATCGCAATGCCGTTGCGGTTGATGCCGATGACCGGAACGAGCGAGGTCACCGTCGTCTGGATGGCTGCCGAGGCCGCGAACGATCCGATCGTGCCCGTCGGGATGGTGTTGCTGTTACCAGCCATCTTCGGGGAAGTCTCGTGGCCGATGTTGGTACCGCAGAGCATCGCCGTGACGAGCTTCTTGTCGCCGAAGTTAGACCACAGCGGGCTGCCGTTCACCTTGCGGTGATACAGCGAGCGGTCCTCGAGCGCGCCCGAGGTGATCTTGCCGGCCTTGTTCATGTCGTCGAACGGAACGGTGGAGTTGGTCGCCAGCTCCGTGATGGTGCCGGGAACCGGCCACACCAGCGTGAACCACGCACCACCACCGTCGCCGCCGATGATGTGGACCGCGCGGTTGGCGTTGATGGCGCCAGCCGCGAGTGCGCTGCCACCAATCTCGTCGAGCATCTCAATCGCACGCGTCGGGCCAAGACCAAGCGCGGCGCTGGCGGCAAACACACCCTTGATGAAGTCTCGGCGGGAGGCTCCCCGCAAAGGAAAATCGCGTTTCATATGGTTCCCCCCTCCTAGTCGCACAGAAAGTTAGACGAAGCGATGGTGGCGACGGCCATTCTCTTGGCGCGGACGAAGTCGTTGCTCGTGAGAGCCGCGATTCGCTTCACGCCGGCGCTGCACTCGCTAAGCTGCGTCGCAGTCAGCGGAGCACCGAGCAAGCAGGCAAAGCCATCGGCGTTGCAGTTGTTGCTCGCGTCGAACAGCGTCGCACCAGGGCATGCCGTGCCGGTACCGATACGATCCGTACCAGTTGCCGGAACCAGCTCTTCCGCTGCGGCCAGGAACATGTCGAAGATGCGCGTCAGACCACCGGTCGAGTTGCGATCCGTCTCTGCAACGCGCGCCGGATAGTTGGCGACACCCATGATGTTCGCGCCCGTCGTAAAGAGCAGACCCGCCGAGTCCGCAGCCGTGTTGCCAGTGGCAATGCCGCGCGCCGTCAGGATGCGTCCAAGGGTGGCGTACGTGATCTTGCCGCAGACGTGCATACGCTGACCGTCCGTCGGAGTCACCTGACGACCATCGGCAAACACGTCGCCGATATTGCCCAGGATGTCATCGTGATCAAACGACTTGTCGCTACCCGCCGTCGTGGTGCCCGGCGTCGTTGGGTCGGTCGGAGTCGTCGGGTCCTGAACCGGATCGGGCGTCGTTGACTGATTTTGGCAGCCCACAAGGCCCAGCATCGCTACCAGGCCCAGACGGACGAAGAAACCAGAATTGCTTTTCATGTCGCTTCTCCTCTTCTCTTTGGTCCTAGTACCGGATGAAGTTCGGGTTCTTGAACACGCCCCGGATGTATTCCTTGAGGTTCCAGTTGTTCGCATCGATCTGCTGCGTCAGCTGGGCCTCAAAGTCAGGGGTCAGCGTCGCTTGGTCGACGACCACGTCACCGCGCGACATCGCCCAGTTCCACAGCCGAGTGGCCATGCACGACTTGAACGCCGGGTCCGAAGCCATCGCGTCGCCGAAGTCCTTGAGGGTCGGCGTCGGCTTGCCGAAGCGGTACGACAGTGGCTCGTTAACCGGAATCCAGTCCACCAGCTTGCTGGTCGGGTTGCCGGCGACCGGGGTCTGAACCTGGATTGCACCCGCAACGTACATACCCGTCGCTCCGAAGTTGGCGAACAGCGGAGCCTGGTGGTTCATCGTCGAGTGGCAGTTGGCGCAGATGAGCGAGCTGGTGTCCTGGAAGTCCACCAGTGCCTTCGGGTCGTTCACTGCACCCGAGACGCTCTTCATATCCCACGGCGAGTTGTAGACGCCGCCAGTGTACTGGACCTTGGCACCGTTGGTTTCCGCCGGGAAGCGCGAGCAGAGCAGGGCTTCCTGGAACCAGCGAACGCGACGGAAGGCGAGCGCCGAGAAGAACTGCGCCTGAACGCCCTGGTCGGTGAGGATACCGACCGCGCTGGTGTTGGCGCAGGTGGCCTGCGTGAAGGTGTCCGTCGCCGGGTTGTAGGTCTGGCAGGTGCCCGTCGTGCCGTTGACCAGCTTGGTGAAGTTCTCGCCCTTGGCGATGAGGTACGCCGCGAAGGTCGGGGCCACTTCCAGGTTGACGTTGACCATGCCCGACGGCGTGCTGACGGGCAGCATGCCGCCCATCTTGAACGTGTCACGCCAGAACTGCAGGATCTGCTGGTTGAACGTCGGACGGTTGATGTAGTTGTCGATAAGCTGGCTGTACACCGCCGTCTGATCCGAGGCGCTCTGTAGCTGCTTGATCTCGGCCAGCGTCGGGTAGTTGCCGGTCAGCTTGAGCGCCGCCGAGCGGAGCGCAAGCATGTAGTCGATCTTGGTATCTTGCAGAGCCAACTTGTCGGAGTCCGCAACGCTCGGAGGCAGCGTGGCGCGGAATCCGCCCGTTGGATCGGCAGAGGTGTCGGTGGATGTGGCACCGCCGCTGCATGCAGGTAGAACGGCAAAGAGCCCAAGCACAATCGTTTTTTTGATGGAGCTCACTGTCATGATCCCTCTCGATTCGTTAGTTCCTATTCGGTGTCTGCTGGGTGCTTGACGGGCACCGTCACAAAGACCGCCAAAAAGCGCCCGTTTCGGAGCGCTCAAATCCGTCAAGCTCTTCGCTCCCGGCACCGCGTCGGAGCGGTTAGGGTGACTCTCAAGTACCTACTTCTCTGCTGCGGCCCAGGTTCCGACCGCAGCCTTAAAGTTGTTAAAGGTTGTGGTGTCATCCAGCTTGAACGGATGACTCGCCATACCTCCCAATGACGTGGGTTGTACGTACTGGACCAGAATGCTGCTTGCTGGCGTCGTGACGTTGATGCGTCCCAGAGCGTCTACGCAGAGGTTTGCAAGGCCCGTTTGGTCGGTCTTCAGGGCTGCATCCATCGGGAATGCTCGAAGCGCACGGCTGGCCTCTGCGCGCGTACCGACCGAACTGTGACAAAGCGATGCACACGTTGCGAGCGTGGTGCTGACAGGTGGCGTAAACAGGTTGACGGCCTTACACGCCACGCTGACGGGCATCGGGTTTACGATCTGGATGACTTCAAACACAAACGCGACCAGCGAGCTGGAGGCTGGGACGTTTGGCAGAAGGATTGCACCAGCGCCGATCTGTACGGTCTTACCCGCTTCCGCTGTCAAATCGATGGTGGACAGTGCGTCACTCGGTTCCAGTGCAGCACCACCTGCGGTGATGTACACGAGCCGCGGATGCTTGATCTTGACGCCTCCGCTTGGACCCGCCGTGAGCGCGAGCTTGGTCAGACGGAACGTCCGGCCTGATACCAGCTCCATAGAAAAGGTGATGCGTGCGAGCGGATCGTTGGTGAGCTGCCGCAAGCTGATGTAGTAGTCACCGACGATGAATGGAACGGCTGGCGTGGTCGGGCTGCTGCCGCCCTGGCCTCGTTCTACCGCTTCGACATCCAGCCAGCCCTTTACGATCGAGTGCTGATCGGGCGTCAGCGCAGGACCTGCGTGCGCTCCTTTGGTCAGCAGCGGGCTCTGATCCGCCGACGACGGCACCATCATGCCGCCTCGGTAGGCTGTGACCGACTCGTACTCGCTTCCTGTCTTAAGGAAGGCATCAAAGCCGCTCACGCCCGCTCCGTGGCATGAGCAGCTGCCGACTAGCTCGCTTTTGACTCGATACTCAAACAGACCTCGTCCGTCGAGAGGCTCGGTGCTGTCGGTGGTGTTGCCCGTGCCTGGCTTTTGAATAACCGGCGGTGCGCAGCCCGCGCTGAGCGCGCCAAGTACAGTCACACAGGCAAGACCTAGGATCGAGCTAGCCGTTGGTCTCGACGATAGGTGATGGTTCATCGGATCGCTCCCTGAGCCGTGACCGGTGCTGCTGCGACATCCTCTCCTGTGGAAGGCGTCGGGCACCTGGGTCGGAGTAAGTGTTTCTGATCAATTTTCGGTAATGCGAAATACAAGATGCGATCTGATTCTAAAACCTTTGTGAATAAGAATCACCGACGAAGATCGAGCTTTTTTAACTGACCATAGGTCATGGTTGGTATGGATTCGTATTTAAAAGGTAATCTGGCTTAACACGTTTTTGTTGTGTAACAAGGGCCAGCTTGGCTAGACTGATGGAGCCCGTCGCTGAAGCGACTTGCGAAGCAGATCCCTC
>CALMML010000332.1 GCA_937868485.1 uncultured Myxococcales bacterium | reverse complement strand
AACGGACTCTCTGGGAGCCATCGGGGATGAAAGCAAGGGAGTCCTCGATCACACTGTCGAGGCCGATCTTCGCAGTCGCAGCATGACCTGAGCTGAGGGCTCGGGCCTCGGCTGGCAGGGCTCGACGGAGTCAGCCTGAGGTCACGCAGTCTTCCAAGAACAGAGACAGAAGCTGGTTGTACTGTGCGGGCTGTTCAAAAAAGGGAGCGTGCCCACAGCCGTCGAGTCGCTGCACGGACCCTCTCCACAGTCGCGCGTACGCTGGCTTGTCAAAGTAGCTGTGCGCAACAAACGGATCTTCGGACCCGTTGATGATCGCAAAGGGAATGGCGACCGACTCGACGGTGTGACGCTGATCGACTCCCAGACCTTCTGCCACCGCCGCAAACATCCGCGCCCGACTTTGGCCATCGGTACGTAGTGCGGCGCGAAAGCGGAAGTCTTCCGTCGACACATCGGGGGTCGTTGTCGCTCGCGCATATGCAAGCGCATCTTCTTCGGAAAAGACCGCCTTGCTGGTCAGCGCCATGTGCATAGACGGAACAAACGCCTCGCCAATGCTCTGCATGCTCTTGGCAAACGGCGGCGAGCCCGTCACCACCACACCAAGCGGCGCAGTGGTTCCAGCCATGAGCTCCATCGCGATGTGTCCCCCCAGCGACCAGCCCACCACCACGTAGCGAGTGCAGCCCAGCGTCAGGACCAGCTCGCGCAGAACGTCGGCATAACCCGGAATGCAGTAGGTTCGATGCGGATCGCGCGCGTTGTCTGACTGTCCATGTCCGGGCAGATCGACAGCCACGAGCCGATGGCGCTGCCCGAGTGAGGACTGAAGCTGTCCGCTGAAGATCTCTTTGCAGGACGAGTTGCCGTGGACAAACAGGACGGTCACATCTCCTGCGCCGACTTGCTCGATGCTGATGACTCCGTGCGATGTCTCCACCTTCATTTGAACGCCTTTCTATCGTGATTCTGGCAGCTTCACCGGCAGCTTCGCCGCTCCGATCGGAGCCACGCACAAGCCAATTCCACCGGATCCAACAAGCAGATAGCCCGCAATCGTCATCGAACAGACCATCGCATATCGAATGTCATAGTAGCGACGGAGCGAGGCCAGTAGTTCCTGTGCGGCCTCTCTGCACTCGCAGTACGAAATCGCCACCCACAGCGCCGTATTGCGAGGGTAGCGAGGGAGCAAGAGGGCCAGGATTTCATCGGCCAGAGGTCGTCCAGGATCGCGCATTCCGACCAGCTGAAAGTCCCCCTCTTTCATTCCTATAATGGGAATGCGTGGGTCACCTTGGGAAAGCACCATCCGAGGCAAATCTGCGCCTTTTGACCACTCCATCGCAGTCCGTGTCGCAGGAGCACAGAGCTGTGTCGCAGCACCAGAGAGTGCTTGCCCCGCATCGTAAATCAGCGCCAGATCGTCATCGGGTCGGCTGCGCGCGGCGGCGGCACAGTAGAGCGCAATCAGTCCGGCCCCCAGCTCGATCAGCCCCGAGTCGAGGACTTTGATCTGTAGCGACTTTCGGATTCCTTGGGTGGTCCGCGCCGCAGCGATCGCAGCATGGTACGTCCCGAGAAACTTTCGCGTGCCCGTCACCACCAAAATCGCACGCGCTCGGGAAGACAGCGCCCCAAACAACGAAACATACTGCGGGGCCGAAGAGCCCAACATATGCGGCGGAGCCTTGCTTCGCTTGAGCAGCGCGATCGCTTCTTCGAGCGAGCCAAAGCCACGAACATCGTACGACTGACCGTCGATCGTGATGGAATTTGGCGTCTCCGCGATCTCGCAGTCCTTCACAAGATCAGGAGGAATATTCAGGCCTGAGCTTGCGACGACGATCATCTCGGACTCACAGCGCAATTGTAAAATGGAATGGGCCGCGACACTTCTGGGATTTGCGATGCGATGCAAGCACACACGCTGCGCACAGAGTACAAACGTCGTAGGTTCACGCACTGTCCGTCAGAAATCGTCGCCTGTTGCGGCTGTGCGCCTGGACCCCCAACACACAAGGCCAAGCGCTCCGTCGCGAACGCTGCGCTGCGCCGCCCAGCTAGCTCGCCCTCTCTTTCGCGCGTTCCTTCCGACGAAGGGGGGAATTCCTAGTCATCCCTCACCAACGGAGCGTGAGATCATCGTGACATCAAGCCAAGCATGATCTCGGTGCGTCGTGGGACGATGGTTGCTGTTCCGCCCTTCCGTCGCAGCGGTCTGCGGAAGTGCTGCTAGTTGTTGGGAAGTGGCTCTAGGGGGGCGCCAGGACGAAACTTGGCAAGCCGGGCTGGTCGATCAATGGCCACCGTGTCGGAACACGAGTTGATAAACTCGATGTGGGTGGTGGGATTGGCGCAGCGTGGACTCCTGATCCGAAGCTGCGCTATCGGGATCGCAGCTGATCTGTTGTGCCGTAACAAACAGCAGCAGCAGACCCAGCGACCGAAGCAGTACGTTCTTCAACATCCAGTCGCTCCTTACCGTGTCTCGCAGTAGCCAAGGTTACAGTGCTTTGTGGAGCAGTCTGCGTCGGTGATGCAGCTCTGACAACGAGCTGGAGCCTTGCCCGCCAAGGTCGCTTCATAGAAGCACGAGCAAGACGGTCCGGTATACGGAATCAGGTCTCCGCCATCTGAAGTACGTGCAACATTCATCGCGCACTGCGGCACCATCTTGACGTTGCGGATTACGGTGGTCAGGACATCACTTCGTAGCGAGGTAAGCTGATCCACCCAGATTCCGACCAGCGGATTGATCGGTTTCCCTTGTGCATCGACCGCAGTCATGATGTGCGCATACCCAAACGCAGTGTAGCGACCATCGCGGACGTTTCTTTTGTCATACGCCGTCGGTGTCGAGTCTGGATAGTAGGCATAGTTTTGCTTAAAGGAACGGAACGCCAGCGCTCTGTGTCCGTTGCGAATGGTTCCTGCGTCATAGATCTCTGCACCGACAATTCCGATCGCTTTTTCCGGGGACTTTTGCGCAGCAAGGTCCACGCAGGTCACCACTTCGGACGATCCAGGATTGACCACGCCGCGCCAGCTGGTGTTGGGTAGACCGATCGTCGCGCTCCACAGACCGAGCGTTCCTGAAGAAGAGCTGCGGATACAGACCATGCTCTCATCGGTCCACGGACTGACGTCTCCGAAGCTACCAAAGCCGAACAGATAGTAGGCTTCCTCGGCGCTGATGGCAGTCTGGGTGCTCTGCTTGGGAACCATCATGATCATGGTTTCCACAGGGCCCAGAAAGTCTTTGTAGCCCGCAGCAAGGGAGGCTCCGGCTTTGCATCGCTCGTAGTAGACATCGGACAGTGCGACATCCAGCGTGGGAGCCGTCGCCAGGTCGTTCACACACTGTGGAACATCGCCTCCGGTATAGCTGGCATCGACGTAATAAAACTTGGGAGCCACCGCCGCTGTCAGCTTGGTTCCAAGCTGTGCAACGCCCGAACAGGAGCCGTTTTTCAGATACACCAGCGTGATCGGATTTTTGGGATCAGACGCCAGCTTGGGTCCGAGTCCTTTGAACAGAGGCTCCAGTGCCGTCGAGCCAGCCACATACACCGGATTCTTGATGGTGCTACAGGACTGAGCCTGCGCAGGCTGGCTCAGCGCGCAAGGAAGCGAAAGCACACAGCAAGCAGAGAGCAGAAAACGACGAAGTAACATCAGGAAACCTCGTGATGAATTCCTAACCATTGCTGCGATAGATCCAGCGTGCGTTTTTGCGACAGTTTGCGCTCTGACCGACTGGAAGCATCAGCTTGTCAACGGAGTCTCCCACAACCGGAGCGGCGCTGTCGGCACTTGAGCTTCCCGGAATCAGACCACCTGGAACCATCGCGGGTTGATCCGCAGACTTCGGATCATTGAGCGTCGCTTTTTCGACCACGCCTTCCACAAAGAAACACATCCGCGCGATCTCTTCGTCTTGAAGCGGAGCCACGACCGTCACCTCTTGCACTGCGTCAGGAAGTCCGTCTCCGTCGGCGTCACGCTGTCCGTTGGCTTTCCAGGGGCCTTCCCAGATCTTGCGATACGGAGCCGTCCGGCTGTTGGCGAGATCACGGATGAAGAACACCGCATCATCGTCCCGATCGATTCCTGTTCGTGCGTTTCGATTCACTGAGACCGTAAAGGGAGTCTGTTCCCCCTCTTGCAGCTCGAAGCCCAAGCGCGCAGATGCGGAAAGCTTCTGCCGATGAAGCTGTTCCAGGATGCGCACGTACACAGCGCCCCAGTTTTCCAGCACACCCGCCAGCACGGTGCTCTCAATTCCGGGTGGCAAGTCGCCCGTTCCGAACGAGACATGAGAGATCATCGACAGCACCTGCTGCGTTCCATTTAGCTGCTGGAGGAGCTTGCTCGCACGATCATTTTGGTGACTCATGTCCATGATCACCTCCGCGCCTCCTTCAAACAGGAGCCGCGCAAGATACTCCTCCCGAAAGTACATCGTGCCCTGATAGGAATAGCTCTTTGCCGTCGCTGTGTCTGCGTAGTATCCGATGTGACGAACTTCAATGACAATGCCGGGCTTTTCTTGTCGTGCGCCCAGCGCAAATGCATTCACGTTGCGAATCGACTCTGGACCAATCAGACCGCTGATGATGCCAAGTCGCTTCGCTGCTGACTTGGCCGCAAGTCTGCCCGCAACAAAGTACGCTTCCTCTGTGTGAAGATAGACTTGTCCCAGGTTCGACGGACTGTCTGGCAGCGTGTACGGATTGGCGGTAGAGACTCCCAAGAAGTGCTTGGTCGGATTCTCAACGCCCAAGATCGAGAGATTGGGAAGGTATTCGAGCTGACTCCCAATCACGACGTGGTTTGGCTGCGTCAGCGTGCGCAGCGAGTCGATCGAGTTCATCAGTGGCGTCGGTGAGAACTGCCGATCGAGCTTCGCATACGGAAGCTGCGAAACGGCTTGGCTGACGCCTGCTGCGTACGTCTGTGACCACGCATCTGCGACACCGGACGGAATCGTTAGTCCAACAGACATCGGAACCTGACAGAAGGAAGCGGCACAGACCAGTCCTTCCAGACAGTCACTGCTGCTTGCACAAGCGGTGCTACAGAGTCCGGCATCTGCGTCGGTCAAAATGGTTCCCTTTTGACAGATCGCACCCGCGCAGTCTGCATCAGACGCACACGACTTTCCCAGACCCAACCGAATCGCTGTATCTGTCGCCAGCGTACAGCCGGAAAGCAGACAGAGTCCCATCGCAAGGACCAAGGAAGCGCACGATTCCAGACAGAAGGACTGCGTTGCTGTTCTCATCGACCGATCCAGAGCGTCTTACGCTGCATAGGGAGTCTTCTGTGGCTAGAACGATCCGGCCACAGACACCGCGAATCCATCACGCCCCACACCCAGCGATGGAGACAAAGAGATTGTGCCGCTCACTGCGGGTGATGCAGAAGGGGCAGAAGGAACGACAGGCGCGGCGGGCGATGCAGGGCTGGAAGGTGACGCAGGGGCAGACTCTGTCCCTTCCACCGGAGTCGCTCTTTGGCTCGGATTTCCGTTCGCATCAGCAGGTGGAGCCGCGCCCGCAGCTTGCGAAGGATGCGGGGCCGTCGCTTCTGGATCTGGCTTCGACTTCACGTCTACAGAGACCGGCGTAGGAATCACCAGTGGAGCAGACCTTGCTTGGGCTGCAGCGACGGGCTCGCGTGGACGATGCAGCGCCGTCGCCAAGATCGCAGAGCCCACTGCAATAAGCCCCACCGGCAGAAGCACATCGGTTGCGATCGCAAGCGACTGCGCACGCTGCTGAAGATCACGCTGCGGAGTGCCAGGATCCCCCAAGTAGGGAGAGTTCCTAAGCGTCGATGCCGTCGACAGTGCCAGACTGCCAGTGACCACTCCGGCCAGCGCAACCGAGCCGCCCAGACAGGCCCCTGTCAAAAACAGCGGAGCGCGCCACTTGCTGCGCGTGACCACGCTTGGAGTCTCGACGAGTTGCGGACGAGCCGCCTCTACGGGCTCGGCGCGCTTGACCGGTTCGCTGTCCTGCACCGGCTCCGATGGCACCGTCGACGGACTAGGCTCTCGCTTGACACGCTGAGGGGCGTTGACGGGCGCAGGCGGCAGGTTCAGCACTTCCTGCTGCGCTTCACGCAGGAACTGCTGGGCTTTTTCCCTCGCCACAGCGTCTTCCGTTCCCGAGGACAGAAACCGCTCGAACAGCTCGACGGCTTCCTTGGGTCGCCCCAGCTTCTGCAAGGTTCGTCCCATGTTGACGAGCAGCCACGGAGCCTCGCGTCGTCGATACGCCGCTTGATAGGCCGCCAGCGCACCCTCGAAGTCATCTGATTTGGACAGCTTCCGCGCGCGCGTAAAGTGCGCTTTGCACACGGGATCGGACATACACTGCGCTTGATCATTGCCCTCGCTGGCGTCGCTGGATGTCTGCGCCAGCGCCTCACCGCAAGGGATCGCGATCATCAAACAGACGGAAGCAGCGATCGGCGGAAACGATCTATTCCTCAAACTCAGCACCCACCTCGCCTCCCTTCGCCGCGCTTGCGTGCTTTGCCGTCACCGCTGTCTTGACCTTTCCTTTGTGCTTTCCAAGGCTTGGCGCTTTGGACTTGGCATCGCTCAGCTTCTCTGTTCCTGCATCGGCCACAGCGACGGCATTCGCAGCAACTGCTTGCAGGACCAGCTCGCGCGACTCATCCCGGTCGCGTCCCAAGACCAGCGTCCGCTCTGCATATCCCGGAGCGGTGATCCGAAGCTCCTCGCCACCGTCTCCCGCCAGTCGCTCTGTCTGCCAAGGTGTCAGTCCCAGCACGGCTTTGTCACTGGAGCGAGACACCGTGGCTCCGGGCGGAATCGTGGTCAGCTCCCAGCGAATTCGTCTTGCAGGAATCGATGAGGGTTCACTCTGTCCTACACCGACACCACCAACGGCACGAGGGTCAGAACCACGGCGAGACGCCACCACGCTCACCACACCCACCAGCACGGCCACGAGGGTCAGCAACATCGGCAGCCTACGCCGCAGCGTGTGGACTTCCGTTGCGGGCGTTGCGATGCCGTTTGATCCACCCAGTGTCGACGGGCGACCTGTTGCAAGGGAACCATCACTGGCCAGCAAAACCCCCGAAGGCCCCGTGCGTCGTCCCGAGGGTGAGCTTGACGGAGTCATCGGCGTGTAGCTGGGACCACTTGCTAGGATCCTCGGCTTTTCACCCACACCCGAGTCTATCGTCGGAGCGCTGTGCTCATCCTCTTGGGAATCACCGAGCCCGCTCGTCGGTTCAGCCACCAAGTCCGTCGTGTCGAGG
The DNA here is from genome assembly GCA_937868485.1 of uncultured Myxococcales bacterium. GTDB lineage: Bacteria > Myxococcota_A > Polyangia > Palsa-1104 > JAEUJZ01 > JAEUKA01. Next base: position 1,434 of record CALMML010000332.1, on the reverse strand, counting down.
TCTTTGGTCGTTCCCTCGGGCAGCGGACGGAAGACCCCCGCGCACTCTGTCGTCAGCTGATCGAGCGCAATGACCACCTCGGCCATCGACGGACGCGCGTCCTTGTCCTTTTGCAGAAGCTGTGCGACGAGCTTGGTCAGTCCTTCTGGCACCCACGGGCAGCGCACGGACAGCGGCGTCGGCTCTTGAAAGATGTGGAGCGCCATGACCTCGCCGGAGCCCTCGGCATGAAAGGGAAGCTGACCGGACACCAAGCGATACAGCATGATCCCAAGCGCATAGCAGTCCGTCTTTCCGTCGACGCTTCCGGCCCCCTTACACTGCTCGGGAGACATATACGCAGGCGTTCCAAGCAGCACGTCCCCCTTGGTCGCACCGGGCATCGTCGATCCATTCGACTGCCGCAGCTTCGCGATGCCAAAGTCGAGCAGCTTGGTCCGCTCCCCCCCCGAAATCTCCGGGTCCGCCACAATCATCACGTTGTCTGGCTTGAGATCTCTGTGGACGATGTTTTTCGCGTGGGCGGCGGCGAGGGCGGCGGCAATCTGACGAACCAATCGAACGATGTCCGAAAGCGGCATCCGATCATGCATCCGCCGATTGCGTCGACTCAGCGTCTCTCCCTTCAGGTACTCCATCACGATGAAGGCCGTACCATCCGGGAGATGTCCGAAGTCGTGACACTGCACGATGCCCGGATGATCGATCCGATTCACCGCTTTGGCTTCGTTAAAGAAGCGCGCTTCGACGGGAGCGGCTCAGGACTCTTTCCCTAGAGCGTAGCCAGCGATGGCACGTCCAGGGGAACGACGAAACGTTGGATGCGGATGCCGAACATCGAGCGGTCGTTCCCAGCAGCGCGGCAGCACACCGAGACGCGCTGGCTCACAAAAAAACCAGGTGCCAGCGAACCGTTTGGCAGCCAGTGACCGAGGACACAGCACATATGCACAGGATGCTGTGGCTATTGCATAGAGCCTCGCGTTAGGATTCTACCACATGGTCAGCCCATCGACTCCGAAGTCTGCCACGGTTCTCCCTTCGATCGACCTTCTGACATGGCTACACAGCGCTCCACAACTTGCGCAGCGCGACCCAGGATTTTTCCTGACAGCGCGTGCTCGCTGCGGTGACATCTACCTGTTACGAGGTGGATCGGCACCGATGGTGATGCTCGGTCATCCGCGACATGCGCAGGAAATCCTCGTCGATAAAGGAGCGAACTACACCAAAGACAGTCCGATTTGGGACCCCTTACGGAGCCTGCTTGGCAACGGACTGTTGGTCAGCGGTGGATCATACTGGCTCAGACAACGCCGTATGATGCAGCCGCAGTTTCATCGGCAAGCGCTGGCCGGGATGGCAGCGCTGATGAGCGAAGCGATTGCCGAGGAGCTGGAGGCGTGGGATCGCGCCGCAGCAGATGGACGGGAA
>CALMML010000331.1 GCA_937868485.1 uncultured Myxococcales bacterium | reverse complement strand
GCCAAGATCTCGCATCACATGGTGCCGACGCTGGTCGAGAGCTTCGTGCTCACCGTCGGCATCATCTTCGTGTCGTTTCTGCTGGTGTTCCGCAGCGGCATCGCTCGAGTGATGGCGATGATTCCGTCGTTCTTCGCGATCCTGGTGATGTTTTTGTTTATGCGCTCGATTGGCGTGTTCCTAAACGTCGCGACGATCCTGATTGCGACGACGGTGCTCGGCACGAGCGAAAACGACCAGATCCACTTCTTCTATCACTTCCAGGAAGGCAAAAAAGACAACGCCTCGACGGAACAGGCCCTGCGGCACACGCTGCTTATCTCGGGCAAGGCGATCTTCTTTGCGACGCTCATCAACGCGGGCGGCTTTCTAGCGTTTGCGTTTTCGACGCTGCCGCCGATTCGTCAGTTCGGCATCCTGTCATCGGTGTCGTTTGTGCTGTCGATGATCGCGGACTTTACCGCCCTGCCCGCGTCGCTGTGGCTTCTGTATCGCAGCAAGCCCGACGCGCTCCTCCAAGCCGAACAGCCCGCCCTGCCGCCCAAAGCGTAATCGTACGTCACGGTGGGGCCCCGCTTCCCCATGGTCACAAGTCCCTTTTCAGACGAGAAACTAGGCGTGGGCCGACCAGAGACTTTTTTATCGGCGGGACCCTGTGTCCCGACGGAAAAAACGTCGCCGGGAAGGGGGACCCGCGCCGTGAAGACACAGATGTGACCATGTGAAAGGGCCCCGCTTCCCGGCGACGCGTTTGTTCGTGCTGCGGGTTAGCGTAGACCTTCGGCGGCGACGGCTTCGGTGATAAGAGCGTTCATCTGGGACTCGCAGGCGTCGCGGAAGGCGTGGACTTCGGCTTCGCTGCCGGAAAACGGTGGCGGGACGATCGGCTGCGACAGGTAGCTGGTCAGCTTGACGGGACGCGGTATCACGGTCGGTCCGATGCCGCGCAGAAGCGGCGGCGCCAGCTTGAAGCGCTCGTAGATTCGCCGGGTGAGCGGGTTGTCATACAGCGTGAAGATCTGATCCGCCGCCGGAGTCGCCGCCAGCACCACGGTCGCGCCGGTCTGTAGCGCCAGCCGTGCAAAGCCGTTTCGGTTCTGCCACGACACAGAAAATCGCTGCCCCGAGTGCCGAATCGCTTCGCGCGTACCGCCCGGTGCCACCGCGACCAGCTCGCCCGCTGCCAGCAGCTTGTGTCCCGCATCCGGGGTTCCCGGCACCACCCCGATGCGCTGGCTCAGCGCCGACATGATCGGATGAAAGAACCACAGCTGCTTGTGTCCCAGCGCCCGCGCGAGCCGTCCGGTCTGCTGCATGACCGACAAGACCAGCAGCACCAAGTCATACGACGCAAACGAGTGCGTACAGACCAGCAGCACCGGGCCCGTCTTCGGCAGTCGCTCGGCATGAACCAGGCTGTAGCGGTGATACAGCTCGAGCGGCCTACACAGCGGCTCAATGTACTTTCTGACAAACGCCAGGTCCGGCGGTGCCAGCGCTTCGTGCAGCTCGTCCGTCGGCTGGTCACTGCGCGCGTCCGCCGCTGCAAAGTGAGAGTTTGAAGTATCCATCGCTTACAGGATCGCCTTGCCGAGCGCCGACAGCGCCAGCTCAATACACAGCCGCGTGGTCTGGTGTCCCACGTCGTTCATCGGGTTGAGCTCGACCAGATCCATCGACCGCAGAAAGCCCCGCTCGGCCACCACTTCTAGCAGCAGGTGCGCTTCGCGATAGGTCAGTCCGCCACGAACCGGCGTGCTCACCCCCGGCGCATAGACCGGATCGACCGCGTCCAGATCAAACGACACATGCAGCGCCGCGCAGCGCTGGTTCAGGTCGTCGAGCGCCTCAGTAATGACCGCGTACATGCCGCGCTGGTCGATGTCTTTCATCGTGTAGTAGCGGATGCCCGTCTCACGCACGAAGGTCCGCTCTTCCCGATCCAGGTCGCGGATGCCAATCAGCGCGACGTTTTCCGGGCGCAGCCGAGGCCCGACCCCGCCGACATGAACCAAGCGCTCAAAGCCCAGCCCAAGCACCGTCGACAGTGGCATGCCGTGAATGTTGCCGCTCTGCGACGTCGCGGGCGTGTTCATGTCCGCGTGCGCATCGACCCACAAAAGACCCAGCTGCGCGCCGTGCTGATGACAGTAGTCCGCCGTCCCTTTGATCGACCCAATCGCAATCGAGTGATCCCCGCCCAAGATGAGCGGAAAGCGGCTCTCGCGCAGCGACACCTGCACCCGCGCAAACAGCTCGTCGCAGATCTGGCCAATCGTCGAGACGTACAAGTCCCGGTTCTGCGGCGTCTGCCGACCGAGTCGCTCGCGCAGCGGCACCGCGATGTCACCGCCATCGATGGCGCGAATCGACAGCTCTTCCAGACGATCCGTCAGACCCGCCACCCGGACCATCGACGGCCCGACGTTGGCTCCGCGCAAGTTACAGCCGAGGTCACAGGGAGCGCCAATGATTTCGACGATGCTGGGACGCTTGTGCATGGCTTCCTTCGTAGCAGGCTCACACGGCCCGCCGTTTTGGTCGAACGTTGTAGCGAGAACCCAATCTGAAGAAAAGCACGCCACAAGAGCCGCTGCCAACCCTGCGAGCCACATCGCCGCCTCACCCTGGTCCAGCCAGTGCACCATCATCGACGGGCCGCCCATGGGCGAGTGGGACGATAGCACCCAAACTGGGGTCTGTTCCCCCAGTCCCGGCCCCGAAAACCCCCGCACCGCGTACCCATGTCTCCGTCGCTGACCCCGCTGCCCCGGCCCCCGCAACCGCACATGGGAAGCTTGGCACGCAATTCGCTACTTCACTCTGTCCAACAACGACTCACAGGTACGGAGGCTCCCATGCGTAAGACACTTTGGTTGGCGATGGTTTCGGCGGCGCTGGTCCCAGCATGTGGCGGTAACGATCTTCTCGCGGTGGACGCAGTGAGCAGCGATGGCCAGGCCATCAGCGCCCAAGCGGTGTCCCTGCTTCAGGTTCGTGGTGCGCAGCTTGGCCTGGACACAAATGACTCCGTCCGCCAGCGCAGCCGTCATGTCGATGAACAAGGCCAAGAGCACGTTCGCTTTGAGCGGCTCTATCGCGGCCTGCCCGTCCTTGGCGGCGACTTCATCGTTCACACCGGCGCCCGCGAAGACGAGTCGCTCACCGCGATGTTTGCGAGCCCCATCCCGGTCAGCCAGCGCCCGCAGCTCACCCCTGCGGAAGCGGAGTACGCCGCGCACAAGAGCTTTGCCCAAAAGCGCAGCGTCCAGCCCAATAGCAAGCTGATGATCTACGCCATGCCGACCGAGCCCGAGCCTCGGCTCGCCTATGAGGTCATCTCGACCGGCGTCCAGGCAGACGGCACCCCGAGCGTCCTGCACACCTTCATTGACGCCGACAGCGGTCGCCACCTGGATGCCTACGACGAGATCGAGACCAGCGCCGGCAGCGGACGCGGCATCCACAACGGCACCGTGGCGCTCAACACCAACCAAAACGGCACAAGCTACGAGCTCATCGAAGTCGCGCACGGCAGCTCGCAGACCGTCAACATGGCGGGCTCGACCAGCAGCTCGACCTTGTTTGCCCAGGCCAGCAACGACTGGGGCGATGGCACCGCCGCCAACGCCGCCAGCGCCGCGGTCGATGCCCACTACGGCGCCAGCAAGACCTGGGACTACTACCAGAACGTCCACGGTCGCAATGGCATCGCGGGCGATGGCAAGGGCTCAAACTCCCGCGTCCACTACAGCACCGAGTACAACAACGCCTACTGGACCGACTCGTGCTTCTGCATGACCTACGGCGACGGCGACGGAACCCAGCTGCGACCCCTGGTGGCGATTGATGTCGCCGGTCACGAAATGAGCCACGGCGTCACCTCGCGCACGGCAGGCCTGGTCTACTCCGGTGAGTCCGGTGGACTCAACGAAGCCACCAGCGACATCTTCGGCACCGCCGTCGAGTTCTACGCCGCCAACGCCGCGGACCCCGGCGACTACCTCATCGGCGAAAAGATCATGATCGGTGGCAAGGGCTACCTGCGCAGCATGAGCGACCCGACCTCGGACGGCGTCTCGCTCGACAACTACTCGAAGTACAAGCGCAACGTCGACGTTCACTACTCGTCGGGCATCGCCAACAACTTCTTCTACCTGCTGGCTGAAGGCGGCACCAACAAGACCTCTGGCAAGAGCGTGACCGGCATCGGTCGGGCCAAGGCAGAGAAGATTTGGTACAAGGCACTGACGGCGTACATGACGTCGAGCACCACCTTCAAGGCGGCGCGTACGGCGACGCTCAACGCGACCAAGGATCTGTATGGGACGACTGGGGCGGAGTATGCGGCGGTCGGGGTGGCTTGGACGGCGGTGGGGGTCAATTAAGCGCTCTCTCTCAGGGAGAAACCTAGGGTTTCTCCCTGGCACCCTCATCCTCTTGGGATAGCGTCTCCTTCGTCTTCTCCCCCCATCCCCCTCCGGGGCGACCCCTCCCCAGCCCTCCCCGTTCGGGGGAGGGAGCACTTCCTTGGCTTTCCATCCTCGCTCGGCTTTGCCTTTGCTGCCTGCTCGGCTTCGCCTTTGCTGGGTTAGGGGGCGGGGTCGGAGAGGGTGGAGAGCTTGGCTTTGAGGGCTTCGGCGCGGGCTCT
>CALMML010000330.1 GCA_937868485.1 uncultured Myxococcales bacterium | reverse complement strand
GACAAGATCGTAAGCTGCTTCATGATCTCGTTTGTGCGCTGACCGACGGCGGACATATACGCATCGACGCAGTTTCCCAGCAGATCGCGTCCCGCTTCGATGCTTTCATGGATGCGCGTCAGGTGGTCGTAGATGTCGCGAAAGTACGGTGCGGTCTTTTCGCTGACGCACGCTGATCCGCCGTGACGAGCCAGGTTGCCCATCACATCGCGCTGCGGCGACAGCACCCGACGCATCGACACCAGCGTCTTGCGGAGCGAATAGATGCGGTGCAGATCAGTTCGGCTCGGGTTGTCAAACAGCGACTCTTCCATCTCGTCGAGGATTTCACCAAGCTGCTCGAGCACCGGGAAGTTTGCGTCACATTTTGCGTCGGCGAGCAGGTAATAGACGAAGTCCGGGCCTCGAGACAGCAGCTGCGGATCGTGCTTTACGCGGTTCCAGATCTGTTCCAGCGCCGGGCTGTGCTGATCGTGAACCGTGACGAGATAGCCTTGTCCCAAAAACGCGTGCGTCTCTAGCATCGTCAGCGCAACGGTCTGCTCTCGGCTTTCCGCCCACAAGATGCGCGGCATATGCATCGAGTTTTCGTCGCTCAGCGAGCTAGCTGCCGTCGGAAGAACCGTGAAGTTGTGCGTGACGACGAACAGATACGGACTCGTTCCCGCGTACTCTTCCAGCTTCGGACGCTGATCAAAGTGCAGACAGTCTTCGAGCGCCAGCGGGTGAAAGCGAAACCCCTGCGCGAGAAGATCCAGCTCCTCGGCGGTCTGTTTCGAGATGTCCACCCAGCGAACGGTTCCCGGCGTCGGTGACAAAAGCACCGTGCGCGCCGCATCACCAGCCAGCTCGCGGATCGAGGGTGGGCTCAGCGTCAGCTCTAAGATCCGAATCATGCGCTCTCCGTGGACCGACTGTAGCGTACCGCGATCGGTCAGACGCTGGCGAGACAGAGTTACAGTGCCACGCTCGTCCTAGGCCTTGAGCGCAGCGGTTGCCAAAATTCGCTCACACAGCGACGCAAAATCGAGCCCAGCATGCTGCGCGATCTTGGGCACCAAGCTGCGATCGGTCAGTCCGGGCAGCGTATCGACTTCCAAACAGACCGCGCGTCCCGTCGGAGAAAGCAGCAGATCGGTTCGTGTGACACCGGCACAGCCAAGCGCTGCGTGGGCTCGTCGGGCCAGATCGTGACAGAGCTGCCGTTCCGCCGCAGTGAGCGGTGCTGGAACCATGTATTGCGTGTCGCTGCGCTGATACTTGGCCGCGTAGTCGTAGAACTCTGTGGCAGGACGGACTTCGACATCGCCGAGCACTTCTCCGTCGAGAATGGCCACTTCAATTTCCCGTCCAGCGACAAACTCTTCCAGCAGCACGACGCCGTGTAGACGCTGCGCCAGGTGAAGCGCTGGTTCGATGCGGGTTTCGTCGCGGACAATCGAAATTCCGACGGATGATCCTTCGCGAGATGGCTTGACCACCAGCGGCAGACCAATTCGCTGCACGTCGGCAGGCCCTTGATAGACCGTCCAGCGAGGCGTTTCGATGCTTGCTTCGTCGAACACTCGTCGAGATGCCACTTTGTCCATGGCCAGCGCCGATGCGAGCACGCCCGATCCGGTGTACGGAATCCCAGCGCACTCGAGCAGCCCTTGAATGCAGCCATCTTCCCCGAGCGTTCCGTGGAGCGCGACGAACGCGATCTCGACCCGTTCTCGACGAAGATCCGACCATAGATTTTGATCTGCGCCGGTCCAGTCAATGGCTGCCACCGAGTGACCACGCTCGCTGAGCGCATCGGCCACTCGTCGTCCTGATGCCAGCGCCACTTCGCGCTCGGCAGACGGTCCGCCCATGATCACTCCGACTCGTTTTTTCATCCCGGCTCTCCCATCACTTTGACTTCCAGCTCGAGCGTGATCCCAAACTGTTCCGTCACTTTCCGTCGCACCAACTCGATCAGCGAGACAAAGTCCTTGGCCTTGGCGTCCCCAGCGTTGACCAGCCAGTTGGCATGCGCCAGGGACACTTCCGCGCCGCCGATCCGCGTGCCTTTGAGCCCACAAGACTCGATCAGCCGTCCCGCGAAGTCACCGGGCGGATTTTTGAAAAAGCTTCCTGCGCACGGAACGCCATGCGGCTCGCGCTCTTTGCGTCGCTTTCGCAGCGCAGCAACATCCGCTTCAATCGATTCTTTGTCCCGGGGCGGCAGCGAAAGTCGCGCGGAGACGACAACTTCCGACGGAGGCAGCGCTGAACCGCGATAGACAAAGCCACACTCGGCGTGGGAACGAACGATCAGCTCGCCTTGTTCCGACACGCTGGTGACTTCGACGGTGACATCTTTGAACTCACCGAGGTACGTACCCGCGTTCATGATCATGCCGCCGCCGATCGAGCCGGGAACACCGCCCAAAAACTCGACGCCACCGAGGCTGCGCTTGGTTGCTTCGCTGAGCAGCTTGCCGGTGCTGACGCCCGCTTCGACGTAGACTTCGGTGCGCGCATCGCTTGTGCTCGGGTCCGAAAAGCGCAGGCCGCGTAGCTGGTCCGATGCGAGCAAGACCCCACGAACGCCACCATCCAGCACGAGCAAGTTCGATCCCGATCCAAGCGCTCGACAAGGCAGGCCACTGGCGACGCAGAAGCGACGAACACGGCGCACTTCTTCCACGGAGCTGGGTGCGACCCACGCATCCACCGGACCACCTAGACGCAGCGTGGTGTGGCGCGCGAGCGGTTCGTCGAAGCGGACCTCGCCTCCCGAATCGAGCAAAGCGAGCAGGTCCTGTCTGAGACTCGACGAAAGCGGCATGATGCGCGGGTTTTAGCAAGGTCGCCATCGTCTGCCAATTTTTCGCGCGACCCACGCTAAGTGGCTGTAGCCCTTGCCAAGGGCCGCATAGTTCACATAGCCTTTCAGATCACATTCGAGCCTTCGTGCTGATTGATCATCGTCGGCGAAATGCCGCTTTGTAGGGCGCGAATGAATTCGAAAATATGTACTATCACTTACAAAACGGGGTTCGTTGGTTATGCGAGTCATAGCGGTGCGTTGGGCAGAGTTGGAGACCGCGGTCGAGCGCAATGCCCCTGACACCGAGAGCTTCCTGGATACTCGCTCGGGCGAGGTGATCACGCTGGTCGAGTCGGCTCCGAATGTCGAGGAGCTACGGACCAAGGTGATGGGCGGCGGTGATGCGTATCTGCGCGTCGAGCCCGCTTCCTCGCGTGAGCAGTATAAGTGGATGGAGCGCTTTGTGGCGGGGGTCACCGAGCCGGTGTTGCGTGAGCGGCTCATCATCAGCATCGACGGAAAAGGAGCGTTTCGGCGCTTCAAAGACGCGCTGCTGAACTATCCAGTCGAGCGAGAGCGCTGGTTTGCCTATCGAGGCGAGCTGCTTCACTGGCACATTCAGGAATGGTTCAAGCGTGACGAGCTGACGACGGAAGAGCCTCCGCCGTGGGGTGTGGTGCCGCCGCCCGTCGAGGTCGAAGTTCATTTGCCTCGGCCCGTGGTTGTGCCCGAAGCACCAGGCGATGGCTACCGTCGAACCGCGCGCGATCTGCTGGAACAGCTTCCTGCTGCCGAATTACCGTCGGCCATTGCGTTTTTGGAATTTCTTCGCGATCGGGGCAGCGCGGATCTAAATCGCGTCCGTCCTGCGTCGGGAAGACCGAAACCGCCCACCTCAGGAGCGTAGTTGCCTCCCGTCGGATTCATTCTCAAGCGCGATCAGCCCGAGTCGGTCCCGCTGTGTGAAAAGCTGGTCCGCGTCGTGCGCGATCTGGGTCAGCAAGAGCTGGTCCTGCGTGAGCACGTCGATCTGCCCGGCTGGCTCTGTAGCGTGAGTGAACAAGAGCTGCCGCCTGACCTGTCGATGCTGGTCTCGCTCGGTGGCGACGGGACAATGCTGTACGGTGCGGGCATCTTGGGCGATCGCTCGGTGCCGCTGCTCGGTGTGAACCTGGGACGGCTTGGGTTTCTGACGTGCAGCACGCCACAGGAATCGTGCGAGACGCTGGCCGCAGCGCTTTGCGGCAAGCTTCCGACGGAGCAGCGACACCGCCTGCGCTGCCGCGTCTATCGCTTGCCCAAAGATCAGCCCGATGTGACGCCGGGAAAAGAGCACTTGCTGGTGGAACGAACCGCGCTCAACGACGTCGTCGTCAGTCAGCCCAAGATGGCGCGCCTCTTCGAGCTGGATGCGTTCATCGACGGAGACGCCGTCACAACCTATCGAGCGGACGGACTGATTATCTCCACACCGACGGGATCGACTGCCTACAACTTGGCTGCGGGTGGACCGATCCTGATGCCGAACATGGAAGCGGTGGTGATCTCTCCGATCTGTCCGCACACGCTCACGGCGCGACCGCTGGTCGTTCATCTGCGCTCGCTCATCGAGGTTCGTCCCGGTCGCGATGCCAGCCAAGTGCTGCTGACCATCGACGGTCAGTGGAGCCACATGGTAGAGCCTGGCGATCTGGTGCAAGTCACTTGCTCGGATCGGCCCCTGACGATTTATCGGCCCCTGTGTCGGTCGTTTTTCGATCTACTGAGAGCCAAGCTGCACTGGGGCGCGCGCGCCTGACCTGCGTCGCGCTCAACCATCATCACTTGTGCGTGTTTCCTGACCTCGAGCGCCGCTCGCACAATTGCCAGCCGGATCGAATTGGGGTACTTACCGCACGCTTACCGCCAACCCGTAGGCATAGGGATCAAGATGAAGAAGGACCTAATCCAAAAAGTTCTCGAGAGCGAGTCCGCCGTCAAAGCCGAAGGCAAAGGCGTTTTCGTGGTCAGTGATGAGGTCGAGCTTACCGTCATCGTCGACGTGAGCGGCCAAGAAGCGCTGGCGGTGCCGAAGGTCAAGCGGGTCACCATCGCCGCCGAGACGCTTCTTCTCGAAACCCACAAAGGCGAGCGCATTTACGTCGACGCTGCGGCTGGCTTCCGTGCGCTCAAGTTCAGCCCGCAGGACGCCAACCGATCGCGAGGCACTGGCTTCGCGGCCAATCGCTAGGCCCTCGTCATGACCCAGAGCGTGTATCCGTTCGGGCTGGCTCCGGCTCCGGGGCGTCGTCGTCGTATCGCGGTGATCGCCGGTGATGGCATCGGTCCCGAAGTCGTCGCGCAAGCGCTGCGAGCCGTCGAGCCGCTGGGAATTGCGCTCGACATTCAGCACTTTCCGTGGTCCGCCGATCACTATCTGAAGACGCAGGAGACGCTGCCCAAAGGTGCGCTGACGGAGCTGCGTGAGCACTTCGATGCAATCTTCTTTGGTGCGCTCGGTGATCCGCGCGTTCCCGACGGAGTGGTTGCCAAAGATGTCCTGCTCGGACTGCGCTTTGGGCTGGATCTTTACATCAACCTGCGTCCGGTGCAGCTTCTCGACGAAAAGCTCTGTCCGCTCAAAGGCAAGCAGCGTCGAGATGTGAACTTCTGGGTGCTGCGCGAAAACACCGAAGGGCCGTACGTTCAAATGGGCGGCTCGTTTAAGCGCGATACGCCCGACGAAGTGGCGATCAGCGAAGATCTCAACACCCGACGCGGGGTCGAACGAATCATTCGTGCAGCCTATACGCTGGCCAATGTTCCGCATGACTCGTCGCACAAGTCGCCGCGTGTCTGCATGGTCGATAAGGCCAACGCGCTGCCGCACGCACATGGACTGTGGCAGCGTACCTTCCGACAGGTTGCCGCCGAGCATCCCAATGTCTCGTCGAGCCACCTGTTTGTCGATGTCGCAGCGATGGAGTTTGTTCGCACGCCCGAGCGCTTTGATGTCGTCGTCACCTCGAATCTGTTTGGCGACATCCTGACCGATCTGGGCGCGGCGATCTGTGGTGGACTCGGTGTGGCTGCGTCGGGAAACATTCATCCGGGGCGCTGCTCGCTGTTTGAGCCTGTGCATGGCTCCGCGCCGGACATCGCAGGAAAGGGCCTGGCCAATCCGCTCGCGGCCTACCTGACGCTGGCGATGCTCTACGATCACCTCGGCGAACATGATGCGGGCGATCGTCTCCGTCGAGCCGTCGAAGAAGTTGTGCTGGCTGGCTTGGTGACGCGCGATCTGGGCGGTCAGCTATCGACCAGCGAGTGCGGTGACGCGGTGCTGCGCGCACTGACCGGAGCGACGAGAAACTGACCACGCACCGAGCGGTCAGTCGCTTCCGTTATACTTTCCCGAAACGCGAACAATGCCGCCCTGCGGCGCTCCTTCCGCGACGCTGACGAGGAGAAACGTGAAGATTCACTTTATTGGTATCTGCGGTACCGGAATGGGCGCAGTGGCCGAGCTGCTTCAGGCCATCGGTCACGAAGTTCGCGGCTCCGACGAGCATGTCTATCCTCCGATGTCGACGCAGCTGCAGAGCGCTGGCATCGCGGTGACGGAAGGCTTTGCCGATAAAAACCTCGACTGGCTTCCCGACGTGGTGGTGGTTGGCAACATCTGTCGTCGCGATCACATCGAGGTTCTGGCCGCTCAAGCCCGAGGCATCCGTCTGACGTCATTCCCGGCGATCATCGAGGAGCTGCTCTTGCCGGGGAAGCTGCCACTTGTGGTGTGCGGAACCCACGGTAAGACGACGACCTCGTCGCTGGCTGCGTGGACGCTGATCAATGCTGGACGACAGCCGTCGTACATGATCGGTGGTGTGCCGCTCAACATGGGCCACAACTCTGCCGTCGGTCAGGGGCCACATGTGGTCTTGGAAGGCGACGAGTACGACTGCGCGTTCTTCGACAAGAAGAGCAAGTTTCTTCACTA
>CALMML010000329.1 GCA_937868485.1 uncultured Myxococcales bacterium | reverse complement strand
TCGGCAGCTTGTCATACATGATGCCGCGAAGGCGCTCATCCGCGTCGAAAGAAGCGTCCAACACGTTGCAGCGTGGTCCGCGAGGGGTCCAGTCCAAAACACCTTCGCGCGTTGGCTGTGCTAGGTTGCGCGCATGCATGCGCGGTCGCAGCTCAATCGATGGTATCGCTGCTTGTTGGCGCTCGGTCCGCGCGCACTGATGTCTGCACTCATCCTGCTCGGTGGCTGCGAAGCCTCGCGTACGCAGACAGACCAAGCGCCCGCACCACCAGATGCCGGAAGCAGTCCTCCCATCCGTCCCATCGACAACGCCGATGGCTGTCGCGGACTCCCTTGTCGCGAGGATCGCGACTGCGTAGGCTCTGCGCACTGTCGTGTAGGCGTCTGTCTCACTGACTTCGGATCCTGCACATCCGGTGATGACTGTCCAAACGATCAGCGCTGTTACGACGGTGGCTGCATTCCGTTTGCGCTGTGCTCGCAGCTGGTTCCGTTTGATCTGCGCTGCCTGGGTGGTTCCTTTTCTCCCGATCAGTTTCGATCTCCGCAGGTGCGCTGTCATCTACGCGATCGTCAGGTGATGGCCACTCCTGTCGTCGCAGATCTCGATCAAGATGGCAAGCCAGAGGTCATTGCCACCGCATTCCCAGACATCCTTCTCGCGCTGCGACCAAGTGACTGCTCGATTCGTTTTGAGCGAAAAGGAGTGTCCCTTCTGTCGGCTGCACAAGCTCAGCTTGCCGTCGCTGATTTGGATGCAGATGGCTTCGCAGAGATCGTCACGATCGATGCCGAACAGCGCGTGGTGGTCTTTAACCATCAAGGAATCCTACAGGCCCGATCCGATCATCCGCTGCGCGAACGGAATCCTGCTGGCGTCGATCTGTGGAGTGCTCCTTTTGTCACCGATCTCGACGGAAAAAGTCCCCCCGAAATCGTGGTCGGAGCCCAGGTATCACGCTATGTTCCAGGTGCTCCCGCGCGGATTGAAACCATCTGGACACAGCCCAACCTGAGCGCCTCGTGGGGATCTGTCTCTGTTGTCTCCGATCTGGATGATGACGGTGTCGCAGAGGTCATCACAAGCGATCGAATCTACGATGGGAAGACCGGCGCAGACAAGACACCAGCCTCGATCAGCACCGATCCGTTCTTTGCGCAAGTGGCCGATTTTTCTGGGGATGGAAAGCCGGATCTGCTGCTCGTTGAATCGACTTCCCTTGCGCTCACCATTCAGGTCTATGACTACGCAAACCGGCGCGTGATCTTCGGTCCGTACACGCAGCAAGACAGCAGCGGAATCTGGGGCGGACCGGCAGCCATTGCGGATCTCGATCACGATGGAACGCCTGACTTTGTGATCGCATCGGCGAAGTCGGTCACGGCCTACGCGCTGCGCTGTACCCAGCGTCCCAAACCCCGAGGCTGTCTGGGATTCCGTCCCGGTGTGCTGTGGACCCGTCCGATCGATGATTACTCATCGGGAGCCACCGGAGTGTCCGCGATTGATCTGAACGGAGACGGCATCACCGAAGTCATTTCTCGCGATGAGTGCTGGCTGCGAATTTTTTCGGGACTGGATGGACGCGTCCTGGCAGCGCGCAGCGTGATGAGCAGCACCGGACTAGAGCTTCCTGTTGTGGCCGATGCCGACGGTGATGGCCGCGCCGATCTGGTGGTCAGCAGCGACGTTCCCAATGACAACTTGGGAGCCTGTCTGCGCGTCGGTGTTCCCGAACAAAACTCGCGCACTCCGTGGGGCGGCGCAGCAGGAGGAATCCTGATCCTCACCGATCCACAGAATCGCTGGACCAAGACTCGTCCGATCTGGAATCAGCACGCGTATCAGATCACCAACATCAGCGACTCCCTTCAGGTTCCGATTCCGACGATTCCGCACTGGACACAGCACAACTCCGTACGCACCAACACGTCGGAACGAATGCCAGCAGGAAGCATTCCCGCGTCCTATGATCTGACTGCGCGAATTGATCTGCAAGCGCAGAGTGCACGCTGTGATTCCGCGTGGATGCTGTCCGCTTTCATCTGCAATCGCGGCGGTGCAGACTCGCCCGCCACGACGGAACATACCTTCTATGATGGCGATCCCGATCGTGGTGCAGAGTCCCTGTGTACTGCCACGCTGTCCGCTGTCCTACAGCCCGGAGACTGTCGCGAAGTTCGCTGCGCATGGAACCATCCGCGCAGAGGTCCGCTGACCTTGTATCTGCGCGCAGGAGACAACGGAAAGGGTTCCCGCGCCCTCCTCCAGTGCAGCAGCAACAACGACATCGCGCGCGCAACCGAAGCCAGCTGCCAAGACCTTCCAGGCTGAGCGCGCTGCGACTCCGTTACTTCGCACTCTTTTTGCTGTCTGTGCTGTCCGAACTCTCCGTGATGCGAGCCGGAGCCGTCCCCACCATCCGCTCGTAGATGCGACTGCTCTGAAGCAGAATCTCACTGTCTGCTTTGCTGCGCTCTGGCAGCGTCAGCTCTTTGTTCGACAGATCTTTGGCGCGATCGAGCAGCAGCCGCAGCGTCGCCGGGTCTGACGGAATCGCTTGCAGCACCGTCCGACACTCTGCCGCCCCTCGGTAATCGCTGCCGTAGCCGATGCTCAGCGACGCATTCACCGCCACCCCCGAGATTCCCGCTGACACACCGCCGCCCGCATTTACATCCAGGTGCTGCGCCAAGTCCAGCTTGACCGACAGCGTCGTCTCTGTGAACTGATAGCGACTCGGAGCCAGCGCGACAATCAGCTCTTTGAAAAAGCCCTGAAACTGAGCCAGTCGCTCGCGCTCCGCCGCGTCCAGCTCGGTGCTCTGCGTCCCTGCGTCGCCAGACACGCTCTTTTTTCCGCCGAGCAGCGACTGCGCCATGACCAAGATCCGCTCCAGCGACTGGATGTAATCCAGGTCAAACGCGCGCTGAGCTTGCGAGATGCTAAGCCCCAGTCCCGCGATGATGTTGGGAATGTGCGTTAAGTCCTCAATGATCTTGCTCGACATGCGGCATCCTTTCTTTCATTCCATCATCAAACTACTTGACTTTCGCTGAAATGATTTGATTCATATTCAGCGCATTATGTTGATTCACATCCAGCTGACAGACTGGCGATTTTGGATCGGCTCCTGGTCCAGCTTGATATTGTGAACAAACTTTGCAATACGGACTGTCACCAAGTCCTGTTTGCCATTCAACCAGCGATAGATTGTGTCCTGCACGGGCGCACGCCATATCCATCCAGCGCGCAATCCTGATATCCCACGTCCACAGCGTCTCTCCGTCGCCGGCCAGCAGCAGCCCGTCGCCCGCAAAGCCAAGCCCGGTGATCGCACGCCGTGGTCCCCCAAGCGGTCCACCGACGGGCTTTTTCTCGACAGCATCCCACAGCTGCACGTTTCCATCGTCGCTGCCCGACGCAAGCAGTCGTCCATCCGATCCAAAGGCCAGCTGCGTCACGCCCGCGCTCGCTTCTAGGATCGTCTTTTCCGTCGGCAGCAAGCAGCCGGTTTGGTCGTCCCAGCGCGACAGCAAGATGGCCCGATCGCGACCGCCCGACGCCAGCACCCGCAGCGCGGGGCTGACCGCCAAGCTGGTGACGCTGTCTGTGTGGACAATGCGCGGACCCGTCGGACACAGTCGCTCGCCGCTCAGCGCGGACTGGCTGCGAATGCTGCCGTCGAGACCGCCGCTCCACAGGATGCGTCCGCTCGGGTCAAACGTGAGCGCCGTCAGCGACTGCTGCTTCGTCGCCAACAGGTGGAGCCGCAGACCGCTTGGCAGCGAATAAATCGCCAGGTTTCCGTCGGCAAATCCAGCGGCCACCGTGTCACCTTGTGGACCCAGCGCCACCGTCATCACCGCGCCATGGCCGGTTGTCCAAAACGTCCGTCGTCGCAACAGGTCAGGCAGTGCAAAGATCCCGACGCTGCCATCTGCTCCGCCCGACGCCAGAAGAGAACCATCCAAGCTCGTCGTCAGTGCATGGACCGCTCGACTGTGCGCGGGCTGCGGCCTCTGCGGCGCTGCGTCAGACGAGCGCGTCAGATCCACAAGCCGCACGCTGCCATCCCGATCCGCAACGACCGCAGCCTTGCCATCGGGCGTCGTCGTCAGCGCACTGACGGACAGCGGCAGCCACAGCTTGTGCAGGCTCGGATGCGCGGTCAGATCCCAGATCAAGATCATCCCGTCGCTGCCGCTCGCCAGCAGACGACCACTCGGGCTGAGCGCGCAGCTATACAGCGCTCCACTCGGCGCACGCAGCGGCTCGTCGAGCATTCGCAGCCGATCCACGTCCCACAGATGAATCGCTCCGTCGAGCCCACACGATGCCAGCCAGCGACCATCCGCGCTGAAGCTGACCGCGCTCAACGCACCTTGCGGCTGCACGCGCTCCGTCGCCAAGCGCTGCGGCTGTCCCGAATCCGCGTCCCACATCAGCACCCGGCGATCTTCACTGGCGGCGACCAGCAGATGCCCCGACGGACTCCACGCCAGGCTGCTGACATAGCCATGTCCGCCCACAAGCGGGCCCAACCGACGCTGTCCCGACGCTGCATCGAAGATCGATACGCTACCACCGCTTCCACCATTTTCAGCGACGGCAAGACGCTTTCCCGTGCCTGGTTCAAATGCCACCGCAGCGACGATCTGTGACGATCCTTCGACGAGTGATGAGGTCGCAGACTCTGCCTTTCGCAGCGCCACCCGAATCACTTGTCCGTCGCCAGTTCCTGCTGCCAGCGTCGATCCATCGGGCGCAAAGTCCAGGCTATACAGCGCTCGCGCCGTCGTCGCAATCGTCCGAGGAGCCACCGCCGAAGCAGCAAAGTCGCGCGTCTGCCATAGATAGATCTGACCGCCCTGCCCCGTCGCTGCAATCTCAGTTCCATCCGGGCTCATCGTCGCCGCGTACAGTGCAGGTGACGGACACGATGGACACGAACCCGGCGACGCCAATCGTGGACCGAGCAGTCGTCCCTGCGTCACATCGAACAGCCACAGCCCCGCTTCCCCCATCGCAGCGACGAGCCACCGACTGTCTTGCGAAAACCCAACGCTGTGCGCCCGCCCCGACCCAGTTCGCACGAAGTGACGAATCAGCGCGCTCCGTCGCAGGGCCGACAGAAGCGCACTGCGCGTGCTGTGTTCCGGGTGAAGCTGCATCGCTCGCGTCGCGTAGAGCAGCGCCGTATCCGACGCAGTGTCGGGAAGCTGCTCGGCATGCATCGCCAACAGCCGCGCCTGCGCCGTCTGCTCTTTGGCCACGGCCAGCTTCTGCTCTGCGACGGCACGCTGCTCGCTTCGCCGCTCTGCCAGCGTCAAAAAGACCAGCGCCGCGACGACCAGACCGATCGACAGCGAAAAAGACAGCCAGCGCCGACGCTGCGCCCACAAGCTGCGACGCACCAGACGCGACACCTGCGTGCCCAGCTCGTCGGGATATTTTTCCAGCAGCCGCTCCGCATACCCAAGCTGAGCCCCGCGCAGCAGCGTCCCAAACGACTCACACTGCGTCGTCCACTGCTGAAGCTCGCGCAGCTCCAAGATGCGCTGGCGATCGTGCTGCAAAAAGTCCTGGAGCCGCTGCCAGCGTCGAATCAGCGCTTCGTGCGCAAACTCGACCACCGGCTGCCCCGCTTCGTCGCTGCGCACCAGCAGTCGCGCCTGCACAAACGTCGTCAGCACAGCGGACAAGCGCTCGTCGGGGTCCGGCACTTCTTGTTGCAGCGTGCGCAGCGTCACGCGGCGTCGCGTCTCACCCCCTGATTCTGCCGCAAAGCCGACGAGCCGTAAAAGCAACCGCCGCGCCAGACGCTGATCCGCAGCGGACAGCCCGAAGTAGACCCGATCGGCGCTCTGACCCAGCGCACCCGCGACGCCGCCCAGCTCGCTGTAGACCTGTTCGGACAGGCGATTTCCGTCGCGGTACAGCCACAAAAGGTCCAGCACGTACGACAAAAGCGGCAGCGCGCCCGGCTCGCCCTGCACTTCGGCGACAATGCGATCGCGAAGCGACGGTGAGATCTCCAGCCCGACGAGCTGCGCCGGACCCGCGATCGCCGCCGCCAGCTGATCCGTTCCAGGCTGCGCCACAAACAAGCGATGCGCGTCGCTGTACGCAATCCGATCCAGCCGCAGACCCTCGTCGCTGAGCAGCAGCTCTCCGCAGCGCCCCAGAAAGTCGACCCGCAGCGTCACCACGCACGACACACCTTCGTCGGACTGCGACAGCGACCACAGCGTCTTCACAAACGCACTTCGCACCGCACCATCGTCGCAGTGCGTAAACAGCTCCTCTAGCTGATCAACCACCAGCAGCAGCGGTCGATCGGGATGCTTGCGCGCAGCGAGCACCGACGACAGCGTAGCGAGCGGCGTCGATCCCGGTCGCATCACCAGCGCTTCCCACTGGCTCTCAGCGACGAGCGGAGACAGAGACCCCAGCTCACGCAGCAGCCCATCGATCGCCGTCGAAAGCGTCGGCCAGTCCCTGCGAACCCGACGCAGCATGTCGAGCAGTGCGACGCTGCTCGGCGAAGTCATCGTCGCGGCGTTCTCAGCGGCATGCGACGACAGCAGATCGGGCAGCAGTCCCCCGAGCACCACCGACGACTTACCAGTTCCCGACGCCCCCGTGACAAGCAGAAAGCGTGGCTTGTGCTCGGTCGTCAGCGACGAAAGCATCTGTCGAGCCTGCGACCGTTCAGCGTCCCGTCCGAACAGAAACCGACGCTGCCCCGGCAAAAACGGCGACAACCCACGATACGGACGAATCAGCACCGGACGACTGTCGTGACCGTCCTCGGGCCGCGCATACAGCTGAACCGACGCCCAGTCGAGCCCCGACGCATCCAGCCACAGTCGCTGACGCGCGCGCACCACCGCCTGTTCCAGCGAGCACGGCTCTCCCAGCAGCGATCCGTACAGCTCGTCGAAGAGCGCAATCGAGCCCGTCACCGACAGCGGATAGCGAGAAGCCAGCACCGTCGCAATGCCCGCGCGATGCAGCGCCTGTGCGACGCTGCCCAGGTGATTGCCCAGCTCACCCGGATTGCCTCCGTCGCAGGCCGCCACCACCACCAGCGAGATCTCGGGAGCAAACCGCGAGAGAAGCTGCCGCAGCGTCGCCGCGTCCACAGTGTCCCTCCCACCATCGTCGCTGTCGAAGGCCAAGCCAAACGTCTGACCGTCGCGCACGCCATGACACAGCAGGTGCAAGATCGCCACCCCCGACCGCGACGAGCGCTCCGTCAGCCAGCGTTCCAGCTTCGACCGCGTGACGTGCGGCAAGACATCCAGCGCCGGGTCAAACGGGATCTGCGCGCGCTCACAGGCTCGTCGCAGCGCCGCTTCATGCTCTGCCGCCGGAACCGATCCCGCCGACGCCGACCACGCGAGCAGCACCCGACCACTTTCGTCCTGCGTCTTTCGTGATTTTTCCGTCGCTGTCTGTGGCCAAGCATAGCGCAGCAGCACGCCCGGCAGCGCCCCGAGCAAAAGTCCCGATCCCGACAGCGCCAGCAGCTCCCACGGCAGCGCAAACAGCTCAGCCGCCGCCAGTCGCAGCGTCACAAACACCGGCTCGGTCCGCGCCACCGCCGACAACAGCGCTCGCTCTGACTGCGCAAAGCTCGGCGTTGCCAAAAACCGTCGCAGCCGCTCTCCGATTCGCTGAATCAGCACCGGATCGCGCTGCGACTGCCCCAGCGCCCGCAGCTCCCCAAGCAGCGCTTCATCCCAGTCGAGCGTCACGCTCTCGACCCCACCGAGCGGCAGCCTCAGGATGTAGTCTTGACGACCCACCTGAAACGCAAACGGATCCGCCGCTTGACGGCTACGCAGGATTTCGAGCTGAAGCTCCATTCGCGTGAGATGGATTATGCCAGCTCAATCACAGACAGCGTTCTGTGTGAGCCATAATATCCAATCTTCAGCGACGAACCACTGGTAT
This sequence comes from uncultured Myxococcales bacterium, assembly GCA_937868485.1. GTDB lineage: Bacteria > Myxococcota_A > Polyangia > Palsa-1104 > JAEUJZ01 > JAEUKA01. The sequence continues at coordinate 3,533 of CALMML010000329.1, read as the reverse complement.
CATTTCGACACTGAACTTTAAAGTTATACGAGCCTCCATTTAGCGTTACCAGCGCATGCATTTGAACATCACGCAGTGACATTCCAGCGACATTCCACTCATGAATGCTCGTTGATAGCGTGGTCCAGCTTGATGCACCCGTTGCCTGATAGACAACTTGAAAGTACGCGCGTGCGCTGGCCACATCCAGCGTCTGAACGCCGCCAATCGTGACCATGATCAGCAGCGTTCCCGTCGACATCCACACCGTGCTCAGGCTCATGCCGTCGATATCGGAAAAGGCGCTGCTGTTATAGCTGTAGGACATCACGGTACCGTTCGACGTCGACGCGCTGGTCTTGCTGTTGCCACTGCGCAGCTTGCCGCTCACGGTCGTGTTGCCGCCGATCTGCGTGCCGCCGCTGTATTCGCCCGCGTAGTTGACGTGCAGCTTGTCGCCGACGTCGTGAACCAGCGCGATGCGACCGCCGGTGTTGTTGCCGCCGCGTCGCTCGGTGTTGTCGAGCACGAAGTCAGAGCCGCGAACCGCCATTCGCCCGCCGACGCTCAGATAGTTGCCAAGCGTGATGTTGTTCTCGACGGTGAGGTTGTTTCCCACCGACACGCTGCGGCCACTGTCCCAGCTCAGCGCGACCTTCTGATAGGTCTCAAACGCACTCGCCGTCGAGCCAGGAATCAGTGTTCCGTGACGACCTTTTCCCGACGCATCCCGCGCCACCGTCCCCGAGCCATCGTCGAGTCGCCAAAAGCCAACAAGCCCCGTCGTGTCGGGTGGACGCTGCGCAGAGTAGGCATCGCTCACCTGTTCGGCACTGAGCGCGCGATTCCAGATTCGCAGCCGCGCAATGCGACCGTTAAAGCCCGCGTCGGAAGACCAGTTGCTCTTGCCGATGAAGCAGTTGGTCCGGCTGATCTTGGTCGGACGAGCCAGCCCCGTGATGGTCTTGCCAACCTGTGCGCCGTTTTTGAAGATCTTGCCGTTGCCGCTGCCGTCGATGATTGCGCAGACATGCATCCAGCTTCCGGTGGCCAGCAGCGCGCCGCTCACCGACGAAGTGGCGGCCACGCTGGTTCCGTTGTGCAGGTTCAGCCGCAGCGTCGTGCTGGTGCCGTCGTTGGCAAACACAATGTTGTCGCTCGGAGCGCCGTTGCCAAAGTCAAGGATGCGGCTCCAGTTCCCGAGGCTGTCGTACCTGACCCACGCCTCGACGGTGATGCCACCTGAAAAGTCTTCGTCAAAGTCCGGGATGTCGATGTAGCCACCGCCGGTCAGATAGACCGAGCCATCCACTTCCGTCGCCTGACACTGCGCCGTCCCGAGCGCACCACCGCTATAGCCAAACATCACCGGACCATCGACGTTATTTCCCGCAAACGGCGTCGAGGAGCCACTGTACGTGATGCCATGGTTGCGATCCTGCGGGTTGCGCAGCCGCAGGTGGTTGTCGCAGAGCGCCAGCTTTCCGTCGAGGAAAAGCTGTCCTGACACCTTCACACCACTGCTGTAGTCGCGACCGTCGTTCAGCGTCAGGGTGTCGTTGTCATCGTGAACCAGCGCGCGACGAAGTGCTCCGTCGCGACCGCCTCGTGCGGATGGATTGTCCAGGCGCAGATCCGAGCCTCGCACCGTCAGCATCGAGCCCAGCTCGGTGTCGCCACCCGCTTTTAGCGTTCCCGACGCGCTGAGCGACGCAATGCGCACGTCGGCGTCGGTCGCAATCTTGGCACCGTTCACCGCGCCATCGACGATGCCTTCCCGAGGAATCAAGCTCCCGTCCGCATCCCCGGTGTGACGATGCGTCGTCAGCAGCTGATTGAACTTCACCGGATCGACGTTGCGCAGATCGCTCAGCGACGGAAAAATCAGCCGCCGATCGACAATGTCCTTTAGCTGCGTTCCGTCCCAAGTTGCCGTCGCCAAGTCCGCATACGCGTGACAAATTCCCGCCGGAGTCACCAGTGCGGGCTCTGTGCCCTGTCGCGGCCACTCGATGTCGCGCGTCGCTGTGCGCGCCGGAATGACCCAGTAGTCGCCACAGCGACACGTCGTTCCCGCCAGCTGCACCTCGATCCCATCTTCAATCGGTAGCCACGTCCCCACCGTCTGTGAAATGGGCGGCGCAATCACCACATCCCAGCGTCGGACCTTTGGATTGGGTCCAAACTTGCTCCGATCAATCGTCACACCCGCAGGCGGAGCGACGGTCAGCGACGGTCCTTCGATGCCCGTCACTTGACACAGAATGCCCGGCTCGGCGCGTAGCTCTCGCCCATCGTCGGTTAGCTCGATCCAGCTTCCGACGGAAAATCCGCGCTCTTCGTCGAGAGGAACCGCAGACACGCTGATGCTGTTTCCCGTCTGTGACAGCCACGCCGCGCAGACCGAGCCATTGTCGCGACTGCACTTGAGCGTCACCGCGTCCTGACCGATGCGACCGCCTTGGTGAACCTCGACGCGATACAGGTGATTGTCGGGACGCAGATAGCCCGAGCCCGGCGGCTGAAGCGCACCCACCGTCGCTGGAGCCAAGCTCCGTGCCCGCGCCGCCAGCTTGACCGTCGACTCAGGCAGCCGCGTCGCCAGGTTCGCACTGTCCAGCTGCGCAAGCGGCTGATCGAGCTTGAGCAGACGAAGCTGCCACACCGTCTGCGTTCGCGTTGTCGTGTCCGGCCCCGACAGCGCCACCTCGCGCAGCCGAGGATCTTCCAGCGCCGTCACATGCCGCGTCCACACATCCAGATAAATCAGGTACGAACCGACAGTCAGCGACGACAGAGCCGGAGCGCCCGGATAAAACGGCTGGTCTTTGTACGTCACGCCCACCGACGCATCCGCCGCGCTCGGAGACAGCTCACACAAGAGCCCACCGACGAAGTAGCGACCGGGAGTCAGCCACAGCCCACTCTTGCTGTCGTAGCCCACCTTGAAGCCCGCTTTCGCTTTCGGCGTGCCACTGTCGCCGAAGAACGCCGCCTGCGCGGTCTTGGTCTGATAGGCCATCAGGTCCACCTGTTCGTTCCAGTCCGCGTCGAGCGAGACCCGACCCTGCTGCAGACGAACGCTGGTGTACTGGTTGTCGGGACGAAACGTGAATCGAGTGAAATCGCCTTTCATGGACATCCTCAGGTGACAACAAAAAGGTTCAGGGTCAGGTTCGAGCGGAGATATTCAGCCTGGCTGTCTAACAGGTTGCTCTCTCGCAGGGCTTGCTGAAGGTGATGAAGCGCGCCGGGCTCGCCTTGATCGCTGGCGACGGTGCGAATCGCGCTGTGACTACGCACGTCGAGCTGGCCGTATCCTTGGGCACCGTAGCGACGCGACAGAAGCTGCGGACGCACCTCACGCAGCACCGCGTCCGGGCCATCTGTCGACTCTTCGACCGATAGATGCGGCTGGCAGCGATACGGAACCACGTCGCTGCGCTGATACGGCAGATAGCTATACGAGATATCGCCTTCGACGCTGCTCGTCGTCTGGACCGGGCCCAGAAACAGGCAGTTTACCGTTTCGGTCAGGCGCGTCACCATCGTCT
>CALMML010000328.1 GCA_937868485.1 uncultured Myxococcales bacterium | reverse complement strand
GAGCTGACCCTCAAGCTACGCCCCGATGTGCTCATCATGGACGTGATGATGCCGAGGAAGCAGAGTCTGCGACGGTACAAGCGCGTTGCGAAAGGTCGGTGTCTCCCGCGTGGTCCCTTGCATCACAGCGTGCAGCGGTCTGCGCATGGGAACAGCTGACGACAGCTCGAGCGCAGGGTTCGCAGCAGCAGGATCAGTTCCCAAGCCCTTCCCTGATCCGCTTGCCGCAGCGCACGGCTCGACGACAAAAAGGGTGTGAATCCTCAGCCACGTAATGTCCTTCTGTGTACCGACAGTGCGGCGGAGGCAGGGACGCGCGGGGCCGAAGCGCTACAGCTCAAGGTGCTGGACTTTGGGTTGGCCGTGGCAAGGGGCGCACAGTCACCAACGGGTGAGCTGCTGGGAACGCTCCTTTACATGGCGCCCGAGCTGTTTCAAGGGGACGCAGGAGGACCAGAGACGGATCTGTATGCCGTCGGTGTGATGGCCTACGAGCTGCTGGCGGGACATCATCCGTTTGCGCATCACAGAGACTCCGCTTCGCTGCTTTCTGCCATCCTTACAGAGACGCCGGATCTGACTCCGCTTTCGCAGTGGCCGACGCTGTCGACGCTAATCGGGAGCCTGCTGAGCAAAGACCCCGCGCTGCGTCCGCACAGTGCAGAGAGAGTCCTGACCAAAATCCACGCAGAGCTGGACACCCAAGCAGAGTCCAAAGAGACACGCGACAGCTTCCTGGTCGCTGCGCGCTTTGTCGGTCGTCGCAGAGAGCTGTCCGCACTGTGCCAAGCGGTCGATGAAACGCTGGATCAGCGAGGCGGAACGTGGCTGATCGGAGGCGAAAGTGGCGTCGGAAAGTCGCGTCTTCTCGATGAAGTCCGAACCCATGCACTGGTTCAGGGAATCCGCGTGCTGCGCGGTCAAGCCACCCAAGAGCGATCCAGCGGAATGGATCTGTTTCGCGATGTGATTCGTGCGCTGGCGCTGTCCGTTCCACTGAGTCAGCCGGAAGCCAGTGTGCTCAAGCGCGTCGCTGCGGACCTTCCCTTACTGCTGGAGACTGCGATTCCTGATGCGCCCATTTTGGATCCACAGATCGCGCGTCAGAGACTTCAAGAAGCGATTTCATCGGTGCTGCTGCGCTGTAGTGAGCCGCTGCTTGTGATCCTGGAAGATCTGCACTGGATCGAACATGACACGCTGGATCTGCTGGCTTCGCTGATTCCGCAGCTGCGCAGCCGACCGATTCTGCTGCTTGGCTCCTATCGCGATGATGAGCGACGGGACTTGCCAAGTCAGCTACCGGGCGCCGCCGTGCTTCCGCTGCATCGACTGGACCCAAGTGAAGTGGCAGAGCTGTCGCATTCGATCTTGGGGGAAGCCGCAGAGCGTACAGAGCTACAGCGTCTGATTCAGCGCGAAACGGAAGGCAATACCTTCTTTGTCATTGAAGTGATGCGCGCGCTGGCAGAAGACGCAGGAGGTCTGCGTGCAGTGGCAGAACGGACGCTGCCGCAGCGGGTGGTTTCGGGCGGAATTGCGGCGGTGGTCAGACGACGATTGCGACGGATTCCGGCCTCTGCGCTGACACTCCTTCAGACCGCAGCGGTGGCAGGCAGAGAGCTGGATCTCACCGTGCTACGAGCCATTGATCCGCAGATCGATGCACTGCTTCCGGTGTGCGCAGATGCAGCCATCTTGGAAGTAGAAGAAGATCGCTGGCGCTTTGCACACAGCAAGCTACGGGAAGGAGTCCTCTCCGAGCTGTCGGACGCGCAGCGGATCGGCTGTCATCTGCTGCTGGCAGACACGCTGGAGCGCGTCTATCCGCAGTCGGAAGAGCATGCAGCGGTCGTAGGATTTCATGCAGAGCGTGCGCAGGATCTGAAGCGTGCCGTGCAGTACTTGGGAATCGCAGCCCTGGTGGCACTTCGTCGCGGTGCGCTGCATGAAGCCAAGGATCAGCTGACACGCACTGCGCAGCTTCAAGAGCAGCTTGGCGAGCCGAACGTAGAGCGCGCGATCACACTGCGAAGGCTGTCTCGGACGCTATACGGACTGGGTGAAACCGCTGCGTGCGCACAGGTGATGACCCAAGCGATGGAGCTGGTCGGTGCGCCGATTCCCACCACCACCAGCGGACGTCGCTGGGCGATTGCAAAGGAAGCGCTGGTTGAAGTCCGAAATCGTCTGTTTCGACCGAAGCGACTGACTGCGCCAGAGCAGCGTACGCAGCGTCGGGAACAGCTCAACCTGATGGTCGCAACCGGAGAGACGCTCTACATCACCAGCGGATCGTTTGAGCTGGCGCTCTACGTCACACTGTGCAGTCTGCACGCGGCGGAAGAGCTGGATGACATTCCGTATCAGATCACCTATCTGTCTTCGGTCGGATTTACGTGCTCGCTGTTTCTGCTGCGACCCCTCAGTCGCTACTACATCGATCGTGCGCGCCGCTTGGCAGAAGAGTCTGCCGTCGATCTTCCAGTGACGGGCTTTCATTCCTTTTCAGGTCTGTGTGCGCAAGCAGCCGGACAGTGGCAGCGCGCAGAGCCGTCTCTGAAAACGGCCTGTGCGCTCGCGCGGAAACAAGAAGATCTAAGCCAAGAAGCGCTGATGGAAAGCATGCTGTCTGCGTTCTACTTGGATCGCAATGATCTCAACGGTGTCGCGCTGCATGCATCTCGCGTAGAAGCGATTGGCGTGCAGCTTGGGAATCGTCAGTTTGAAGCATCCGGTCGAGGCTGGCGAGCCTTCTCTCTGATTCCGCAGGGACGTTACGAAGAGGCGTATCCGCTGCTTGCAGAGGCGTCTCTCCTGATGGAAGAGTGCAGCAGTCGTCCGCATCGCATGACGCTCAACGGAGGCTTCGCGCTGTGCGCACTGCACTGTGGAGATGTCACGCTGGCGGAAGAGCTGTGTGATCGCGCGCTGTCTCGCATGGATCAAGGACTGGTTCCTGCTCCGTCGTTTCGGCTGGGCTATTCCTCTGCGCTGGCAGTCAGTGTTTCGCTGTGGCTGCGCGCCAAAGGAACAACGAAGGAATCGGCAGCCAAGCAGCGCGTCCTGCATGCACTGCGCCACATCACACACTTATCGCTGGCGTTTCCGATTGCCACGCCGTGGGTGCTGCTTGGCGTCGGACGCTATCTGATCGAAACAGGACAAAAGAAGCTGGGGCAGCTCTGTCAAGACCAAGCCTTTGCGAAAGCGGCACAGCTTGACTTCCCTCTGCGATCCCAGTGCGGTGTGGAGCTGCTTGATGCAGAAGATCCACGCAGTCATCCGGTCCGCAATATGAATCCTACAATATGACTAATATCAGGCTAACGGGGTACGCTGCGCGGAGTCTCTGATGCAGCGTGACCGCGCGGTGCGCTCGCAAAATGATGCCGGGTAGATACCCAATTTGATCGGGACACCACGCTGGTTTCCACATGCATCAGGCTTGACAGCCGGGCCCGGTCTTGACTAGGTTTCGCTTCGTGCTGGCGCCTGGGTGAAATCCCCAGGCCATCGAGGGAATCCGGTGTAATTCCGGGGCTGCCCCGCAGCGGTAAGCGAGAACGAACCCCACATGGAACGCACTGACTTCACGGTCGGGAAGCGGTGGGAAGTAGGACCGAAGCAAGTGCTCGCAAGCCCGAAAACCTGCCGGTACCCGACAACGGAGAGAAAACCAGCGTCGGTTCGACCTGAACGCTCCGTGGGAGAGCTGGGTGGTTTTTCGATCTGGGCCTGTCCGCGCAGATCTGCGAACCGACCGGTGACTCACAGGTGTTCAGGCCCGTGGGGGCACAGGTCGGTCGCGATGGAAACAGCCTGCTGATTCGTCGCTGCCAGGCCATCTTCCTTCACGGGTGTTGGGTCGTGAGCTTGCTCGCGGCTCTTTCCTACCTAAGCCCGGAGAGACAAGCAAGATGCGCAGCCAGACAGCACCACAGAGCGGACCTTCCTTCGCAGCGCGAAGTGTACGTAGCAGCGTCGCAAGCGGCGATGATTCAAACGTAGCAGAGCACCTGATTCCGCAGACCAGCATGCGTGTCCGCAAGCGCAGCGGAATGACAGAGTCGGTGGATCTTAACAAGATTGTGCGCGCAATCTCTCGCTGCTGCGCAGGACTTCCTGAAGTCGATGCACTGCGCGTAGCAACCAAGACGATCAGCGGAATCTATGACGGAGCGACCACGCGCGAGCTGGATCTGCTGTCGATTCAGACGGCTGCGGCACTGATTACAGAGGAACCGCAATACTCGAAGCTGGCGGCCCGACTTCTGTCTACCTACATCGACAAAGAAGTGCGCGGACAAGAGATTCACGCGTTTTCACAAGCCATCGGGAACGCGCAGAAGCAAGGGCTCATCCATCCGCGACTTGCGGACTTTGTATCGCGACACGCGCGCAAGCTAAACGATGCACTGCGTCCCGATCGTGATCAGGAGTTCGAATACTTTGGGCTGCGGACGGTCTACGATCGCTATCTGCTGCGGCATCCAAACACGCGCCAGGTTGTGGAAACTCCGCAGCAGTTTTTCTTGCGGGTTGCGTGCGCGCTGTCCGAACAAGTCAGCGAAGCGCTGGCGCTGTATGAGCTTCTGTCGAAGCTGGAATATCTACCAGGATCACCGACGCTGTTTAACGCAGGAACGCAGCATGAACAGCTGTCTAGCTGCTTTCTGCTCGACTCTCCGAGCGATGACTTGCAGAGCATCTATCAGCGCTATGCAGATGTCGCCATGCTGTCGAAATTTTCAGGAGGAATCGGTCTTGCGTATCATCGCGTTCGCTCGCGCGGATCGCTCATCCAGAGCACAAACGGACACTCCAGCGGAATCGTTCCTTGGCTAAAGACGCTGGATGCTTCGGTGTCCGCAGTGAACCAAGGAGGAAGACGAAAAGGAGCCTGCTGCGTCTATCTGGAGCCGTGGCACGCCGACATTGAAGCGTTTCTGTCTCTGCGTGACAACACTGGCGATGAATCGCAGCGCACCCACGGGCTGAACCTGGCCAACTGGATTCCTGATCTGTTTATGAAGCGCGTGGAGTCCGATTCCCACTGGAGTCTGTTCGATCCCAAAGTGGTTCCCGCGCTTCCTGATCTGTACGGTGAAGCGTTTGAGCAAGCCTATGAGCAAGCGGAAGCGGCTGGACTTGCGCACAAGACAATCAAAGCACGCGATCTGTATGCACAGATGATGCGAACGCTGGCCCAGACCGGAAACGGCTGGATGACGTTCAAAGACAGCTCCAATCGAACCTGCAATCAGACCGCAAAGCCTGATCATGTGGTGCATCTGTCCAATCTCTGTACAGAGATCTTGGAAGTGACCTCGCAAGGGGAAACTGCCGTCTGCAATCTTGGATCGGTGAACCTGTCGCGACACCTTCTGCACGATGCGGAAGGAGTCCTGCGCTTCGACTTTGACAAGCTGGCGATCACGGTGCGGACTGCGATTCGTCAGCTGGATCGCGTGATCGATCTAAACCTGTATCCGATTGATTCTGCACAAGCATCCAACCTGCGCTGGCGTCCCATCGGACTGGGTCTGATGGGACTGCAAGATGTGTTCTTTCAGCTTCGGCTTCCGTTTGACAGTGAAGCGGCACGTACGCTGTCGAAACAGATCTCGGAAGAGATCTACTTTCATGCGCTGTGTGAGTCCGCAGATCTTGCCAAAGAGCGCGGCTGTCATCCTGCGTTTTCGGACACGCGAACCGCGCAAGGAACGCTTCAGTTTGATGCGTGGGGAATCGAACCGACACAGCCTGCGCGCTGGACAGCGCTGCGCAGACAGATTGCACAGAGCGGACTCCGTAACTCGCTTCTGCTTGCGATCGCACCGACGGCAACGATTGCCTCGATTGCGGGCTGCTCAGAGTGCATTGAGCCGCAAGTATCGAACCTGTTTAAGCGAGAGACACTGTCCGGTGACTTCCTGCAAGTGAACCGCTTCTTGGTGCGCGAGCTCAAAGCGCTGGGTCTGTGGAATGAAGCGATGAGAACCAAGCTCAAGCTGGCCGAAGGTTCGATTCAGCAGATTGAAGAGATTCCTTCCACCCTGCGCGCAATCTATCGCACCGCGTGGGAACTACCGATGCGTGCGCTCATCGACATGGCAGCGGATCGCGGACCGTTTATCGATCAGAGCCAGTCGCTCAACCTGTTTATGGAAAGTCCCAACATCGGACAGCTGTCTTCTATGTACTTCTACGCATGGAAGCGGAAGCTCAAGACCACGTACTATCTGCGTTCTCGTCCAGCGACGCGGATTGCCAAAGCAACGGTAGAACGAAGCAGCGGACTGATTCCGTCCGTCGGGTTGCAGCAGCCCGAAGCGCGCAGTCCGCATGAAGATCGCAGTGCTGTGTCTTGTTCCCTGGAAAATCCCGAAGCGTGCGAGGCCTGCCAATGAGTACGTCCCAAGCCCTGATGATGAGTCCTACGGAGAGGCCCAACCGACTGCTGGATCCGGGACTGTGTCTGACACTGCGTCCGATGCGCTATCCCGATTTTTTTGATCGCTATCGTGCTGCGATCAAAAACACCTGGACGGTTGAAGACGCAGACTTCACCACCCACGCAACTCACCTCCCCCCCCTCACGCCCCCCCCACACCACCGACGTAAATGACCTGCGCCAGATGACGCCTGCGGAAAAGCACTTGGTGCAGCGGCTCGTGGCATTTTTCGCAACCGGAGACTCGATCGTATCGAACAACTTGGTGCTGAACTTGTATCGGCACATCAATGCGCCCGAAGCGCGGATGTATCTGTCTCGTCAGCTGTACGAAGAAGCGCTGCACGTACAGTTTTATCTGACGCTGCTCGATACCTACATTCCTGATCACAGCGAGCGCGAACGAGCGTTTTCCGCGATCGAACACATTCCTTCGATCAAACAGAAAGCGGCGTTCTGTCTGCGCTGGCTTCATCACACAGCAGAGCTGTCGCAGCTATCCACGCAGACGGATCGACGACGGTTTTTGCTGAACCTGATCTGCTTTGCGGCCTGCATTGAAGGACTGTTCTTCTTTGCTGCGTTTGCGTACGTGTACTATCTGCGCTCGCGCGGACTGCTGCACGGACTGGCCGCAGGAACCAGCTGGGTGTTTCGTGATGAGAGCGCGCACATGGACTTTGCCTACGCAGTGGTTCGCACCGTGCTTGCAGAGGAACCGTCTCTGTTTGATGATGCGATGCAGCGCGAGGTCGTCGCAATGATCGAAGAAGCCGTGGACTGTGAGACACAGTTTGCGGAAGATCTGCTCTCGGGTGGCATCGTCGGACTCTCGGTTCCTGACATTCGTCAGTATCTGGAGTTCTGCGCAGATCAAAGGCTGCTATCGCTGGGATTCCCCAAGCGCTACGGAGCCAAGAATCCGCTGCCGTTTATGGAGCTGCAAGACGTTCAGGAAGTGACCAACTTTTTTGAGCGGCGTGTCTCTGCCTATCAAGTAGGAGTCAGTGGCGAAGTCACGCTGGATGAAGCGTTCTAGGCCGCGCGACTACGGACTCCGCGATGTACTTCCGACCCGCCGGTTCGCACGCTGACTTTTCCTGCGGACCGCGTGTCGAACAACAACATCTGCGGTGATCTGCGCATAGACCTCGCGAAGCTGCGCAGCGGCGGGCCCCCAGTCGTATTCTCGATGATTGCTGGTAGACAGAATCCCACGCTCCGCAAGCGCACAGTAGACATCTTCCAGGTGCGGAAGATGCGCCACCGGATAGGCACGCACCAGCATCTTCGGACTGCGAAAGCACAAGCTGCTGCCACGATCTCCCAGCTGACGAACCGCAAGCTCGTAATCCAGCACAACCGGACGAAACAGCGCTTCCACCACTTGGCGAAGACGAGGATCTTCGCTCGGTACGTGATCCGTCAGAACGGACGCAGCCAGCCGCGAACGACGCTTGATGTGATCATGCACCGCAAAGTTGTTGGGAAACAGCGCACGCGCATCGGGATAGAACCAGTGCATCCACTGATTTCGTAACGACTGCTGAAGGGACGAAGACAGCTGCGTAGGAACCGCTTCCTGGCTATCGAGGACTTGTCCGCCCCGCTGCTCGATCGCAGAAACCAGCCAGTCTTCGTCGATGTGCGTCAGTCCCGCATGCGCAAGGAAGGCCCGAACGTGGAAGCGACTGATCGTTGTGTTGCGCGCAAGCTCCTCCACGATATGCAACGACAGCGCTGCCACATCGGTGCTTGGATCAAGCTGCGCAGGATGTCCTGCTGCGATGTGAACACGGCCAAGCTGAACATCGCCCTGTGCGACCGATTGCAGCCAGTCCACGATGGCAGACACCGACATCTTGGGCTTGTCACCGCCGCTTAGCTCTTTGGCAAACGCCGACTCCTCTGGCAAGCGATCGTAGCTGAGCGAGATGGGAATCACGACAAAGCGCTTTCCGGTGCGCTGAAGTCCGCGCAGAAGTCCCCTTCGCGGTGCCAGCGTATGTCTGGATCGGCTGCGCTGTCCTTCGATGAAAAACATCAGGGAAGCACCGAGTTCACTGATTCGCGCAAGCTCTGCATTGAGCGAAGAAGAGGCCGTTCCCACACCGCGCTGAATGTAGAACGCTTGCGCTCTGCGCAGAAGCTGTCCCACAAGCGGAATGCGCGAAAACTCCTCGGCAGCGGCGATGTACGGAATCGGAATGCCTAGCTCGGGATGCTGAAAGCACAGATAGCTCATCAGCAAAAAGTCGAAGTAGCTTCTGTGCGAAGGAGCCAGCACATACAGCGCGCCATCTGGCGCAGCGGCAACTGCCTGTTCAAACGATGCACGATCAAACGTCACCGCAGATGTGCAGCGCCGCAGCGTCTTGCGAAAGGCATAGCCCAGCATGCGAATGACCGCAGAGCCGCTCTTGCGACGGATCATCCAGCCGAGATCGCTCTCTCCGTCTTCATAAGCAGAGCCCGCCAGCAGCACTTCACGATGGCTCATGTCGCGCTGTCCTTGCTTGGATGTTCAAGTGCAATCATGCCGCGCACACCGTGATTGGACGCACCAAACAGGTTGCTCGGATCGAGCGCGCGCTTGACCTGCTGCATCACCGTACGCGCACCATCGGAATAGATGTCTTTCAGGAAGTCCTGACGGATCTTTCCGACGCCGTGGTGATGCGACAGCGTTCCACCTGCGGCCAAGATCTCTTCGCGCGCAGCGTGTTCCAGCTCGGTGTATTTCTGCACCGGATCGTCGACTCCTTTGGCGTAAAAACCCAAGTAGAAGTAGATGCAGACTCCGGTCGGATAGACCTGTGTGATTCGTCCCGTAAAGAACGGATTCCCAGGCAGCCTGCGCGCTTCATGTTCGCGATGCACACGCGCACGAACACGCTCGTACAGCTCCAGCGCACGACTCCACGGAACGCTGGTCTCAAAGCTCTCTGCAATCGCCCAGTGCTCAAAGGTCAGGTCGCGGATGTACGCAATGCCAAACGTAAGCTGATATCCGCGCTCTCCATTGGTTGCACCAGCCTTCATTCCGCCATGCTGCTTGGCAATCTGATAGAGCGTCTGTTCCTGAAACGCGACTTCCTCTTTGCTGCCTTCAAAGACGATCGTAGCGACGGCGAGCTTGAACGGATCGTAGCCTTTGACCTGCGTGACAAACAGCTTTTCGATCTCACTCTTGGCGCGTGCAGCGAGCCCGTGCGTCTTTGGCTTCAGTGCTTGTCCAAAGTGAAACTGCGTGTTGTCCATCACGCGAACGCTGGCGGGAACCGCACCGGACTTTTGCAGATCGTACAGAAAGGAAAGGCCACTTCCCAGATCAGGAAACAGCACGCTGCCGTAGCGCTGGACTTCAGGAACTGGAAACAGCTTCACCACCGCGCTGGTGATGATTCCGAAGTTTCCTTCACTGCCGAACATCACCTGCTTGGGATTGGTACCGATGCTTTCACGCGGACCAATCTGTGGGCGCTGCACCACACCGTGCGCAGTCACCACCTGCATATCCAGCACCAGATCTTCGATGTTGCCGTAGCGGTTCTTTTTCATCCCGCTCGCATTGGTTGCAATCCAGCCGCCCAGCGTCGAAAACTCCAGGCTGTCTGGCTCGTGTCCCATCGTCATTCCGTACTTCGCCAGCTCACTGACAATGTGACGTCCGGTCGCTCCCGCTTCAATACACGCCATGCGATTGACCGGATCGATCCACAGGATCTTGTTCATCCGCCGCATGTCCACCGCAATCACCACGCGCTGCTCATCCATCGGTAGACGCAGCGCATCGGTGACATTGGTTCCTCCCCCAAAGGGAAGCAGACACGCGCCATGCGCTTTGGCCGCATCGGTGATCGCAACGACCTGATCATGCGAAGTCGGAAACACCACCAGATCGGGAACGCGATCGAGCTGCTCATAGCGAATCGCCCAGATCTCGGCACCAGTGTGTCCGTGACCTCTACGTAGACGGACCAGTGGATCACTGGAGATCTGATCCGGCTGTAGGAATCCGCCCAGCGCAGCAAGCAGCTCTGGGGCCTGTCGTGCCGTCGGAACCTGCGGAGGATAGTGCGGCTCGTTGCGGTTGTCATACCCAAGCGGAGCGCCCAGCTTCTGCGCCATCCACGGCATCAGCGAAGGCAGCTCTACACTGCTGATGTTGTAGCGATTTCCGGTCAGCACCACGCTGCCATTTGGCTGCACCACAAAGCGCGTGTCCGCAAAACCCCAGCCATCCATCGACTCCTCTTCGGACTTGGCCAGCGACGGTGAAGGAATGACGCGCGTATTTCCCTGTGGAACCGCTTGGGAATCAGGCCCGCGACCCGTAGATGTGTGAGCAGAGGCAGGGGAACGTGACATGTGGGGATGCTCCAAGTTGCAAAGAAGCAGACAGACTGCGTGACTCTGATTTTCTTTTCAATTGGGAGTCTGTTTCGCACCCATGCGAATCCAAAAACGCAGCAGCCTTTCCGACGAAAACAGACATCTGACGCTCTGCTACATCAGCGAAGTGAGTAGTCCAGTATCCACTCACAGCGCCGAGCAAGACGGCTGCTTGCTACGATTCCTTGCCAGATCCACAGCCCGGTGTGATCCGCACACGCTGCGCAGCGGAGCCAAGTGATCAACCCAGGCGGTCGTTAGCCGGACCATACACTCATCTGTCCGATTCTTGCGGTGCGATACAGAGACTCCGTCTGCATTTCCCAGTCTCGCTGCGGCTTTGTCCAAGCGGACTCCGACGCCATGATTTCCTGCTTGCCAAACCACTCTTTTGTCCCGACCATGGCAGTAAGAATTCCATCGCTTATCACCTGTTTGGGGACGGTGCCAATGCGAGACGATCAAAGTACACAGATGGATTCTGGCGCTGATGTCGCAGAACAGACTGCACGCATCCAGGAGCTAGAACGCAGACTTGCAGAGGCCGAAGCGCGCTGTGCAGAGCGCGAACAGGAAGTTGTGCGACTTCGTTCTGCGCTGGCACAAGATGTCAAAGTGCTTGGGATTCTGAATGCGCTGATGGAGATCACGCCAGCCTGGGTGTTCATCAAAGATCAGCAGCATCGCTACCACTCCGTTAGCCGCAGCTATGCAGATGCGCTGCACATTGCACCCGAGCAGTTTGTTGGCAAAGACGATCTCGATCTCGGCTTCCCTCCAGAGCTTGTCAAAGGAGATCCTGCGCGCGGAATCCGCGGCTTTTGGACCGATGATCGACAGGTCATGGACAGCGGAAAACAGATGATCTATCCACACGATCCAGCGACGGTGGATGGCACTGTTCACATCTTCCATACGATCAAGTGTCCGCTCACCGATGCCAATGGACAGATCTGGGCCGTGCTGGGCCTTGCGCAAGATGTAACGCGCGTGGCGCAGGCTGAGCAAGCGCTCAAGCAGAGCCTCGCGGAACAGCAGGTGATGATCAACGCCCAGCAGGAGCTGATTCTGGAGCTGTCCACTCCGCTGATTCCTGTGCATGACGGAGTGGTGATCATGCCAATCATCGGCGTGGTCGATACCACGCGCGCAGGAAAGATTCTGGAAACGCTGCTGGAAGGAATCGGTCGTCATCATGCGATCACTGCAATCCTGGACATCACAGGCGTAAAGTCGGTAGATACCCATGTTGCAAACGCGCTCGTTCAAGCCGCCAAAGCAGCGCGACTGCTGGGAACGGAAGTCATCCTGACCGGCATCACGGCGGCGGTGGCCCAGACGATTGTCTCCATCGGAATCGACCTGAGCAGCATCGATACGCAGAGCACGCTTCAGCAAGGCATTGCCCGCGCACTGTCTCGCAGACGGAATGGCTTTGGGAGTCGCTAGCCGCGCTGTCCTACGACGCTTCTTCCGCCGATTCGGTATGCTATCATCTTCGCTCTGACTTGGATTTTCGCGAGGAGATCATGACCACCGATCAGACAACTTCAGCCGACCCAGTGGTCGCACCGGAACCCGTTCGAGAGACTGCGAGCGGAGACATTGCGCCCAGTACAGATCCCCAAGGAATCGAAGACTTCGTGGTAAAGGAGTCTGTCACAGCCAAGAGCGCAGCGCGTACCGCCAGCGTTCGAGATCTGTTGTCTGGCATGGACGAAGAAGAAGCGAAGTCGGTCCTGAAGATGATCTCGCGAGAGCTTCGCAAGATCAAATCTTCCCGTCGAGGAAATCCCGATGAGGAGCTGAATCCAGACTGGCGCGAAGGTGGCTATCCGTATCGAAACCTGATGCAGCGTCGCAACTACGAAGACTACAAGTACAAGCTGCAAGTCGAGCTTCTGAAGCTGCAAGCGTGGGTGAAGGAGACCGGACAGAAGGTTGTGATCGTGTTTGAAGGACGCGATGCAGCCGGAAAGGGAGGCACCATCAAGCGCTTCATGGAGCATCTCAATCCGCGTGGTGCGCGCGTCGTTGCACTGGAAAAACCGACGGAGCTAGAGCGCGGTCAGTGGTACTTTCAGCGCTACGTCAATCACCTTCCCAGCAGCGGAGAGATCGTGATGTTTGATCGATCCTGGTATAACCGCGCTGGGGTTGAGCGCGTCATGGGATTCTGTACCAAGGACGAGTACAGCGAGTTCATGCGCCAGGTTCCAGAGTTTGAGCGGATGCTGGTGCGCAACGGAACGCATCTTATCAAGTTCTGGTTTTCGGTCAGTCGTGATGAGCAGCGTCGTCGCTTCAAGGAACGGAAGGTACATCCGCTCAAGCAGTGGAAGCTGTCTCCGATCGATCTCGCTTCGCTGGATAAGTGGGAGGACTACACCAAGGCGAAGGAATCGATGTTCTTTCACACCGACACCGCAGATGCACCGTGGACCGTGATCAAGTCCGATTGCAAAAAGCGCGCGCGACTCAATGCGATGCGCTACATCCTGCACAAGCTTCCCTACGCGAACAAAGACGTGCGGCTCATCGGCAACTTGGATTCCCTGATTGTGGGCCGTGCGCACATTGTGTTTGAGCGCGGTGAAAAGCAGGGCGCGCCGATTCTGTAGCGCATTCGCAGGGTTCACTCCTCGTCGGACCCTTGCACGCAGCAAGGGGCGAAGCTGGCACTCCCGAAGCACGACATCTCACGGTATGATGGTGGGAATGCAGACTCCACCGGGCTTGCTTGTTGCACACCGTTACGTGCTGCTGGACTTGGTCGGTGAAGGTGGGATGGGACAGGTCTTCCGAGCGCGCGATCGGCTGACCGGACAGACGGTGGCGCTCAAGCGCGTGCGGATGGAACGTGTTCGCGATGAGACCGCTGCGATGCTGTCTGCAACGCACACCGTAACGATTCCTGGCAGGCAAGATCTGACGACTCCGATGGATGCGGAGAATCTTGCGAACGATTCGCATCATTCCAGCGTGGTCAGTCTGTCGTCGAGTCCGCCCCACACACTGCATGAGTCCGCGCTCAGGCTGCTGCTCGCACAAGAGTTTCGGACGCTGTCCGGCCTGCGTCATCCCCACATCATCAGCGTGCTCGATTACGGCTTCGATGAAGACAGACAGCCCTATTTCACGATGGAATACCTGCCGCACGCGCAGGATCTGCTACAAGCAGGCGCCCAGCTTCCGCTGCCCGGAAAGCTGTCTCTGCTCAGCAACATCCTGAGCGCCCTGCACTACCTCCACCGCCGCGGCATCCTGCACCGGGATCTCAAGCCACGTAATGTCCTTCTGTGTACCGACAGTGCGGCGGAGGCAGGGACGCGCGGGGCCGAAGCGCTACAGCTCAAGGTGCTGGACTTTGGGTTGGCCGTGGCAAGGGGCGCACAGTCACCAACGGGTGAGCTGCTGGGAACGCTCCTTTACATGGCGCCCGAGCTGTTTCAAGGGGACGCAGGAGGACCAGAGACGGATCTGTATGCCGTCGGTGTGATGGCCTACGAGCTGCTGGCGGGACATCATCCGTTTGCGCATCACAGAGACTCCGCTTCGCTGCTTTCTGCCATCCTTACAGAGACGCCGGATCTGACTCCGCTTTCGCAGTGGCCGACGCTGTCGACGCTAATCGGGAGCCTGCTGAGCAAAGACCCCGCGCTGCGTCCGCACAGTGCAGAGAGAGTCCTGACCAAAATCCACGCAGAGCTGGACACCCAAGCAGAGTCCAAAGAGACACGCGACAGCTTCCTGGTCGCTGCGCGCTTTGTCGGTCGTCGCAGAGAGCTGTCCGCACTGTGCCAAGCGGTCGATGAAACGCTGGATCAGCGAGGCGGAACGTGGCTGATCGGAGGCGAAAGTGGCGTCGGAAAGTCGCGTCTTCTCGATGAAGTCCGAACCCATGCACTGGTTCAGGGAATCCGCGTGCTGCGCGGTCAAGCCACCCAAGAGCGATCCAGCGGAATGGATCTGTTTCGCGATGTGATTCGTGCGCTGGCGCTGTCCGTTCCACTGAGTCAGCCGGAAGCCAGTGTGCTCAAGCGCGTCGCTGCGGACCTTCCCTTACTGCTGGAGACTGCGATTCCTGATGCGCCCATTTTGGATCCACAGATCGCGCGTCAGAGACTTCAAGAAGCGATTTCATCGGTGCTGCTGCGCTGTAGTGAGCCGCTGCTTGTGATCCTGGAAGATCTGCACTGGATCGAACATGACACGCTGGATCTGCTGGCTTCGCTGATTCCGCAGCTGCGCAGCCGACCGATTCTGCTGCTTGGCTCCTATCGCGATGATGAGCGACGGGACTTGCCAAGTCAGCTACCGGGCGCCGCCGTGCTTCCGCTGCATCGACTGGACCCAAGTGAAGTGGCAGAGCTGTCGCATTCGATCTTGGGGGAAGCCGCAGAGCGTACAGAGCTACAGCGTCTGATTCAGCGCGAAACGGAAGGCAATACCTTCTTTGTCATTGAAGTGATGCGCGCGCTGGCAGAAGACGCAGGAGGTCTGCGTGCAGTGGCAGAACGGACGCTGCCGCAGCGGGTGGTTTCGGGCGGAATTGCGGCGGTGGTCAGACGACGATTGCGACGGATTCCGGCCTCTGCGCTGACACTCCTTCAGACCGCAGCGGTGGCAGGCAGAGAGCTGGATCTCACCGTGCTACGAGCCATTGATCCGCAGATCGATGCACTGCTTCCGGTGTGCGCAGATGCAGCCATCTTGGAAGTAGAAGAAGATCGCTGGCGCTTTGCACACAGCAAGCTACGGGAAGGAGTCCTCTCCGAGCTGTCGGACGCGCAGCGGATCGGCTGTCATCTGCTGCTGGCAGACACGCTGGAGCGCGTCTATCCGCAGTCGGAAGAGCATGCAGCGGTCGTAGGATTTCATGCAGAGCGTGCGCAGGATCTGAAGCGTGCCGTGCAGTACTTGGGAATCGCAGCCCTGGTGGCACTTCGTCGCGGTGCGCTGCATGAAGCCAAGGATCAGCTGACACGCACTGCGCAGCTTCAAGAGCAGCTTGGCGAGCCGAACGTAGAGCGCGCGATCACACTGCGAAGGCTGTCTCGGACGCTATACGGACTGGGTGAAACCGCTGCGTGCGCACAGGTGATGACCCAAGCGATGGAGCTGGTCGGTGCGCCGATTCCCACCACCACCAGCGGACGTCGCTGGGCGATTGCAAAGGAAGCGCTGGTTGAAGTCCGAAATCGTCTGTTTCGACCGAAGCGACTGACTGCGCCAGAGCAGCGTACGCAGCGTCGGGAACAGCTCAACCTGATGGTCGCAACCGGAGAGACGCTCTACATCACCAGCGGATCGTTTGAGCTGGCGCTCTACGTCACACTGTGCAGTCTGCACGCGGCGGAAGAGCTGGATGACATTCCGTATCAGATCACCTATCTGTCTTCGGTCGGATTTACGTGCTCGCTGTTTCTGCTGCGACCCCTCAGTCGCTACTACATCGATCGTGCGCGCCGCTTGGCAGAAGAGTCTGCCGTCGATCTTCCAGTGACGGGCTTTCATTCCTTTTCAGGTCTGTGTGCGCAAGCAGCCGGACAGTGGCAGCGCGCAGAGCCGTCTCTGAAAACGGCCTGTGCGCTCGCGCGGAAACAAGAAGATCTAAGCCAAGAAGCGCTGATGGAAAGCATGCTGTCTGCGTTCTACTTGGATCGCAATGATCTCAACGGTGTCGCGCTGCATGCATCTCGCGTAGAAGCGATTGGCGTGCAGCTTGGGAATCGTCAGTTTGAAGCATCCGGTCGAGGCTGGCGAGCCTTCTCTCTGATTCCGCAGGGACGTTACGAAGAGGCGTATCCGCTGCTTGCAGAGGCGTCTCTCCTGATGGAAGAGTGCAGCAGTCGTCCGCATCGCATGACGCTCAACGGAGGCTTCGCGCTGTGCGCACTGCACTGTGGAGATGTCACGCTGGCGGAAGAGCTGTGTGATCGCGCGCTGTCTCGCATGGATCAAGGACTGGTTCCTGCTCCGTCGTTTCGGCTGGGCTATTCCTCTGCGCTGGCAGTCAGTGTTTCGCTGTGGCTGCGCGCCAAAGGAACAACGAAGGAATCGGCAGCCAAGCAGCGCGTCCTGCATGCACTGCGCCACATCACACACTTATCGCTGGCGTTTCCGATTGCCACGCCGTGGGTGCTGCTTGGCGTCGGACGCTATCTGATCGAAACAGGACAAAAGAAGCTGGGGCAGCTCTGTCAAGACCAAGCCTTTGCGAAAGCGGCACAGCTTGACTTCCCTCTGCGATCCCAGTGCGGTGTGGAGCTGCTTGATGCAGAAGATCCACGCAGTCATCCGGTCCGCAATATGAATCCTACAATATGACTAATATCAGGCTAACGGGGTACGCTGCGCGGAGTCTCTGATGCAGCGTGACCGCGCGGTGCGCTCGCAAAATGATGCCGGGTAGATACCCAATTTGATCGGGACACCACGCTGGTTTCCACATGCATCAGGCTTGACAGCCGGGCCCGGTCTTGACTAGGTTTCGCTTCGTGCTGGCGCCTGGGTGAAATCCCCAGGCCATCGAGGGAATCCGGTGTAATTCCGGGGCTGCCCCGCAGCGGTAAGCGAGAACGAACCCCACATGGAACGCACTGACTTCACGGTCGGGAAGCGGTGGGAAGTAGGACCGAAGCAAGTGCTCGCAAGCCCGAAAACCTGCCGGTACCCGACAACGGAGAGAAAACCAGCGTCGGTTCGACCTGAACGCTCCGTGGGAGAGCTGGGTGGTTTTTCGATCTGGGCCTGTCCGCGCAGATCTGCGAACCGACCGGTGACTCACAGGTGTTCAGGCCCGTGGGGGCACAGGTCGGTCGCGATGGAAACAGCCTGCTGATTCGTCGCTGCCAGGCCATCTTCCTTCACGGGTGTTGGGTCGTGAGCTTGCTCGCGGCTCTTTCCTACCTAAGCCCGGAGAGACAAGCAAGATGCGCAGCCAGACAGCACCACAGAGCGGACCTTCCTTCGCAGCGCGAAGTGTACGTAGCAGCGTCGCAAGCGGCGATGATTCAAACGTAGCAGAGCACCTGATTCCGCAGACCAGCATGCGTGTCCGCAAGCGCAGCGGAATGACAGAGTCGGTGGATCTTAACAAGATTGTGCGCGCAATCTCTCGCTGCTGCGCAGGACTTCCTGAAGTCGATGCACTGCGCGTAGCAACCAAGACGATCAGCGGAATCTATGACGGAGCGACCACGCGCGAGCTGGATCTGCTGTCGATTCAGACGGCTGCGGCACTGATTACAGAGGAACCGCAATACTCGAAGCTGGCGGCCCGACTTCTGTCTACCTACATCGACAAAGAAGTGCGCGGACAAGAGATTCACGCGTTTTCACAAGCCATCGGGAACGCGCAGAAGCAAGGGCTCATCCATCCGCGACTTGCGGACTTTGTATCGCGACACGCGCGCAAGCTAAACGATGCACTGCGTCCCGATCGTGATCAGGAGTTCGAATACTTTGGGCTGCGGACGGTCTACGATCGCTATCTGCTGCGGCATCCAAACACGCGCCAGGTTGTGGAAACTCCGCAGCAGTTTTTCTTGCGGGTTGCGTGCGCGCTGTCCGAACAAGTCAGCGAAGCGCTGGCGCTGTATGAGCTTCTGTCGAAGCTGGAATATCTACCAGGATCACCGACGCTGTTTAACGCAGGAACGCAGCATGAACAGCTGTCTAGCTGCTTTCTGCTCGACTCTCCGAGCGATGACTTGCAGAGCATCTATCAGCGCTATGCAGATGTCGCCATGCTGTCGAAATTTTCAGGAGGAATCGGTCTTGCGTATCATCGCGTTCGCTCGCGCGGATCGCTCATCCAGAGCACAAACGGACACTCCAGCGGAATCGTTCCTTGGCTAAAGACGCTGGATGCTTCGGTGTCCGCAGTGAACCAAGGAGGAAGACGAAAAGGAGCCTGCTGCGTCTATCTGGAGCCGTGGCACGCCGACATTGAAGCGTTTCTGTCTCTGCGTGACAACACTGGCGATGAATCGCAGCGCACCCACGGGCTGAACCTGGCCAACTGGATTCCTGATCTGTTTATGAAGCGCGTGGAGTCCGATTCCCACTGGAGTCTGTTCGATCCCAAAGTGGTTCCCGCGCTTCCTGATCTGTACGGTGAAGCGTTTGAGCAAGCCTATGAGCAAGCGGAAGCGGCTGGACTTGCGCACAAGACAATCAAAGCACGCGATCTGTATGCACAGATGATGCGAACGCTGGCCCAGACCGGAAACGGCTGGATGACGTTCAAAGACAGCTCCAATCGAACCTGCAATCAGACCGCAAAGCCTGATCATGTGGTGCATCTGTCCAATCTCTGTACAGAGATCTTGGAAGTGACCTCGCAAGGGGAAACTGCCGTCTGCAATCTTGGATCGGTGAACCTGTCGCGACACCTTCTGCACGATGCGGAAGGAGTCCTGCGCTTCGACTTTGACAAGCTGGCGATCACGGTGCGGACTGCGATTCGTCAGCTGGATCGCGTGATCGATCTAAACCTGTATCCGATTGATTCTGCACAAGCATCCAACCTGCGCTGGCGTCCCATCGGACTGGGTCTGATGGGACTGCAAGATGTGTTCTTTCAGCTTCGGCTTCCGTTTGACAGTGAAGCGGCACGTACGCTGTCGAAACAGATCTCGGAAGAGATCTACTTTCATGCGCTGTGTGAGTCCGCAGATCTTGCCAAAGAGCGCGGCTGTCATCCTGCGTTTTCGGACACGCGAACCGCGCAAGGAACGCTTCAGTTTGATGCGTGGGGAATCGAACCGACACAGCCTGCGCGCTGGACAGCGCTGCGCAGACAGATTGCACAGAGCGGACTCCGTAACTCGCTTCTGCTTGCGATCGCACCGACGGCAACGATTGCCTCGATTGCGGGCTGCTCAGAGTGCATTGAGCCGCAAGTATCGAACCTGTTTAAGCGAGAGACACTGTCCGGTGACTTCCTGCAAGTGAACCGCTTCTTGGTGCGCGAGCTCAAAGCGCTGGGTCTGTGGAATGAAGCGATGAGAACCAAGCTCAAGCTGGCCGAAGGTTCGATTCAGCAGATTGAAGAGATTCCTTCCACCCTGCGCGCAATCTATCGCACCGCGTGGGAACTACCGATGCGTGCGCTCATCGACATGGCAGCGGATCGCGGACCGTTTATCGATCAGAGCCAGTCGCTCAACCTGTTTATGGAAAGTCCCAACATCGGACAGCTGTCTTCTATGTACTTCTACGCATGGAAGCGGAAGCTCAAGACCACGTACTATCTGCGTTCTCGTCCAGCGACGCGGATTGCCAAAGCAACGGTAGAACGAAGCAGCGGACTGATTCCGTCCGTCGGGTTGCAGCAGCCCGAAGCGCGCAGTCCGCATGAAGATCGCAGTGCTGTGTCTTGTTCCCTGGAAAATCCCGAAGCGTGCGAGGCCTGCCAATGAGTACGTCCCAAGCCCTGATGATGAGTCCTACGGAGAGGCCCAACCGACTGCTGGATCCGGGACTGTGTCTGACACTGCGTCCGATGCGCTATCCCGATTTTTTTGATCGCTATCGTGCTGCGATCAAAAACACCTGGACGGTTGAAGACGCAGACTTCACCACCCACGCAACTCACCTCCCCCCCCTCACGCCCCCCCCACACC
>CALMML010000327.1 GCA_937868485.1 uncultured Myxococcales bacterium | reverse complement strand
TCCCAGTCTGTCCAGGTGGCGAGGGACGGATTACCATGCTGATCTATGCAGCCCGAGCTGTCTTGGCAGTCGCTGGGTCGTCATCGCTATCGCGTAGATGGAGATACGTTGTGGGCCGTTGCGCTTGATGAAATCAACGCAGAAGAAGGCCTATTGATGTGTGAAAAGCTCCTTCAGGTCTATCGCGAGCACGGCTATGTGTTCGAAATCTTGGACGTCAGGCAAGGCGGTGCGATGGGCGCTGAGGCACGGCGAGTGAACGCGGCCTGGCATCGGGACCATCCGATCGAAGTGGAAGTGATTGTGCTCGGCGCGAACGTGATCCTGCGGACGGTGGTGACGCTGCTTTCGAACGCGGTGCGGCTGCTGGGGCGCAGTCAGCTGCGGGTGCAGTTTGTTGCGTCCGAAGAGGAAGCGCTTGCGCGGGTGGTGAGCCTTCGGGACAAGCGACGGAGCGGCGCGTCGAGCTAGGCTGAGCCTTCGCACAACTCGCGTCGCTGTGGGCTGGCTGCGGGGGACGGGATTCCGCCAAAGAGCGCGGCGTCTCTTCGGCGGTGTGGCTTACTTGGCAGCAGGCTTGGCGGGCGCTTTCATCGGCGCTTTCGCGGGCGCTTTCATCGGCACCTTTGCGGGCGCTTTCATCGGCGCTTTCGCAGGCGCTTTCGTCGGGGGGACGGGCAGCTCCGGCGGAGGTGGCGGCGCAGCTTGCGGCAGCGCGGGATCGACGATCAGGAAGTCCACCCGACGGTTGAGCGCGCGACCCTTCACGGTCTTGTTGTCGGCAATCGGCTTGCTCGGTCCGTAGCCCTTGGCATCCAGGCGCGTTGCCTCGACACCCTTGACGATGAGGTACGCCATCACGCTCTTGGCGCGGCGATCCGACAGGTCGGTGTTGTAGTCGGCCTTGCCTTGGTTGTCGGTGTGGCCTTCGACGCGCACCTTCTTGATGTGCGGGAATGCCTTCAGCGCCGTCGACACCGCGTCGAGCACCGGATAGCTCAGCTTCAAGATCGTGTCCTTGTTCGTCGCAAAGAACACCTGCTTGAGGATCACGATCTGTCCGCTTTCGACGACCACCAAGCCGGGGCAGCCGTTGCGCTTTGGATCAGACGACGGCGCACCTTTTTTGTCCGGGCAGGCATCAACCGGATCGGCAATCGAGTCTCCATCGCGATCCGGCGACGGACATCCCGCGCGCATCGGGTCCGGCATCAGGCCCGCGTGAACGTCTTTGCACTGATCCTGGCTGTCGAACACACCGTCGCTGTCGCTGTCCTTGTCGGGGCAGCCCTTGCGGTTCGGATCGGGCACTTTGCCCGCAGGTTCCGACGGACACATGTCTTCGGGATCGAGCACGCCGTCTTGATCACTGTCGCCCGCCGGGCAGCCCTTGCGGTTCGGATCGGGCACTTTGCCCGCTGGCTCGATCGGACACAGATCGTCGGGATCGAGCACTCCGTCGCCGTCTTTGTCACCGAGCGGACAGCCGGGACGCGCTGGATCGGGACGCTTGCCCGCCGGAACATCCGCGCACAGGTCTTCGGGATCGATGACTCCGTCGCGATCTCGATCGTTGGGCAGCGGACAGCCGTGCTTTTTCGGATCTTTGTTGGGCGGACCCGCTTCGTCGGGACAGGAGTCGCTGACATCCGCAATTCCGTCGCCATCGCGATCGGGCTGCTTGTCTTCTTTCCACGGTGCATAGGCCACGCGTGCCACCAGACGGAAGTCCGGCGCACCGGGAATCTGAAAGAAGGTTGTGCCGCCACCGAGGCTGAGCTGAAGCTGCTTGGCGACGCTGTAGTGCGCTCCGAGCATCGCTTCAATCCCGAGCGAGTCCTTGGAAAACGCGCGTCCGTCCGCAACCACCGTCGAGACGAGCACTTCCGGGCCGACCGACAGACCCAGCTCCGTGTTTGCGTAGGCCAGCGCCGCGCCAAACTGAAGCTCGGCACCAATCGAGTTGCTTGGCGCCGCCTGAAGCTTCGACAGCGACGACGTGGGACGATAATAATAGCCCGCTGTCACCGACCACAGGATCGACCGATAAAGGCCGCCCGCGACCAGCTTGGGCAGCACCCGCACGCCGGTTTCTCCCGTCTGAGCCGAAAACGGTGGCGAGCTGGCCAGCGCCGCAATCGGAATCCACAGATCCGCAGCCAAGCTCAGCGACGCAGCTCCTCGATAGGGCTGACCGAGCAGCCGCACCCGCGCGCCAATTCGCGGATCACCAACCGCTGCACCCACCGTCGGAGAAACGCCGTACGCCGACTCTCCACTTTC
Source organism: uncultured Myxococcales bacterium (assembly GCA_937868485.1). GTDB lineage: Bacteria > Myxococcota_A > Polyangia > Palsa-1104 > JAEUJZ01 > JAEUKA01. The sequence continues at coordinate 18,095 of CALMML010000327.1, read as the reverse complement.
GTGCATCGTGATCGGCATCGACAGCGTCAGCAGGACCCGGTCCAGAAACGATCCGGCGACGTCGATGTGTCCAATCAGCTGGTTTGCGATGATTGCGCTCGTCGCTGTGTACGATCCGTCTTGGAAGCGAAGGCCATACGTCAGTGGATTGTGCGCGTAGTTTAGCGTCAGGCCCGCCGCGAAATAGCGGGTGCTGCTGTACCACGGATGCTCGACGAGCAGCGACCACTCACCGGCGGCGGTTGGTTCGTAGCGGTTGACCTGGAAGCCAGGGCCCGCTTGCTGCGCACTGGCCGAGGCCGCCATACCGCAAGTCCAAAGCAAAGCAAAGGCACGCAAGAGTGTTCGCACGATCTACCCCTAACGAGTTCGGAAGGGCCGGCTTCTGCGAAGACGGCGAGACAAGCGAAGCGCCGTCGCACAGAGCAAGAGCGCCAAGACAGAATGCGGTTGCGGCTGGAAGGTCGAGGACTGGCCCAATCCGCAGCTTAGTCCGCCGCCACGAAGCTGGACTTTGCGATACGGCGCAAGCGTGTCGTCATACGGCACCACCACCTGCGCGGTGTTGTTGTCGAGCACATCGTCAGGAACAGATCCGCTCACGGTCGCGGAAACGCGCAGCTCAGTCGGACTGGTTCCGGCATCGGGCTCGATGACCAGCTGCACATCGTGGGTCGTAAAGCGCTCAAGCTGTGACTCGCTGCATTCGTAGCCGGATCGACTTCCCGTGCAGACGAGGTTCGGTGAGCTGGGCTCTTTTACCACCGTAAAGCCGTCGGGCACCGCAAAGCGCAGCACCACATCACGCGCGTCGCTCGGTCCCATGTTGCGCGCTGAGACAATCATCGTCACCGGCTGGGCGGGCGCAGCGGGCACTGGCGCGGGCGTCAGCAGCACTTGCAGATCGGCGGAAGGCTGAATCGGTACCGTCACAGACGCTTGGTTGTTGCTCGGGTCTGCGTCGCTCGTACCGCTGGCCGCTGCAACCTGGGCTTGATAGACGAGCGATCCTGATGCCGCCGACGGAACCGAGATCACGACTTGATAGATCGCTTTTTGACCGGGCGACAGGCTGACCGTGCCGGACAGGTCTTGAAAGCCGCGAACGGGCGAGCAGCTTGCCGTTTCCGTCGCCACCGTTGGCGTTGCGCTACAGCTCCAGTTCACCGACGGAATGCCGAGCGGCGTCAAGAGGCTAGACAGCGGCGCGGCGGTCGTAAGCTCTGTGCCGACGTTTTCCACCGTGACCGTCAGCGTGTAGGTCGATCCGGGCACCGCGCTCTTCTGTGCGCTCGACAGTGAAATGGCCAGATCCGTCGGTAGACACGAGGGCAGCGCACTGCCGGGAACGAACGTCTGCTCTTCGCCTTCGCTGCCTCGGGTTGCGCCATTGACCGGGAACTCACTGACGGCTGTCGCTTGCGAGCTTCCTGCCGCTGCGCCTTGGGTGTCGCGCTGGACGGTAATCGGTAGCGTAGACGGAAGGATGAGCACACCGCCGCCGCCGCCGCCGCCTGGACCGGCTGCATCGGTTGCGTTGGCCGGGACGCCTTGGCTGCCGCCGATTCCGCCGGTTGCGGTCAGTCGCAGCGAGCCTTCCACCGTCGGGAGCATCAGGGCAATCGTGCCGCCACCGCCGCCGCCGCCCGCACCTTGGTCATGGCTGGGCGCGCTGGTGCCGCTGCCCGCTTGTCCGGTGCTGAGCACGCGACCGACGCCCGCCAGGCGATTGCCCCACAAAAAGATCAGGCCGCCGCCGTTTCCACCGGGAGCCCCCGTCGCCGCCGTCTTGCCGTTTGCGTCTCCCGCACCGCCGCCGCCGCCCATAAACAGTCGGCTCGACGGGCTCTGCACAAGGGGATGTCCGCCGCGACCGCCGCGCTCTTGGCGCTTGTTGGCACCCCACGCGCTGGATCCTGGACCAACGGTGAGCGCGTCTTGATCGCTGCTGCTGCTGCTGTAGCCGCCACGACCGCCGCCGCTCGACGTGCTGAGCTTGCCTTGGCTGATGGTGACGGGATCGAGGCTCCACGCGGCTTTGCCGACCGCGTTATTGTCCATCACGCCGCTGCCGTCGTAGGTTCGACTGCCGCCGCCGCCCGCGCCGCCGCCACCACCGCTCTTAAAGCCATTGCCGCCGCCGCCGCCGTTGGCCGGTGCGCCGCGACCCAAGCCGCCGCTCTGCGTCGCATAGTCGCTGGCACTTCCGGCGATCCCTTCGCCTTTGGCGGCTCCTTGCGTCGCGATCGATGTTCGAAAGCCTGGACGATCGGTGCTCTCATCGGCTTGGACACCGAGTCCGGTCTGGGCCGCGCCGCCTCGGAAGCCTTGTCCGCTCGCATCGACGATGCCATCGACCACGATGTTTCCCGACGCGCGAACGGCGATGACGCCGCCTTTTTGACCATCCCACGGCAGCGCCACGATGCTGGATCCCGTCATGACTTGTAGGTTTCCGACCTGCGGCACCCGCACGACCTGCGATCGTCCCGTCACACTGTAGGCATTGCGCAGCCCACCACAGCGCGTATCGAGCAGCACCCGTGACGTCGCTGAGTCCACGCCGCGCACGCGCACAAGCTCATACAGTCCCGCACCTTGCAGGTTTTGCACGGTTCCGTATTGGTCATCGTCGCTGACGGCCATCTGCGCGCCTTGCATCTGGATGATCATCACCAGATCGTCGGCTTTGACGCCAAGCTGCGACAGGCTCTGAACCGTCACCGCTGTGTCACCCACCACCGCCGGAAGCTGAAGCGGCGAATACGTGTTGAGCACTCGTCCCGTCGTCGTGACCGTGACATCACCGTCGGGATTGATCGCCAGCTTGGGCCGCACGCTGTCCGTCTGTGACAAGCCCGGGTCCACCGAGCAAGCCGACAGATACGCAGCAAGTCCGAGCGCCCACAGTCCGCGAGCACTCACACCCAGTCTGGATAAGGTCGCTTTCGACACGATACGCTGTTGAAATTGTATCGTTGCCGATTTTGTATTGGCAATTGCTAAAGATTTATCTGGTTTTAAGGCGGATAGTTAGGCTGCACGCTTGCTCTGCTGACGACAGAACTCGAGCCCATCGCGCAGGCTGCGCAGCGTCTTGAGCAGCGACAGATCGACGCCTGCAAAGACCAGCGTGCGGGACAGCGCTGCCGAAACGCCCGTCACCACGGCTTGCGATCCGAGCAGCTCAATCGACCGCGTCAGCCGCAAAAACAGCTGTGCGCCCGCATCGTCGAACGCCGCGCAGCCGGTCAGATCCAAGATCACGTACTGGGCGCGCTTTTCGCTGACCATCGACAGCAGCCGGACCGATAGCTCGTTTCCGCGCGTGTCGCTCAGCTCTCCGATGATGGGAACCGCCAGCGTACCGCGTCCGACATCAATGATCGGAGCCGACAAGGCCAGGATCTCTTGCCGCTGCGATTCCACCAGCGCCAGCGTCTTGTGCAGCTCTTCCAGGAGCTGACTGCGTGTCTCGGCCAGCTCTTCGGCTTGGCGACGCTTGCTGACATCGTGCTGCTGAATCAGGATCGCGCGCGTTCCGGTGACGGGATCGGTGGCGCGACGTGCTTCGACAATGAACCAGCGCTCTCCGTGCTTGCTGGTGATGGACAGCTCATCGAAAAAGACTTCCCCGGACGTCACGGTGTGCAGGATCTGCTGCCAGTGAGAGGGAAACATCGTGCTCAGCTTGGTGTCGTCGCCAAACTCACGCAGCACCGCCGGATTGTGGAACAGCTCTCCGCCTTGTTCATCAAACAGACTGACCAAAAGCGACGTATGACGCAGCGCTTCGACCCCGCGCACCATCGAGCCTTCCAGCGTCTGATCTTTGTACATCGCTTGGAACAGGATCGCGAGCCGTCCGTCGTCTAGCTCGATCGATGATCCGTGCAGCGTCATCGTCGTTGGCTTGCCTTTGGGATACAGCGTCCAGTCCTCTGCGACTTCTTCGCCGCGACGAACCGCGCGCATGTAGCCATCCAGCCGAGCTTGGGTTGCGGGCGAGTTGTCCGAGTAATCCCGACTCGTAAGCTCTTGCAGGCTCTTGGCTTTCCACAGCGCCAGCGCTTCGCGGTTGGCCCATAGAATCCGAGCGCGGTCATTGTCGTACACCCAGACCGCTAGCTTCGACTTCTCTAGTGCAGACAGGCGCTCAAATAAAGACATCGGCCCGACGAGCTTAGCAGTCGCTGCGCGTCCCCTGCAAGTGTGTGGACAAGTTCCCGACCGTGGATTTGATGCTTCCCTGGCTGACGGCGTGCTCCTATAATCGCCGCCTCGACGCACCATCGGAGACTTGTCCCGTGAGCACCGCAACCGACCGTTTTCCCGATAGCAACGGAGCCTCTGTTTCGCGCACTGCGGATGGCAAGAGCACAGCCAGCAGTGAGCCGCTCCGTTCCAACTTCATCCGCGACATCATTGATGCGGATCTGCAAAGCGGTCGTCACACAAACGTCGTGACGCGCTTTCCTCCCGAACCGAACGGCTATCTGCACATCGGTCATGCCAAGTCGATCTGCCTCAACTTCGGCATCGCGCGCGACTACGGACAAGCGGGCCATCCTGCGGCGTGTCACCTGCGCTTTGATGACACCAATCCGACCAAGGAAGACATCGAGTACGTTGAAGCGATTCAGCGCGACGTCAAGTGGCTCGGCTTCGACTGGGGCGACAAGATGTTCTTCGCCTCGGACTACTTTGAAAAGCTGTACGAGATCGCGGTCTACCTTATCAAAAAGGGCAGAGCGTACGTAGACAGCTCGACGCTGGAACAGATTCGCGAAGGACGCGGCACGCTCACAGAGCCCGGAACAGAGAGCCCCTATCGCAGCCGCAGCGTCGAAGAAAACCTGGATCTGTTTGCGCGGATGCGGAAAGGGGAATTCCCGGACGGAGCCCACGTTCTGCGCGCCAAGATCGACATGTCTGCCAAGAACATGCTGATGCGCGATCCCGTGATCTATCGGATTCGTCATGCGCATCATCACCGAACCGGCGACGCGTGGTGTCTGTATCCGATGTACGACTACGCGCACCCGCTCTCCGATGCGATTGAGTCGATCACGCACTCGATCTGTACGCTGGAGTTTGAAAACAACCGCGAGTTCTACGACTGGGTGGTGGCGGAAGCGCGTGAGCTTCTGCCGGCGGTTCCGCATCAGTTCGAGTTTGCGCGTCTGTCGCTTGCGTACACGATGATGTCGAAGCGCAACCTGCTCAAGCTCGTCGAGGAAAAGGCCGTCTCGGGCTGGGATGATCCGCGCATGCCAACGATTGCGGGTCTGCGTCGGCGTGGTGTGACCCCGGAAGCGATTCGCGACTTTGCAGAGATGATCGGCGTTGCCAAAGCCAACAGCCAGGTCGATTACGAAAAGCTCGAGTACTGCATTCGCAACGACCTAAACTATCGCGCGCCGCGACGGATGTGTGTGTTAGAGCCGCTGAAGGTGGTGATCACCAACTATCCGCAAGGCCAGACAGAGACGGTCGATGCAGCGGATTTTCCGACGGAAGTTGGCAAGTCAGGAACCCGGCCTCTGCCCTTTTCGCGAGAGCTTTTCATCGAGCGCTCGGACTTTGAAGAGAGTCCTCCCAAAGGCTTCCATCGCCTGTCTCCCGGTCAGGAAGTGCGGCTCCTGTTTTCCTATATTATTCGCTGCGAAGGCGTAATAAAGGACGCGTCCGGCCAGGTCATCGAGCTGCACTGCACCTACGATCCAGAGTCGCGCAGCGGACAGTCTTCGCGTCGCGTCAAAGGCAACATTCACTGGGTCGACAACGCATCAGCGATTCCGTGCGAAGTGCGACTGTACGATCGCCTGTTTGTCGCCGAGCGACCCGGCGAAGAGCGCGACTTCCACGAAGATCTGAATCCTGCGTCGCTGCGCATCATCTCATCTGCGCTGGTGGAACCGAGCGTGGCCCGTGACGAACCGGGCAGCCGCTATCAGTTTGCGCGTCAGGGCTTCTTCGCGAGCGATCCGATCGACAGTCAGCCCGGTCGCTTGGTCTTTAATCGCGTCGTCGGTCTGCGTGACTCGTGGGCGAAGCAGAATCAGAGCGAAGCGGAAGCGGAAGATCCCAAGCACAAGAGCGAGCCGGTCACGAAGGAAGAGTCGTCCGAGCGCAGCCGTCCGCAGAAAAAGAGCCGAGCGCAGCTTCGGGCCGAAGCGCGACAGAAAGATCCGAGCTTGGAAGCGCGCTATCAGCGCTATCGCAGTGAGCTAGGACTTGGGGAAGAAGAAGCCGACATTTTGAGCGGAGATCCCGGCGTTCCCGACTTCTTCGAGGCTGCGCTGGCGGTCTATGCCAATCCGCAGAGCATCGCCAAGTGGATCATGAGCGAGGTGCTGCGTGCGCTGAAGGAACGCTCGCTGTCGGAGCTTCCGCTGGGTGCGGCGCAGCTGGCGGAGCTTGCCAAGCTTACCGATGACGGAGAGATCTCGACCGGCGCAGGCAAGACCGTGCTGCTCCAGCTTCTGACCGAAGGTGGATCGCCGCGCGCGATCATCGAAAAGCTGGGTCTCAAAAAGGTCGCGGACCAAGGCTCGCTGGATCCGATTGTCGACAAGGTCATCGCCGACAACGCCGAAAACGCCGCACGCTATCGCGAAGGCAAAAAGTCGCTGCTTGGCATGTTCGTCGGTCAGGTGCTCAAGGCCACAGGCGGATCTGCCGATCCGACGCTGGTGCGCAAGCTCATCGTCGCGCGGCTTGGTGAATAGCCAGCCTGGCGAGCCTTGACTCGCCGGGCGATTTCACGCGCGGCTTACTTCTTCGGGAGCTTCGAAAACAGCGGTCCGTCACTGTTTGGTCGCGACGGCGGCTCAGGCGGCAGCGGCGCGGGCTCTCCCGCTGACTTGTTCAGATCGAGAATCCGCGTCTCTCCGACGTAAGACTGCGTCTCGTACAGCGTGATCCGGCCAATCTTGCGCACGATGTCCGCCATTCGCTCCGACTCCAGCAGCAGCACATCGGCAAAGCGATGCAGCTCGGCGTATTCCGTCGGCATGCGCTGCTTGAGCAGTCCGGCATAGCCCATCACCGACGTGAGCGGCTGGTTTAGCTCGTGCGCGGTGGTTCCCGCCAGCTCGACCAGCACCGCTTGCTTCTGCGTCTCCGCCAGCTTTTCCTGCGTCGTGCGCAGGCTCTCTTCCATCCGCAGTCGCTCGCGTAGATCTTGGAAGATTCCGACGGTGGCCATCTCTTGTTCACCGTGACGAATGATGGCTGCCGTCAGCGCCACCGGAATCCGCTCGCCGTCTTTGCCGACGATGGTGCGACGCGACTGAAGCAGCCGTCCCGGTCCGCCAAAGTCGTTGCTGCGTAGCTCTGCCATGATGTGAACCGCTTCTCGATCGGGAAACAGTCGCCACACCGGCACGCGACCGATGACATCTGTCGTCGCATAGCCCGTGATGCGGCACGCGCTCTGGTTGAAGATGCGAACGCGCCCACGCAGATCCGCCACCACAATGCCATCCACCGTCGAGTCAAACACCCGATCGAGGAACTCTTTGGCGCGCCGAAGCTGCGCTTCCAGGTGCCGTCGCTCAGTGACATCGCGGAACGTCACCACGCACAGCCGTCGCGGTTCCTGAATCTGCGACGTGGACGCCGACAAGGTCAGCAGCTCTTGCGAGGTCGACAGCAGCGGCAGATCAAAGTTCGACGGTGTTCGACGCGGCGAGGGCTCGGTCAGACACGACAGCACGCGCTCTCGATGCGGCTCTGGAACGTGATCGGTCAGCGGCCTGCCCGCCAGTCCTGCGGTGGCGTAGCCGGTCAGCTGCTCCGCGACGCGATTGAGCCAGACCACCTTCGCTTCTTCATCAAGGACAATGATTCCGTCGGTGCTTGTTTCAAAAAACTCGCGATAGCGACCGAGTCCCGGCGGACGCAGCGGCGGGGCAATCATCTCGACGCGCAGCGGACGGGTTCGCTCGCGCAGCGTCTCATCCAGGCGCAGGCTCGGAATCGACAGCGCCAGCACTTGCAGCAGCGCCACCAGCTCGTGACAGTCCGCCGGGTGGGACTGCGCAAACAGCGACTCGCCCCCGCCGAGCGTCAGCGCCCAGCGTGCATGCTCTTTGCTACCCAGCGCCGTTGGCAGAAGACACAGCCACAGCGTGTGCACATCGTGCATCGGCCAGCCGAGCGCCGCGCGAAGCTGGGACAGTGCGGTCTCATCGCGCAGCGGAGCCATCGCTCCTTGCCGCAGCGTCGCTCGCATCGCCGACAGCGGCAGTCGCCGGGGAATCAGCCCTGGACTTGGATCCTCCACCGAGATCGCCACCGTCACCGAGTCATGATCTTCGGCCAGCAGACACAGCCCCGCGTGCCGACAGTCGCCCAGTCCTTGCAGCAGCGACAGCACCTGACGGATGACCGCCAGCGATGCGGCCAGGTCTTCGGCACTGTCATCGACCCCCACGGGAATCGGTGCATTGTCGTCGCGCGGCCTGAGCGCATGTGGCAGCGGACACAGAAGCGACAGCGCCTGGGCAATCCGCGCTGATGGATCCACCGCCTGCTCCGCATGTGCAGGCTCGGCCACCACCGCAGGCGCTTGCGGCACCGACTCGTGGACGGGAACAAACGGCAAAGTCAGCAGCTCTGACGACGACGAGGAGCTCGGCACAGCGGCGCAGGTTAGCAAGCTTTGGCGCCTGTGTCAGCGCGCTCGCGTCACCTATCCGTCACAGAGTAAAGTACGGGGGATGTCGCTGCCCTCTTCTTCGTCTTTGCTGCGCGTAGACTGGCTGGTGTCGCTGGATCGCTCGCTGATCGATGCGCCCGGTCGCGTCGGTCTGTCGCCGTGTCCAGGTCGGCCCGATCTGGGGGGAACGGTGGAAGAGGATGCGGCGGTGCTGGCGGCGCTCGGTATCTCGCTCGTGGTGACGCTGGTCGATGAGTCCGAGCTGTCGTTTTATGGCGTGTTCGGTCTGCGCAACGCGCTGCGTCAGCAAGGAATCGCCAGCCTGTCGTTTCCCATTCGCGATGCAGAGCCTCCCGATGATCTGTGGGCGACGCGCTCGCTGTGTCTAGAGCTTCTGCGCTGGCTGGGCGAAGGCCACAAGCTGCTGATTCACTGCATTGGCGGCTTTGGTCGCGCGGGCACGATTGCGTCGGCGCTGCTCACGCATGAAGGACTGTCCGCAGCGCAGGCGATTGCCCTGGTTCGCAAGGCCCGCAGTCCGCGCTGTGTCGAGTCGCAGCAGCAAGAGCGCTTCGTCGAGCGCTATGCGCAGGCACACAAAGACATGCGTCGCTACTATGTCGTGCTGTTTCGCAGCGAGCTGCCCCTGCGCTTGAGCGGAGAGCCCGGCAATCGACGCCTGCGCCGGAGCCTGCATCCGACACTGCCGCTGCTGTCCGCGTCCGCCCTGCGGGTCGAGGTGGCAGAGCAGATTCATCAGCACGATCCGAGCCAGCTTGTCATCGTGTCGGGAGAGACGCCCGCCGAGCAGCTGCACAGCGACTTGGATCTGCCCATTGATCGCGCGCTCATTCACCAGCATCCGCACTGGCAGACCACGCCGCTTGGCCAGCTGATGCCGCGTCCAGAGCGACGATAACGCACGCGCAGACGCTACAGGTTGCGGCTGAGCACCGTTCCACCCGCTCCGACGGTATAGACCTTGTTGGTTGTGACCAGGACCTGGAACAGATCGTTGGCCGTTCCGCTGGTGATGCTCTTCCAGGTGCCGCTGCTGCGCTGCCGAATCTGACCGCCGATGCCGACGGCCCAGACATTGGTGGCGCTGCTGCCCATGACGCCCCACAGCATGCTGCTCGTGCCGCTCGTTTCGGCGGCCCAGCCCGTGCTGGATCGTCGCAAGATCGTGCCCAGGTTGCCTACCGCATACGCCGTCGTGGAATCCGCGGCCCAGATGCCCAATAGATCGACGCTGGACGGGCTCGCTTCGCTCTGCCACTTGCCGCCGCTGCGATACAAGAGGGTGCCGCCGCTGCCTGCCGCAAAGACGTTGTTTGCATCCACCGCCCACACTGCGTAGAGATCGGCTGTGGTGCCGCTCATTTCTTTGGTCCAGCCGACGCCGTCGTAGCGATAGATACCGCCCATGCCGCCGACTGCCCAGATGTTGTTTGCGCTGGTTCCCGACAGCCCGCGCGGAGTGCCAAGTCCCAGCGTTCGTGGCGACCACGTCGATCCATCCCAGTGAATCAAGATGCCTGACGGACCGAGCGCCCAAATATCGCTGGTCGTGCTGCCCCACAGCGACCACAGCGGATCGGTCACGCTCGAGGGCACTGCGGTCCAGCCGCTGCCGCGCTGACGAAACGTCCCACCCAGGTCGCCGACCGCCCACAGGTCGCTGCCGATCGAGACAATGCCGTTGAGCGTCTCGATGTTGCCGACCTTGGTCTGCATCGCCAGACCATCCCAGGAAAGGATGGTCTACGGAGCGACGCGCTTGACGGATTGCGCTCGTCTCACGCGACGAAATGCAGGCCGGATGCGAGCGCTGGGGACGCAAGTACGTGCAGGCTGCGCGCTGCCAACGTCCCCAAAAAAGCCCAAACTCGCTGCGGACTCGGGCCCGGCCTACACGAAGGATTTCACTCCGCACGGCCATCCGCTCCGCAGCGAAAGCGACTACAGCTGACCGCTCTTGGCGATGGCGATCTTGGCGTTGGTGCGACCGCTGCCCGAGCCGTAGCTCTCGATCTTCTTGACGATGTCCATGCCTTCGGTCACTTGGCCGAACACGACGTGCTTGCCATCGAGCCACGACGTCACCACCGTGGTGATGAAGAACTGCGAGCCGTTGGTGTTCGGACCGGCGTTGGCCATCGACAGAAGGCCCGGACGGTCGTGGCGAAGCTTGAAGTTTTCATCGGCGAACTTGTTGCCGTAGATCGATCGACCGCCGGTGCCGTTGTGGTTGGTGAAGTCGCCGCCCTGAAGCATGAAGTCGGGAATCACGCGGTGAAACGAGCTGCCGGTGTAGCCGCCCGCTTCGTGACCCACGCACAGCGCGCGGAAGTTTTCAGCCGTCTTGGGCACCACGTCCGCGAACAGCTCGAACACGATGCGGCCAGCGGGCTTTCCGTCGATGGTGATGTCGAAATAAACCTTGGGGTTTGCCATGTTGAGGGGTCTCCTTGGTGAGGACTTGTGCGAAAGAACGGGGACTAGGATACCGCATCTTCACGAACAACCGTCTGGAGAAACAGGCCCCACGTCCCGCTTCGCTCGCTGGGCGGGCCGCGCGTCGGCTTGACCCTCGCCGCCGCCGACTTTTCACCTTCCACCGGACAAGATCACCGGGCCGGACGCGCTGTGTGGGACGTCTGTGGGGACGCTGTACGTCGCAAGGTGCTCAGGTCGCTGGCTGGGGGCTGCGCGGTAATTTCAGCAAAGGATGGTCCCGAAGTCTCCGACCAGCAGCGCATCGCTGCCCGTGACCGCGACGCCATCGATCCGGTATTTGGAGACGGTTGGAAGCTGCTTCCAGGTGGTGCCATCAAAGCGATAGCTGACTCCCGCTGCGCCTGCGACGATGACGTTGTCTGCCAGCTTGCCAGCGATGGCTTCCAGTGACTGGGTGGTGCCCAGGCTGACGCTGTTCCAGCTTCCTTGGGAGTAGCGAAGCAAGGTGCCGCGTGTGCCACAGGCGAAGGCTTCGACTGATGTCGCTGCGTAGATTCCGCGCAGCTCTTCTTTGGTGCCGGTCATCTGCGAACGAAAGCTGGTGCCATCGAAGAACTGAATCGTGCCGTTTCCACCCGCGATCCAGATGTTCGTCGCGTCGGTTCCATCGACTGCGTTGAGCTGGACCGTGACGCCGCTGGCCACCGGGCTACAGGACGATCCGTTCAGGCGCAGCACCGTGCCCTGATCCCCGACCAGCCAAGACTCGCCGCTTGGTAAGGTGCGGACGCCGCGCAGTGTGACCGAGGTGCCGCAGCTTACGGAGGTCCAGGCCTTGCCATCAAAGCGCAGCACGGTGCCCGCCTGACCGACCGCCAGCGCAGACGTAGCGGACGTGGCTGCGACCCCATACAGGGCGTTGCGTGTCGGGCTCGCAGACGCTTGCCAGCCCGCCGGACCGAGCAGCCAGATGTTGCCTTGGTCGCCGACCGCAAAGCCGCTCTGGGCTGACACAAGGGAAATGCTGCGCAGCGTGTTGCCGCTTGGCAGTGGGTTGTCCCAGCAGAAGTCGTTGGGCCCGCAGGGGGGGACCGCGCTGCTGCTCATGTCCAGGGGCGCGCTGACCTCGGGCTCGCAGACTTCCGTGCTGGTGTTGCAGACCTGTCCCTGCGTACAGGCCGAAGGATGGATGACGCAGTTTTCGGAAACCGGCTGCTTAAAGCCCTGCCACAGTCCATCACAGCCACTTAAAACAGCCAGCAGCAGCAGTGTGCGCTTGGGCATCCGGAATCCCCTCCTTGCGGTGCGATCAGAATGATGATCTCAGCGTATGAAGCCCCGAAGCCAAGGCGTTGCATCACCCCACGTTGAGTGTGACGGATAGCTCGCGCGTCGCCAATCATCCTTGCAAGGCCGCGACATCGCGAAGGATTCTGCTAGCATGACCGCGCTCATGGCCACCCCTGTGCAGACTTCCTTATCGCCGTTTGCTGCGCGCATGCTGGGGACAGAGCGTGCGCACGCTGCGATCGAGCTGCGGGCGCTGCTGGCGGCCTCACAGCTGCCGCAGCCGCTGTGGCCACGCTTTGTCGATGCCCGACCGGGGCTTCTGTCTGGAATCTGGGTCGATGGCGATGCCGAGCCGCCGCTTGGTCAGCTCTTTGCTGCGCTGTGTACTTCGCACGGATCGCTCCTCACGGATGGACTGGCTGCGCTCAAGCTGGCCACTGCGGCGCCGATGGTTGGCTTTGCTTCGTCGTCTCCGCGACTGCTCAGCGAGCTGGGGCGACTGTGTCACAAGACCTCGATCGTGGTGGCGCAGACCGCGCCGTCGTTTCCGTCCGATCCCGCGCGCGAGCTGGTGAAAGACGCGGGCCAGGTCTGGGTGGTTGATCCGCTGACCGTGGCGCAGGTCGGGGCGCTGGTGACGCACAGACCGCCGCTTGCGCTGTGCTCGGTGGTCGGCGCGGTGCGGCAGCCGCAGGTGCTGGATCTGGCGGTTGAAGGCGTGGCGTCCCCGGCTTGGACCCCGCGAGAGCTGGTCCGCCGCTGCCTGGGTAGTCCGTCGGCCGCGTGGGTGGCGCTGTGTGGCGGGGCGCTCACCGGCCAGGTGTGGGGCGCAGACGAGCCGCTGCCGAGCGATGTCTCGCACCTGCTCATCTTGCCTGCCGATCACGAGCTGCTCGCCCGTCGCCGCCTGCTGCGTGATCCCGCCCCGCGCATCGCCAATGCCTGCCTGAGCTGTGTGCTCTGTAGCACCGTCTGTCCCGAGTCCCTTTCGCCGCACCGGGCGATGCAAGCGCTGCTGCGCGGTGAGCCGGTGTCGCCAACGGTCGCGTCGCAGTGTAGTGGCTGTGGCGCATGCTCGGTGATGTGTCCTGCGGGGCTGCTGCCCGCTTCGCTGCTCACCGATGCCCGGCTGCCCAGGCCGCTTGTGCTGCCGCAGCGGCACGATCCAGCGGCTCTGTCTGTCAGCGTGCGGCTGCCGATGGATCTGGTCCTGCGTCGCTTGGGTCTTTCGGACTTTGTCGTCCCCACGCTGCCCTGATTGACAGCGTAGCTACGACGGACGATGCTCCGGCCCGTGTCGGAAACCACGTCGGCGCTCAAGTCGTTACAGGCCATTTTGTACGCGGTGGCGCAGACGCTGCCGTGCAACAGTGCCAGCCTCGCCCTGCTTGATGAAGATCGGCAGATGCTGCGGATGGCGGTTGCGGTCAATCCGCGCTCTGCTGGGGATCTGGTGCAGGTCGAGCACGCCCTTGGCTTTCAGCTTGGTGGGCTGCACATTCCGCTCAAGGTCGAGCACAGCTTGATCGTGCGCGCCCTGCGCGAAGAGCGGGTGCTGCTGTCTACCGATGTCGCGGATCTGGCCGGTGGCGTGCTGCCGCCCGAGATCCTCGATTCGATTCATGCGATTGCCGGGGCGCGCTCGTTTGCGGCGGTGCCAGTGCTCGGACGGATTCGCGCGCTCGGGGTGATGCTGGTCGATCGGCCCGGCAGCGCGGGCTTTACCGGCAGCGAGCGTGATCTGCTGATCTCCTATGCCGAGCGGGTCGGGGCCGAGCTGGAGTCAGACGCCCTTCAGAACACCGCGCAGCGCCTAGAGCAGCTGGGGGCCCTGGCCGTGCCGCCGCCGCAGATCTGGACCTGTGAGCTGTCTTCAGATGGCAGTCAGCTGGTCTGTCGCGATCTGCCGCTGGATGGTCAGCCGCTGCATCAGGTGCTTCGTCTGCCGTCGCCCGACCTGCTGTGCAGTCCCGACCTGTGGGATCGACTGTCGGCGGGCGAGTCGGTGGTGGTGTCGGTGTCGGCCAATCGTCCGAGCGTGGTCGCGGGCATCACCACGCCGTGGCCGCTGCGGGTGACGCTGCGCAAGCTGGCCGTGGCCGGCAAAGATCCGGTGCAGGGTCCGTCCGGGCTGCTGGTCGCGGTCGCTGTCGAAGATCTCGGCTGGAGCCAGCAGGTCCGGCGCGAGAGCCTGCTCGCCAAAGACCGCCTGGCCAAGGTCATGCGCTCGATTGGCGATGCGATCCTGACGCTCGATACCCGTGCGGTGATTCAGCAGGTCAACGACGCCAGCCAGCAGGTGCTCGGTCTTCCGCCTGACAAGCTGTGTGGTCGGTCGGTGCTGGAGCTGGCGGCCACGCCCAATGCCAAGACCCAGCTCAAAGACCTGCTGTCGCGGCTGCCGCACACCGGCTTTGCCGAAGCCGAGCTGCGTCTTGTGCGGGTGTCCCCCGAGCACCGCAAGGAGCGCTTTGTCGGCCATGTCTCGGCGCTGCTGCTGGGCGATGACACCGGCCTGGCGGCGGGCGCGGTGTTTCGCATCCACGATCAGACCGAGCGCAAGCGCGACGATGCCGAGCGTCAGCGGCTGCGGCTGCGCCTGCTTCAGACCGAGCGACTGTCGGCCCTGGGAGAGATGGCAGCCCGCATCGCCCATGAGGTCCGAAACCCGCTGGTGTCGATTGGCGCCGCTGCCCAGGTCATCGCCGAAGAGCTACCGTCCGACAGTCCCGTCCGTCCCGAAGCGCTGGCCATCGGCAGTGAGGTCCAGCGGCTGGATCGCATCTTGCAAAACGTGCTGCGCTTTGCCCGGCCCACCCGTGCCACCGTGCAGCGCACCGACGTGGTGGGCGTGCTGCGCGAAGTGCTCGATCTGCTGCGTGGCAAGGCGCATGGTCTGCTGCTGCGACTCGATGTCCCTTCGCCGCCTTCGCAAGGGGGCATCTCGGCGCTGATCGACGGCGACCAGCTGCGCCAGGTGCTGTGGAATGTGCTCATCAACGCTTGCGAGGCGGCCACTCCCGGCGATCCGCTGCGCTCGGTGATTGAGTGTACGGTCCGCCAAAAGCGCAGTGCCAAGCACCTGGATCGCCCCGTCCTCATCACCATTGCCGACAGCGGCGTCGGCATCAGCTCGGCGGTCCGGCGGCGCATCTTTGATCCGTTCTTTTCCACCAAGACGCGCGGCACCGGGCTTGGACTGGCCATCACCAAGCAGATCGTCGAAGAAGCCGGGGGTCGCATTCGCCTGCTCAACCGCAAGAGCGGCGGCACCCGCGTCGTCATCGAGCTGCGCAGAAGCCCCGACGCCCCCCGTAGCCAGGCTGGCACCTGACCCAAGCGTCGGCGAAGAGGACGTGGTGGCTAGTGGGTGGTGGGGCGCTTGGCGCGGGGCACACCGGGGTGCGTCTTGCGAAACGCGGCCAAGCAGGCGCGGGCACTGGCTTCGTCTGAGCAGATCTCGACCGGATGCAGCTTGCCCGAAAACAGCTTGACCGCCCGACAGACCAGCGTGGACAGGGCAACCACCGTCGGGCTACAGCCGTACAGCGCCGACATGGTGACGCGGTCCGGGTGTAGGCGTGCTTGTTCTGCGACGTAGCGGCGGGCCACGGGCTCTAGCCCGCCTGCGTGCGTACAGTCCACCAGCGCCAGCCAGTAGCCGTACTGGTCCATCACGTCCAGGTGATGCCGCTCGATCGCTTGCAGCTCGCTGAGCGACATCGGGCCGTTGATCTGCCACTCGACGCAGTCGTCCACGGTCCGCACCCGGTGTGCGCCCACCTGCTGCCAGGCGACGGGACGGCTCGGCGTGGCAAGGGCTGGTTCTGGCGGGTCTGCGGCTGGGCTGGACATGGCGGCACCTCGCTCGGTTGGCATGGACAGTCTGAAGGTGACTCGATCGTATCACGCTCGGCGGGTCGGGTGATCACCTGAGCGGTCCGGCGGCCTGGCTGGGGCGGCGATCCACACGGGATCGGGGTGGGCGTCCGGGTCAGCTGGTGCGCGGACGGGCCTTGTCGCGCTGCCAGGACGCTCGAAAGGCGGCCAAGCGTTCGCGGGCACTGGCTTCATCGCGGCAGATCTCCAGATACTGCGGCTTACCCGAAATCAGCGTGATGGCGCGCATGACCAGCGTCGATACTGCAATGGTCAGCGTGCTGCACCCGTACAGGGCGGAAAAGTAGATGCGCTCGGGGTGAAGCCGGGCCTGCTGGGCCACATAGCGACGCGCATCGGCGGACATTCCATCGGCCTTGTGGCAGTCGCTGAGCGTCAGCGCATAGGAATACTTTTCGTGAACCGGAAGCTGGAAGCGTTCAAACACCAGTGCCTGCTCGAGGGTCATCGGTCCATCGATCACGCGCTCGACACAGTCATCGACCACGCGAATCCGGTGCGGTCCCACCTGGGTCCACGGCGGGTCGGGACGCTGCGGCGGCAAAACGGCTGGTTCACGATCGCGGGAGGTCTTGGACATGGTGGGCTACGGGCTTGCGTGGCATGCCAGGGCAGGGCGCGGCACGCATCGTAGCACGCAACGCCATCGATTGGTCGTCGGTCACAAAGGACGATCCAGGCGTTGTGGACCCTCTGCCACATCAGCATGTGGCCGGTTTGCAGAAAATGCGCTTAGGATCGCGGGCCATAGACAAGTCCGCAGGGACACAAAGACGCCGAACGAGCACAGGTGAAATGGTCAGCCAAGCCAGATCCGAACGAAGCAGTGAGACGCGTGAGAGCATCCTTGTCACCGCAGAGCGACTGTTTGCCCTGCACGGGGTCGCCGCTGTCTCGAACCGTCAGATCAGCGAAGAGGCAGGGCAGTCGAACAACTTCGCGGTCGGGTATCACTTTGGAACCAAGCAGGATCTCATCCTGGCGATCATTCGTCGCCATCACCTGCCGATCGAGCAGCGCCGCACCGAGATGCTGGCGCACATCGCCCAGTCGCAGGAGCTGCGCGACTTTATGGCCTGCCTGGTGCGCCCGACCACCGAGTACCTGGCGGCGCTGGGTCAGCCGACGTGGTACGCGCGCTTTATCGCCCAGGTGACGACCGATCCGGTGCTGCGCGAGCTGTTTATCAGTGAGGCGCGCAGTGGCTCGGTGTCGATGCAGCAGACCATCGACGGGATGTTTCGGCTGATCTCACACCTGCCCGAGCGGCTCCAGCGGGAGCGCGGCGACATGTGTCGTCTGCTGATTGTCCACATCTGCGCAGAGTACGAGCGGGCCATCCAAGAAGGCAGCGCGCCCAGTGGATCCAGCTGGCAGTCCACGGCAGACGCGCTCATCGATGCGCTGACCGGCTTGTGGCTGGCCCCAATCACGTCCAGGGACTGACCGCAGCGCGGCGGGGGTCTTGCTGGGGCACCTCGCAGCCCAGCAGCCAGCCCGCAGCGCGCCCTGTGGCCCTTTCCCAGCTGCAGAACCGTGCGCGGTCGCGACCTTGCACGGTTTTACAAATGCAAAACGGTGCGCGGTCGCGATCCGGCGCGGTTTTACACATGCAAAACGGTGCGCGGTCGCGACCGGGAGCGGTTTTACAAATGCAAAACGGTGCGCGGTCGCGATCCGGCGCGGTTTTACACATGCAAAACGGTGCGCGGTCGCGACCGGGAGCGGTTTTACAAATGCAAAACGGTGCGCGGTCGCGATCCGGCGCGGTTTTACACAT
>CALMML010000326.1 GCA_937868485.1 uncultured Myxococcales bacterium | reverse complement strand
TCTCGATGGATCACACCCGCGTCGTGCGCGACTTTGAGTGCGGCACAGCAGTCGGCAATGATCCGCGTGGCGACGACCCAGTAGTACGGACCTTTTTGCTTCAGGTGCTGTCCGGCGCTGCCCGGCGACAGAAGCTCCATCACGATGAAGCACGCCCGCGCTTCCTTCGATACGTCGTGAATTGCGATGATGTTGGGATGGCTCAGACGACCGGCCACTTGCGCTTCTCTCATAAAGCGCTCGACGGCAGCGGGCTTATGTAGAAATACGCCCGACAGGAACTTCATCGCCACTTGACGCTTCATCAGCAAGTCATCGGCTTGGTAAACCACGGCCATCCCGCCGTTGCCGATCCGCTTGGTGACGCGATATTTGCCAAAGGTCTTGCCTAGGTATTCGTCGCTGCTGTCAGACGAGGCATCGCCGGACGGACCTGCGCCCGAGTGAGCGGTGCCCAGAGACGACTCAGCAGTGCCCCCGAGTGGAGCGGCTGCCTTTGGTGATTTGGAATCTTTGCCAGACGGCGTAGCGGCCATTTGAATGTAATTATCGGAAATTTCATCTCGACAAGTCCACTATCGCTCTTATTTTGCCGTCACATGTATGGAGCCGTCCGCCAGTGAGTACATATCATCTCAATTGCACACAGTGGATTCTCGAAAGAATTTGACACCTCAATCAGAATCACTTCACCAAAAGGCTTCACTTTGCAATAACATAGCAAACCATGCGTCGTGCTGTAGGCTATGTGCGTGTATCTACTGATATGCAAGCAGCGGATGGTTTGTCGCTTGATGCGCAGACCGCCGCAATCGAGCAATACTGTGCAGCTCACGGCTACACCTTGCTGAAGATCTGCAAGGACGTGATCTCGGGCGGCAAAGATCAGCGGCCAGGGCTGGCGAATGCGCTCGATCTGCTGACGGGCTCGGCGGACATCCTGATCGTGCTCAAGTTCGATCGGCTCAGTCGGTCGATCAAGCACTTCTGCGAGCTGTACGAGCGCTACTTCAAAGACGGTCGCAAGGAGCTGGTCGCGATTCGGGAGTCGATCAAGCTCGATTCGTCACTCGGACGCGCGCTGGTGAGCATTCTGCTGGTGTTTGCGCAGATGGAACGGGAAGCGACGGGCGAGCGAACGCGCGAAGCGATCCGGCACCTGCGCAGTCGCGGCTATCACTTTGGCAAGGTTCCGTACGGAATGCGGGCAACGCAGGCCCCGGACAATCCGCGCTTTCGGGTGCTGATTGAAGATCCGACCGAGCAAGCAGTGCTCGCGCTGCTGAAGCAGTGGAATGCGGAAGGAGTCACGATTTCAGAGATGGCGTCGCGGCTCAATGCCGATGGTGTGAAGCCTCCGCAAGGGGAAAAGTGGACCAAGAGCCTGATCTACAACCTGCGTCTGCGGCTCAGCTGGCACAAGCCGCGTCCACACAATCCGCGTCCGCACTCTGATCATGAGCTAAAGGAAAAGATCCTGGATCTTCACAGTCACGGACATACCCCGAAGCAGATTGCGCTGGTGCTCAACGAACAGAGCTATGTACCGCTCAAAGGAAGCAAGTTTACCGAGCGGAGTGTGCGAGGTCTTATCGCGCGCTGCGAAGAAGCCAAGCACCTGACGCCGAAAAAGTTCCTGGAAAACATGCTGGAACGGATGCGGCGCGAACATGAGCTACGGATTCCTGATGAGCCATGGGAACGACCAGGATATCCGAGGCTGGCGCGCTACTTGATGGAAGCGGGATACACCACGCCCAAAGGTCACGCGCACTGGTGGCCCGCGCAAGTGCAGCAGCTTCTGGAAGGCCGCTTTGATCAGTACTACGGAAAAGGAAAGACGGGCGCCTCGGCAGCGTAGCGATTCCTAACCGATTCCTAACCGATTCCTAACCGATTCCTAACCAGCGTCCACGCGCTGCGCAGTGGATTAGGAATTCAGTCGGGCCCGGAAGTCTGCGATCGTGTGCTGAAGTCCTTCTTCGAGGCTGACTTTGGGCGAAAAGCCAATCAGCGCGTGTGCGCGCGTGATGTCCGGCTGACGCTGCTTGGGATCATCGGGAGGAAGCGGACGACGCACGATCTCTGACGAAGATCCGGTGAGCGTGAGCACTTTGTCCGCAAGCTCCGCCATCGTGTGCTGCTGCGGATAGCCAAGGTTGACCGGACCGTCGCAGCAGTCGAGACGAGACAGCGCCAGGATTCCATCGATCAGGTCACTCACATAGCAAAAGGATCGCGACTGCTGACCGCTTCCGTAGAGCGTCAGCGGCTGTCCTTGCAGTGCTTGCACGATGAAGTTTGACACCACGCGACCATCGCTACAGGCCATGCGTGGTCCGTAGGTGTTGAAGATCCGAATCAAGCGCGCATCGACATTCCACATCCGCTTGGCGTCGGTAAACAGCGTCTCTGCTGCACGCTTTCCTTCGTCATAACAGGCGCGCTCACCGATCGGATTGACGTGGCCGACATAGCTCTCTGGCTGCGGATGAACCGAAGGATCGCCATACACTTCCGAAGTCGAAGCATGCACGATCTTGCAGCGTCGTCCGCGTGCCATGTCGATGAGTCGCAGCGCCCCCAGCACACTTGTTGTAAACGTCGCGTAAGGATCCCGCTGATAGTGAAGCGGAGACGCTGGACACGCGAAGTTAAAGACAAGCTCTGCGTAGACATGCATCGGCTCGCGCACGTCTCCGGTCTGGAAGTGAAAGTGCGGATCGCGCCCAGCTGCTGACAGGTTGGTCAGATCGCCGGTCATCAAGTTATCGATGCCAACGACCTCGAACCCTTCTGCCAGCAGTCGATCCACCAGGTGTGATCCAAGGAATCCCGCAGCCCCGGTCACAAGTGCTGTTCTACGCGATGCGCCAAGTCCCATGACGACTCAAAGCCAACAAGAGAGTGCTCGTTAGTGCGGCGGAAGACGCGTCGCTTTGTAGGTTTCGCGACTGGTTACATCCAGGAACCAGCGCGTGAGGTTCGGATACACGCTGGTGTCAAAGCCGCCCCACTGCGTCAGGAAGACCGACTCTGCAATGGCGAT
This sequence comes from uncultured Myxococcales bacterium, assembly GCA_937868485.1. Classification (GTDB taxonomy): domain Bacteria; phylum Myxococcota_A; class Polyangia; order Palsa-1104; family JAEUJZ01; genus JAEUKA01. The sequence continues at coordinate 384 of CALMML010000326.1, read as the reverse complement.
GTCTGCGACGGAATATGCAGAGCCCCCAAAGTACGGTTGACAGGACAGTACGTGGTCCAGAATCTTGAGCGGAACCTGCGCTTCGACATGCGACCTTGCGAGCGCAGTCTGATCGAGCGTCATGCCGATGAGCGGATAGAGCACTTTCAGATACCACGGACGCGACAGTGGACCGTGACCTTCGGAAGAGAGCCACACCAGCCACTGAATCGTCTGCCAGCGCTCTTTTCCGCTCTCTGCAATCAGCTTTCCTTTGCCGTACGTTTCGGCCAGGTACATCAGGATTGCGTTCGATTCAATGACGACCAGATCTCCGTCCACCAGCGTCGGGGTTTTACCGCCCGGATTGAGCTTCACATACTCTGGATTGCGCTGTTCCCCTTT
>CALMML010000325.1 GCA_937868485.1 uncultured Myxococcales bacterium | reverse complement strand
CCAAAGTCGGTCAGCTTCACCGCCCCCGCCGCCGTAAACAAAATGTTGTCAGGCTGAACAAGTGAGCGGCGCGTGTTCGTCGGAAACGAAGCGCTTCAACCTACGCAGAGGAAGTCAGCGGGAAGAAGCAGGCAGCGAAGACCCGGTGCGAAGAAGCGCGTCCACTGGATGATTCCGGCGCGGCATCGCGACAAGGGTGTGTCCGCTTCTCAGCAGGTTTAGACTGCGGCATCCTGTTGTGCAGTCTGGTCCCAGACGATGGACGACAGGCGATCGCGCGCAAGGTACAGACCAGAGGAATCCAACCGATGATGACGATGCTGGTGGTAGGAATCGTGCTAGCGACTGTCGGCTACGGCGGATGGAAGTGGATGGAGTGGGTCGGGCAGAGCGAGCAGCCAGAGAATCCCGATCAAGTCCGACAGGCGCTGCTGCGACTGCAAGCAGATGACGCGACGCTCCCCACGCTGAGCGTGACCTATCACGATCTGCACGGCTTTCACGGTGGGCTGATTCTGACGGTTCATGGCGATGGACGGATCGAACAACAAGCCGTGCGAACCCAGGTGGGAACGCTGAAAGCGCAGGTACAGAAGTCGGATCTGCGACGGTTGGTGGATCTTCTGGTTGATCTGGCCGCATGGCAGCAGCGGGTTCCCAGTGCGATGCCGATTCCTGATGAGAGCCGCGCACACCTCAAGATCGTGCTGGAAGGACAGCACTCGTTGATCTGGGAACGCTATAACGATCTTGCGAGCGGAAAGCGCATCATCCAAGTCCGAGAGCTGCTCAAACAGATTGCGTGGCAACACCCGAGCTAGCGCCGTTACACTGCGGACTCTCTTCGACGAAATTGTGCTTCAACATCCTGCCGTTGGCGCAGTCTCAGCGTCAGGGACATCTACTGCTTGATCAAGAATAAGAGAGGCCACATGAAGAACAAAAGTCATCGCTGGAAGTTCGTTCGATGTGGCGGCGTCGATCAAGTAGCGATTCGAGATGGCGCAGACATCGCAGCGCTCAAGACGCTGGATCCCAAGCTGTGGGTTTCGCTGGCCTGCTCGGTACAAGGTCAGGAGCTCGATGCCAAGACGCTCGCATGGATTGACACGGATGAAGATGGACGCATCCGCATTCCTGAGATCCTGGCGACGCTCGAGTGGCTCACCGATGCGCTCACTTCGCTGGATGTCCTGATGAAGGCAGGCGATGAGCTGGCGCTCAGCAGCATCAACCCGCAGACCGAGCTGGGACAAGGAATCCTATCGGCGGCACATCGCATTTTGGATGAAAAAGGAATCACCAAAGAAGGTGCCAACATCAAGCTGGGAGACGCGACGGAAGCAGAGAAGACCTTTTCCGCGCGTCCATGGAACGGAGACGGAGTGCTCGTTCCCAGTGCGGCGGCGCTCAGTCCGAACGGAAGTCGACTTGAGCAGCTGGTGCAAGACATCATTGCAACCCACGGAGCAGAGACGGATCGCAGCGGACAGCTCGGAATCGATACAGAGCGGCTCACCGCGTTCTTTGCGGAAGCCAAGCTGCTGGTCGATTGGCATGTCAAAGCGGAGCAAGATCCACAGATCCTGATCCTTGCGGAGCGAACGGAGTCCGTGGGTGCGCTGCTGACAGAGCTGGCGCCCAAAGTGGAAGACTTCTTTGCGCGCTGTCGCTTGGCTGCGTTTGATGATCGCGCGATCTCGGTGCTCAATGGAACGGAAGCAGAGTATCAAGCGCTCGTCGGAAAAGAGCTGTCTTTGGCCTCGCAGGACATGGCCAAGCTGCCACTCGCCAAAATCGGTGCAGGCAATCGCTTGCCGTTTGGGGAAGGCGTCAATCCTGCGTGGGCAGACAAGGTCCGTCTGCTGCAAGAAGCAGTGGCTGCGCTGCTGGAAACGCAGAGCGATTCCCTGACGGAAGCACAGTGGAAATCTGCGCAGAGCAAGCTGGCTGCATATCAAGCCTGGTACGCGGAAAAACCGACGACCAAAGTAGACTCCCTTGGCATTCCCAAGCTAAAGGAAGTGCTGTCCAATCACAGCCAGCAAGCGCTGCTACAGCTCATCGATCAGGATCTCGCTGCCGACGGTGAATACAAGCAGGTGGCAGCACTCCTCAAGCTTTTGCACTTGCAGCGTGACTTTGTGAAGCTGCTCAACAACTTCGTAAACTTTTCCGACTTCTATCAAGGAAACGGCGCCATCTTCCAAGCAGGACGACTGTATCTGGATGGTCGCTGTTGTGAGCTGTGTATCCACGTTGCGGATGTCGGAAAGCACGCTGCGCTGGCAGGACTGGCGAAGACCTATCTGGCGTACTGTGACTGTGTGCGCGCAAGCGGAGAGAAGCTCTCTATCGTCGCTGCATTCACAGGAGGAGACGCGGACCACCTGATGGTAGGCCGCAACGGAATCTTCTACGATCGTCAAGGCAGAGACTTTGACGCGACGGTCACCAAGATCATCGAAAATCCCATCAGCATTCGCCAAGCATTCTTTGCTCCGTACAAGCAGTTCGTGCGGATGGTCGAAGAACAGATGGCCAAGCGCGCATCGGTTGCAGAACCTGAATCAGCCAGCAAGAGCAAAGAAGCCGCGCCAGCGAGCGCCGCAGCGGAACATCCAACTGAAGCAGAGCCCAAGCCACTGCTCGGAAAGAAAATCGATCTCGGAACGCTGGCCGCGCTCGGTGTGGCGGTGGGCGGAATCGCAACCTTCTTCAGTAGCATTCTGGCGCTTCTGTTTGGCCTGGGACCGTGGATGCCACTTGGAATCTTGGCTGCGGTGCTGTGTATCTCGCTGCCGTCGATGTTCATTGCGTGGCTCAAGCTTCGACAGCGCAGCTTGGGTCCGCTGCTGGATGCCAACGGCTGGGCGATAAATGGGCTGGTGCGGATCAATGTGCCGCTAGGTGCGTCTCTCACATCGGTCGCGAAGGTTCCGTTTCATGCAGAGCGCAGCCTGCGAGATCCCTATCAAGACCGTCGCAGTCCGTGGCTGCTGGGGCTCAGCCTGGCGCTGCTTGTAGGGGCCTTTGGACTTTGGTACCTTGGTAAGGTGGATCGATTCCTACCCAAGCAGCTTCAGCGGAGCACAGTGCTCCGAGCTGGAGCCCAGAGCCGCGCGGATGCTCCGCCGATGTCCTCTGTACAGCGGGAATCTCTCTGCGCTGACGCTGCGGGTGTGATCCGCACAACAGCGGTCAGCCCAACATCGGTTCAACGTCCCCCATCAAACAGAAGGAGATCATCATGACCATGCGAGTTCTGAGCGCGGTGCTGCTTTCGGGAGTCCTGAGTGGCTGCGCCACGATGTCCGGTGGAGCCAGTGCGAGCGCCACAGCGACGGATCCTGCGATTGCATCGGCCTCACAGAGCCTGGGACTGAAGGACACGCTCATCCAGGTTGCTGTCACCGCAGCGAAGGGCTACCTCAGCAAGGCTTCGGCTGGTGCAACGGCAATGACCCAGGATGCAACTGCGATGGCCGCACAAAAAGAGGAAGCCGCCAAAGTCGGTGTTCAGGCTGCCGTTGACAAAGCCAAGGCGGAAGGCAGCGCCATCACCGAGCCGCAGCAGACCGGACTCCTTACGGTGCTCAAGGGCCTGCTGTAGGAATCGCGTAGGAATCGCGTAGGAAGCTCCCAGGAGTCGTCTGGGAGTGACCCGCACTCGGTCGCGACAGCGCACGTTACCGAAGACCCGGCCTCCGTCAGCTCGTCACCAGCGGCAAGCGGAACCAAAAGCGAGCACCGACCACCGGCAGTGCGCAATAGCCAATCGATCCCTTCCAGCGCTCGATCGTCATCTTGCAAAAGTACAGACCGAGTCCGACCTTGCCACCGCTGCGACGATCTCGCGCGAACTTGTCAAACAAGGAATCGATCAGCTCGCTGGGCACCCCAGGTCCTTCATCATCGACGGTGACATACGCGCAGCCGGACTCTGTTCGCAGCGACACGAGCACCACCGATGACATCGGTGCATGACGAATCGCGTTGTCGATCAAGTTGCCAAGGACTCGCTCCAAGCGGGATCGCTCGCCGAGCACCAGAACGGGTCCGGTTCCGTCTTGTTCAACGCGCAGCGACAGCTTCCGCCATGCGGCTTTGGGCGCAAGCAGTCGCAGCGTCTCTTGGATGCAGCTCGTCAGATCCGGCGCGTGGGATGCAGCGGGAGTCTCTTCCCCAAAGTCTGCGCGAAAGACATCCAGCACGTCGTGAACCAGCGCTTCTTGCTTGGCCGCTGCGCGAAGTCCGACTTGCAGCAAGTCCTTGACGCGCGGACTGAGATCTTCGCTCGCAAGCAGCTGCAAGCAGCCCATCAGCGTCGAAAGCGGAGTCGCCAGATCATGCACGATGCAATGAAACAGGATGTCGCGCTTTTGCGAAGCGTGCGCAAAGCGCATGTGCGCAAGCTCTCCTTGCCGCGCTTGTTGAAACAGCAGCTGTCTATCGCGTAGGAGTCGCTGATTCCCTTCCAGAAAGAGAACCTGCTCGGCTCCGACCAAGTGCGCGCTCACTTGCAGCAGTCGCTCGGTTCCTTCCAGATCGACTTCCGTCCAGATCGCAGGCTCAAGCTGTTCGTCACCACCGAGTAGCCACAGCAGCTTGGCATCGATCAGGAAGTTTTCCAGAAACGGAAACGTACTCGACAAAATCGACTCTGAGATCGTCTGTTCCAGCGCAGGAAGATACAGGCTCAGCCACTTGGGAGCCTGTCCTACGATCCGATAGGAATCGGCAGGTTCCGTTATCCGCACCAAGATCAGGAAGTCTTGGGAATGACAAAACTGCTGAAGGAATGGCGCGCTCTGTTCATCCATCGCGACCTACCCATTCCTTGCAGTGCGCAGCATGCCAAGCGTTAGCGTCTGAAACGCTTCTTCGACGCCCTGCCCTGTCTTGGCGCTGGTGCGAATGACTGGGCCCTGTTCCGCAAGCTGTCGCTCTTCCTTTTCGCTGAGCGTCCACTCACGGACCAGATCCACTTTGTTTAGCAAAATGCAGTAGGGAACCGCTCCCAGCGTCTCTGTGGCCATGCGATGAAGCGGACCAATTCGCTCCAGCGACTGCGAACGCGTGCCATCCGCCACCAGAAAGTAGCCCGCTGCGCCGCGCAGAAAGGACGGTCGCACCGCTTGAAAGTCATCGTCTCCGTAGATGTCCCACAGCAGCAGAGACACATCGGGATGACCGTCCCCCAGCGTCACCACCTTTTTGTCTACCTTCACACCGATGGTGGTCAGATATTTTTCGGAAAAGACGGATCGCACATAGCGAGCAACCAAGCTGGTCTTTCCGACGGCAAAAGAGCCAAGCATGCAGATCTTTTTCTGGATCATTCCTGCTTCTGCCTAACGTGAAGTAGGAACAGATTGTGTTCGCTCGCGAGGGACAGTGCAAGCAGCAGGGCACGGCATCGCGCGGACACCGGCCCGCTGTGGACTACTGTGCGGCCAGTCGAGTGAACTCGACCCGACGATTCTTGGCGCGACCGTCTGGCGTCTTGTTGTCGGCAACTGGCTTGTCGGGACCAAAGCCCACCGCCGTCAGACGTGAGCCATCGATTCCTTTGTCGATCATGTACTGACGAACGGCATCGGCGCGCTGCTGCGACAGCGTACGGTTCTGCTCCGCAGGTCCGGCGTTGTCGGTGTGGCCTTCGATCTGAAGACGCACGCTGGTGTGTTCCT
>CALMML010000324.1 GCA_937868485.1 uncultured Myxococcales bacterium | reverse complement strand
TGACTCCTCGCCACCCACTTTGCGAAGGGTCGGGACCTTCCCCTGACTCCTCGCCACCCACTTTGCGAAGGGTCGGGACCTTCCCCTGACTCCTCGCCATCCACTTTGCGAAGGGTCGGGACCTTCCCCTGACGCCTCGCCGTCCACTTTGCGAAGGGTCACGACCTTCCGCAGCCGGATCGTGCCCCAGCTTGGCAAGGGTCAAGACCCCGGTACGTGGGCAGCGGGTGCTACGTTGCGGACTTCATGTAGTCGGTAAGACCCGCGCGGGCCTTGGTCTGAAGCGCTTTTTGGACCGGCGGCAGCCAGCCGAGCAGCTTGCCCTTGAGTCCCATCGCCTGGCTCATCCAGCGGTACAGGTCAAAGCGATCGACATGCGAGACGATCTTGCCCTCTTGCACGGTCAGCTCGCCCCGGATGATGTTGTGAACCATGCGGCCCGTCGCTGAAAAGGTGTAGTAGGCCTGCCAGTCGACGATGGCGACGTTGCCTTTGATCTCAACAATCTTGTACTCGACGCGAAGATCCTTGCCTCGGCCCGTGAGCATCTTCCACATCGCCCCGACCTCGGCCCCTTTGAGGCCGACAAATGCCGGATCGGAAAAGGTGGCATCGGCGCTGTAGAGGGCAGCCATGGCTGCGCCATCTCGACGCACAAAGGCAGAGTAAAACGCATCGGCAACACTACGCGGATCGGTGGACATGAGGAGCCTCGCAACAGCTTGAGCAGGTCACAGCAGTCGAATACGACAGACCTCATCGTAGCGGCAACCCAGCTTTGTGGATGGCAAGAACGTGCGCCCCGCCGTCCGCACACACTGGCGCTTGGTGACAGGTCAGGTAGCATCGCGGCATGGCTGCCGATGTACTGGTTCCGCTGATCGTGTTTATGACGCCCGTCGCGCTGTACTTCACCAAGCACTACTTTCGGATCAAAGAAAAGCAGCTGGAGCTACAGACGCAAGGCGTCAAGCTGCTGCCGGAAGCCAGCGCAGCCGAGTCGGCACGCATCAAAGAGCTAGAAGAGCGGGTGCAGAACCTGGAGTCGATTGTGATTGCGCTGGATAGTGAGCGCTCCGCACTGCCAGGTAGAACGGCCAGCACCCTGCCCAAAGCGGAGGACGCCGGGGCCCGCCTGCTGCCAGCGCAAGCGGCAAAGCCCGTCGAGCCGACGTAGCAGGGCCGGTCCCGTTTCGCTAGGCGGCGCTGACCTTGTACGGCGCGGGATCGGACAGGCCGTTTTTCAAAAAGCCCGCTCGCCGCAGCTGACAGGCATCGCAGGTGCCGCAGGAAGCGCCGTCGGGCGCTGGATCGTAGCAAGAGCGCGTCACGCTGTAGTCCACCCCAAGCCGCAGCCCGAGCGAGATGATCTCGGCCTTGCTCATCTGAAGCAGCGGCGCGTGGATGGTCACGCCCTGCCCTTCGACCCCAATCCGCGTCGCCAGGTTGGCCAGGTTCTGGAACGCGGCCAGGTACTCGGGCCGACAGTCGGGATAGCCGCTGTAGTCGAGCGCGTTGATGCCAAGGAAGATGTCCTTGGCTGACAGCACCTCGGCATAGGCGAGCGCATAGGACAGGAAGATGGTGTTGCGCGCCGGAACGTAGGTGACGGGGATGCCACCGCCGATCTCGGCTTCGCTGCGGCCCTTGGGAACTTCCATATCGGATGTCAGCGCCGAGCCGCCAAAGATGCGTAGATCGATCTCGGCGACGACGTGATCGGCGACACCGAGACGCGAAGACAGGATCTTGGCCGCTTGTAGCTCTGCTTCGTGACGCTGACCGTAGCGAAACGACAGCGCGTAGGGCGTATAGCCCCGGCTCTTGACGATCGCCAGCACGGTCGCGGAGTCGAGCCCACCCGACAGAAGGACCACCGCTTTTTGGTTCATGGACCGATCTTTCCTTCTGGACCTGGCTAGTAGAACGACGCGGTGCGGCGGGTGCCGGTGTAGTCGATGTAGACGCTCTGCCACTCGGTGAAAAACTCGAGCATGGTGGTGCCTTGCTCGCGTCCGCCGACGCCGGTGTCCTTGAGTCCACCAAACGGAACCTGCGCTTCGCCGCCGACGGTCGCGGAGTTTACGTGCAGGATGCCGGTCTCGACCTGATCGATGTAGCGGAAGACGCGGCCAATGTCGCGGGTGTAGACCGATGAAGACAGGCCGTAGCGGCTGTGGTTGGCGACGGTGATGGCTTCGGCTTCGTCCTCGACCTCGATGATCGACAGGACGGGGCCAAAGATCTCCTCTTGGGCGATGGTGTAGTCGGTCTTGACGTCGCCAAAGACGGTCGGAGCGACGAAGTAGCCGCTCGCAAGCTCTCCGCCCAGCCGCTGGCCGCCTTCGAGCAGCGTCGCTTCTTGCTTGCCGATGTCGATGTAGCGAAGGACGGTGGCAAGCTGCTTTTCATCGACGACCGGGCCGACGTTGACGCCGGGGACAAGGCCGTTTCCGACCTTGAGCTGACGGGTGCGCTCGATGACTTGCTCACGGAAGCGGGCGGCGACGCTGCGCATGACGACCGCGCGGGAGGTGGCGGTGCAGCGCTGGCCGGTCGAATAAAACGCGCCCTGGACGGTGGCAGCAGCAGCCAGATCGAGGTCAGCGTCGTCGAGCACGATGATGGCGTTTTTGCCGCCCATCTCGCACTGGACCTTCTTTTTGTGGGTCGCGCCCAGGCTGTAGAGGCGCTGGCCGATGTCGTTGCTGCCAGTGAAGCTGATGGCTTCAACGTGCGGGTGCTGGGTGAGCGCGTCGCCGACTTTGCCGCCCGAACCAAACAGGACGTTCCACACGCCCGCCGGCATGCCCGCTTCGTGGAAGATGTCGGTGATGAGCTTGGCCGTCCACGGGGTGGCCGACGCAGGCTTTAAGACCACGGTGTTGCCGCAGATGAGCGCCGCAGCGGCCTTCCACACGGGGATGGCGACCGGGAAGTTCCACGGCGTGACGAGCGCGACCACGCCGAGAGGGATGCGGCGGGTGTAGATCATGTTGTTGCCCAGCTCGGACGGGATGACCTGACCGTGCATGCGCCGACCTTCGCCAGCGGCAAACTCTAGGCAGTTGGCGGCGCGATGGACTTCGCCGCCCGCATCGGTGAGCGACTTGCCCTCTTCCATCGTGAGCGCTCGGCTCAGCTCGTCTTTGCGACGGCGCATGATGTCGGCAGCGCGCCACAGGATCTCTCCACGCTTGGGGGAAGGCAGCGACTTCCACGCCGGAAGAGCCGCCCGCGCCGCCGCGACTGCCGCTTCGACATCCTCGACACCCGAGGCCGTCACTTCGCCGAGGCGCTCGCCGGTGGCGGGGTTGGTGTTGTGAGAGGTCTGACCTGACGCAGCGGCCTTGTAGGCACCGCCAATGAAGTTCCAAATCTGCTGGTGAGACATCGTTTGCTCCGTCGAGAAGAGGACAGCTACGAGCGCCGGAGCGTATGTGCGACCGATGGCGGGCGTCAAAAGAAAAAAGCCCCAGCCAAGACGTGCTTGGTGGGGCTTTTGCTATCGGCCTTGCAGCCGGGTGAGACTCCGACTAGCGGGGTCCTCCTCCAGAGCCGCGGCGCTTCATCTCGCGACGACGACGCTTACGGGCCTCGCGCATTTTGCGCTTCTTCTTGACGCTGGGCTTCTCATAGAAGCGGCGGCGTTTGACCTCTTGCAGGATGCCTTCCTTCGACATCTTCTGCTTAAGGATCTTCATGGCTTTTTCGAGGTTGTCACGAACTTCAACTTCGAGTGGCTTTCCGATCAACGCAGGCACCTCCTTCCAGCCCAAATTCTGTATAGCGGGCAAAAAGCGTCCCTACAAAAGCCAGGTTTCCCATCAAACGTCAAGCGGTTCGCGCACACCTGGCAGCGGGAATCCTCAAGCCGGGTCGCAGCCATCCAGCCGATTCAGGGTCCGCCGCATGCGGACAGCCGGTGTTACGATGAGGCAAGACGGACGGCGCGCAGTCAAAGAAGCTGCACTCGCTGGACCGCAACTGGGAGCCCGTGTCGGTGTCGAACTTGCCTCCTCCCTTGGCTGAGCTTGTGGTGGGCTGCGTGCGGGTGCTGATCCGCTACGGCTGCGTCCGACGCGATCAGTACGAGCTGCTGACGGACTGCGCGCTGCCGGATGCGCTCAAGGGCACGCTGGCCAGTCTGGGAGAGCTGCGCGGAACCGACACGCTGTACACGGTGGATGTGCCCGCGACGCATCAGATCACGGTGGCCCCGGCGCGCGGTCGCATCGTGGTGATGCCCAGGCTGTCGCTGGATCGTCCTACGCAGCGGCACAATGCGCTGGAGCTGGCCGCGCTGGTGAGTGCGCAGTGCCAAAAGGAACCAGGGTAGCTACGGCGTTCGCTGTGCGATGAACAGACAGAGCGGATCACCGACCGCGCGGCACAGCACTTCGGTCCCGACAAAGCGATTCGGGCTACGAAACACCTGCTTGTAGTAGGCGTCGGTTAGCTCTGGACCTTGGGTGATGTCGCCGACGTAGAGCAGGTTCATCAGGCCCGCCACTCCGCCGGTCGAAAGGTAGCAGCGCGGAGAGGCACTGCGCGGATAGTCCCGTAGATAGCCCATCGCTTCGTACGAGTCCTGCACCGTGACCACCAAGCGATGACCGGGCTGTAGATCACGCACCGTCCAGCGACCCCAGCCGAAGGCGTTGACGACAGCGGTCACGCCGTAGACCCAGTCTTCTCGCGACGTTAGCATTGGACGGACGACGGCATCCCACTCCGTCGACTTCATGATGCCGCCGAAGGT
>CALMML010000323.1 GCA_937868485.1 uncultured Myxococcales bacterium | reverse complement strand
CGGCTCGATCTGGGTGGTCCACCGCCGCATCAAAACGACTGGGCCGAAGTCGAGACGCTGACGCTGCGCAGTGGTCGCAAGGTCTCGGGGATGTTTCTGCGTGCAAACCCGACGCGCTTTCGGACGCTGTCCGGCTTTGTCGACGACATTGCATCGACAGATATCGTCGCCCGCGAGCGGAAGTTCTACGTGTCGTTTCCTCCGTTTCCGTCGATGCTGATGTTGCCGTTTGTCGCGGTGTTTCACCATCGAACAAACGATGTGCTGCTGACGGTGCTGCTTGCGGGCCTGGTTCCTGCGCTGCTCTATCTGCTGCTGCGACGCATCCCGCGTGCGCTGGATCGCACAAACACCGAGAGCCGGCCCGAGTCATTCGACCTGTGGCTGACGGTGATGTTTGGCATTGGATCGGTGTTTTACTTTTCAGCGGTGCAAGGGCAGGTGTGGTTTACCGCGCACATTGTCGCGTCGCTGCTCGCCGTGCTGTTTTTGCTGTGTCTGTTTCCGCTGCGACCGCTGGCCTGTGGGTTTCTGTGTGGCGCGCTGTTTTTGACGCGTCCCCAGATGGCTTCGATGGGTCTGCTGTTTGTTCTTGAACTGCTCCGACGCGCCGCCGACTCGCCCGCGTATCCATCGCTTCGCCTGCTTCAGCGTGAGCTGGTTCCGACGCTGCGCAAGCTGGCCAAGCCGCTCGTTTTGTTTGCGCTGCCTGCCGCGACGCTGGCGGGGCTTGGCGTGACGCTCAACTGGCTGCGCTTTGGACGGCTGTTTGAGTTCGGTCACAGCTTTCTGCAGACGATTCAAGCCGACAACATCCAGCGCTTCGGGCTGATGAACTATCAGTTTTTGCCGCGCAACCTGGCGACGGCGCTGACGCTGCTCCCCAAGCTGCTGCCGCAGTTTCCGTACGTGCAAGTGAGCTATCACGGCCTGGCGCTGTGGTTTACGACGCCCGCGCTGCTGTTTCTTTTGTGGCCGCAGCGTCCGCTCTGGCTGCCGTCGCCCATCGACCGAGAGCCTGCGCAAGAGCGCTCGCGTCAGCTTCGGCTGGGCATCTGTCTGACGATTGTTCCGATCGCGCTGGCGAGCCTGCTGTACCAAAACTCGGGCTTTGTGCAGTTCGGCTATCGCTTCAGCCTCGACTACATGGTGCTGCTCGTGCTGCTGCTTCGGCTCGGTAGTCCGACGATTCCGGGCTCGCTGCTGTTTCGGGTCTGCGTTGTGTTTGGCGTCGTCATCAACTTGTTTGGCGCGCTCACCTTCAACCGCATGGGCGCGTTCTATTTCAACGGCTTCTTTCCGGTGAACTAAAACCGCGCTTCGTCAGCCGTACGCTCGCTGGCTAAGTGCTTGTTCCGTCTGACCTTGCTGTCGCAGCTTGATAGAGAGTGCTTGTCAGCGGCGGCGCTTTGGCTCACACTGCCGCCATGCGTGAAGTCGTCATTTTGCAGGGTGCTCGTACTCCGTTCGGTCGTGGTGTAAAGGGTTCGCTCAAAGACACGCGTCCCGACGACCTGGGAATTGCTGTGGTCCGTTCCGCGCTGTCGCGCTCTGGGGTGGCCGCCGCTGAGATCGAAGACGTCGTTCTCGGCTGTGCATTCCCCGAGGCTGAGCAGGGCATGAACATGGCTCGACTTGTCTCGGTTGGCGCAGGTCTTCCCGTCGAAGTTCCGGCGATGACCATCAACCGCTTCTGCTCGTCGGGTGTCCAGGCTGCGGCCATCGTTGCGGATCGCATTGCCGTCGGACAGATTGACTTCGGTATCGCCGGTGGCGTCGAGTCGATGTCGATGATTCCGATGACCGGAGCGAAGGTGTCGCTCAACCCTCGTCTCGTCGAAGAGCAGTCGGCACTTTATACGCCGATGGGTGTGACCGCTGAAAACGTCGCGCGTCGCTTCCAGATCGCTCGCAACGAGCAAGATGAGTTTGCGTACCAGAGCCACCAGAAGGCGGTTGCCGCACAGAAGGCTGGCTTTTTCGACGGTGAGATCCTGCCGATTGAGACGACGGTGTTCGACGAGACCGGCAAGCCGCGCAGCATCAAGGTGGATCGTGACGAGCTTCCTCGTGGCGATACCGATGTGGCCAAGCTGTCGGGGCTTCGTCCCGCGTTCGATCCGACCGGGTCGGTGACGCCAGGGAACAGCTCGCCGCTGACCGACGGTGCTGCCGCGCTGGTGATGGCTGGCAAGGACAAGATTGGCGATCGTCCCTTCCTGGGTTACTTCCGCGCGTTTGCCGTCGCTGGCGTTCCCCCGGAGATCATGGGCATTGGTCCGGTTCCGGCGGTGCGCAAGCTGCTCGCCAAGACGGGGCTCAAGGTGTCGGACATCGACGTGTGGGAGCTGAACGAAGCGTTTGCCAGCCAGGCGATTTACTGCGCACGCGAGCTGGGCGTTCCGTCGGACCGTCTGAACGTCAACGGCGGTGCGATTGCCATCGGTCACCCACTTGGTGCGACCGGTGCGCGCATGACGCTGACCGCGCTGCGTCAGCTGGCTCGTAGCGGTGGCCGATACGGCATCATCTCGATGTGCATCGGCGGTGGGATGGGCGCTGCCGCTCTCGTCGAGCGGGCCTAATCGTTAGTCGCTCACCAAGACGTGCCGTTTGCGGACCATCGAGTCCCCGGCGCGTCCCGCCCACTCAAACTGCGCGCCCTGCTCACTGCGGAAGGTTCGCTCGATTCGCCACGCGGCACCCGGACAGATTCGGCGCTTGAGCAGCAGCGTGCAGGTTGCCGTACCTGCATAGTGATTAAACGCTGGCGTTCCGTCGGGATCGACGTACTCGGTCCGCACCATGTCATCGGCGCCGCAGGACAGCTGAACTTCCAGTCCCGTGCGTGGACCCTCGGCGGATAGCACGTAGCTACCGGTTCGATACTCTGCCCGATTGAGCGGCAGGTCCGCCCACTCTTTGAACGCGACTTCCTTGCCCTGACATCCGTCGGGATAGACCGACAGCATCGTAATCGGCAGGACCACCGGGCCTCGGCGCATGCGCACCGTCAGCGCTTCAAACACAGCCTGTGGCTTTTGCGTCGGACGCTCGTCTTCGCGATCGAAGGCATTGCAGCGAGCCCAGGCCCAGCCGTACGCGTGCTTTTTGCCCCACAAGTGACTCTGTCCCGACGGAACTTGGTGAAGATCGTAGCGCTCTCCGTCGATTTCGATCGTGCCGGACACCAAGATGCTGTGGTTTGGCGACGTGAGCAGCGTCTCTGCGATGCCCATCGGATTGGCGTAGAGCGCTTTGGGAAACAGCAGGTGCGGGCGATTTTGTCCATCCCAGTGCAGATCCCAGCGAATGGTGTGTCCGTCGCCGCTGAGTGTTCCGCTCGAGTGACTGTGCCCCAGCTCCGACCCGGCAATGCGAATCACAAACGGTCGCTGCTGGCTGTGGAGCGTGCTGATGTCGAAGCGACGATGGATGCCGAAGGTCTTGGCGGGCTGCTTGCCATCGGATCGGCAAAACCACAGCTCGGCATAGGGCGGACCGTGACCCGATTCGGGAGACTCCAGCGTGTAGCGAATCCAGAAGCCGGTCTTGCTTTCTCGATGCGCCAGCGTCAGAAACCAGACCTCGTAGTGACCGGACTGACCCTGCCAAGCCATCCGGTTGTGGTCTTGTGCGACGGGGGTTTGCAAAGGAATGGGCCGAGGCGATGACATGATGGGCTGAAACTACACCATTTTGGGCTTTCTGGCTTGGGCTCGTCCGTCGGCGCGGAATTGTTTCCGACTGCGACGTGATGCGACGATGAGGCAAGACGCGTGGCGATCGGATGCGCTATCGTGGTCATGCGATGTGGTCCGATCACTGCTGCCAGATGCTCTGTCGCTGCGAGCCTTTTTTGTGGTGTCGACCATGAATCAGCGGGCGCTGCGTCAGCTTGTGCGGCTTGCAGGGTTGCTGACGGTGCTGCTGCTTGTGGGCCTGTTTGTGCGGCTGTTTTTGCGTCTGCGCTCGACGGAAGAATCGCTTCAGCGAGAGCGTGGTGCGCGGGCGGCGCTGCTGGTTCGTCAGCCCGGTCTCGACGGAGAAGGCCTTGCTCTGGCGGTGAAAGCGGCGGCTCCGAGCTTGCTCTACGGACGGCCCTTACCGACGGAAGCCAAGGAAGGATTGATGGTTGCGCTGCGGGTTGCGGAAAACTCGCTGGCGCTGCACGGACACGACGACATTGTGTCGCATGTCGCGTTTTCTCCCGACGGCAAGACGGTGGCGACTGCGGGTCATGATCTGACGGTGCGTCTGTGGGATGAGCGAACCGGACAGCCCCTGCTTCAGCTGCCCAAGCACGGCGATCGCATCACCGAGCTTTTGTTTGCTGCGCAGGGATCGCTCGTTTGGACGACCAGCCTCGACAAGCGTCTGCGCGTGTTTGCGCTGCCAAGCGGCAATCTGCTGTTCGAGCACGCCGGTCACGAGTCGATCCTGAGCGCCGCTCCGGCTGCGGACGGAAGGCAAGTGGCCGTTGGATATCGAGACGGGAGCATTCACTTGGTGGACGTCGTCTCCGGTCGGCTTTCACGGACGCTGACTGGACATGTGGATGCGGTGCGCTCGCTGGCGTTTTCTCCCGACGGACGGCACTTGGTGTCGGGGAGCTTGGACAAGACCGCGCGAGTCTTTGAGACGACGACGGGCAAAGTGGAGCATGTCATTCCGACGGGAGATCGCGTCACCTTCGTTCGCTTCGCCAGCGACGGTCAAAAGATCGCGGTGGCCAGTCATGACAAGACCGTTCGGCTGTGGAGCCTGAGCCTCGGGGAAATTTTTACGCTGCGTGGTCACGAAGAACAGGTCGTGCGCGTCGACTTTTCACCCGATGGACGGTTTTTGGCGAGCGGTGATGCGAGCGGTACGATCACGCTGTGGGACGGGCGAACTGGTGATCTGCTGCAAAAGCTACGGGGTCACGAAGAAACGGTGACGGATCTGCGCTTTATGCCCGACGGAGAACACTTGATTTCGGTGGGCTCGGGAGAGCGCGGCGTTTATCTGTGGCACATCGCGTCGGAGCGTCCCGTTGCGATCTTGAGCGGTCATCGTGGAGAGATTCGTCACTTGGACCTAACGTCAGATGGTCGACGAGCGGTCACTGGCAGCTACGATCGCACGGCGCGGGTGTGGAACCTGGAGCGCGTGCTTCCAGCGACGACACTGGTCGGACATCGCCGTCGTATCTCCTCGCTGGAGTTTCTGAAAACGGACGGAACGCGCTTGGTGAGTGCCAGCCTCGATCGGACGGCGCGGCTGTGGCGCTGGGATCGCAGCAAGCTACGCGGTGAGCTGATCGCCGAGCTGATGGGTCACGCGGGACCGCTTCACATGGCGCGTTTTTCGCCGGATGGTCGACAGGTTGCGACGGCCAGCTCGGACAAGACGGTGCGGCTGTGGGATGGTCAGACGGGATCGCACACAAAGACGCTGAGCGGTCATGCGAACACGGTCTTTGCGGTGGCGTTCAGCAGCGATAGCCGACGACTGTTTTCAGCCAGTCGAGACTCGTTTCGGATGTGGGATGCACAAACGGGCGCTCTGCTGGGATCGGCGCTGGCGCACAGTGGCACGCCGATTTGGATGGCTGTGTCGCCCGATGGTCGCTATTTGGTGAGTGCCGCGACGGATCGCAAGGTCATCGTCTGGGATGCGAGCAGCCTGCGACCGCTCGGCGCGCTTCCCGATACGCCCGATCCGGTCAATCAGCTGACGTTTTTACCGACGAGTCGAGGCGGCTTGCTGGTGACGGCGTCCGACGATCAGACGGTGCGGCTGTGGGATGTGCAAAAGCGTCAGCCAGTGGCCAAGTTCCGCGCGCTGCCCGATCGACCGATGGCGGTGTCGGTGGGAAAAGGCGGAGAGCGACTGCTCGTGGTGGGCAAAGATCGCGTGGTGCGGGTCTGGGACATTTCCGCTGCGCCGCACACCGACTCGATCTTGCCGCTGGCTGAGCTTCCGGTGATTGCCGATGACATCGAGCACGGCGACTATGTTCCCGATGGCAGCGCGTTTGCGGTGGCGGGGGCCGATGGTCGCATCAAGGTCTATCGCGATACGTTTGGCTCGAGCTTGGAGTCGATGTTTCACGATGCCTGTCAGCGCTTGCGGTTTCAGCCGCAGCACGCGGATGTACGAGATGTGTGTCGTTAGACGCACACGCAGATGGCGGCAAAAACTTGCGAAGCCGTCCTACTCTGTGCGTAAGTGTCCTACATGGTGGCTCTGAAATCGGCGCAAGAAACGCTCAAGTCCCCGCCAAAGAGAGGACTTTTGTATACTTGGCGTCGGTGCAGCCGTTGTCTTCCCGTGCAAGCGGGCCGCTCGGCAGATAGGTAAACAGTCTCGTGGCAAACGTCTTGGTCATGATCGAGTTTCTGGACAGCGAGCCACTGTGCGCCTCGCTGGAAGCGCTGGGTCAGGCTCGGCGTCTGGGAAGTGCGGTCGGCATGACTGTCTATGCGCTGCTGCCGATGCAGTCGGTGGCACCGCAAGCTCGTGAGCGGCTCGGGCAGCTTCTTGGGCACTTTGGCGCCGACGGTGTTGTGCTGCTGACCGCAGAGTCGACGGTTCACGAACATGAGCTGCGCTTTGCGCCGTATGCGCGCGCGCTACAGCAAGCCTGCGAGGAGCTTCCTCCGAAGCTGTTCCTGATGGCCGATACGCCGGGGGCTCGCGACATTGCGCCTCGGCTGTCGGCGCGAATCGGTGGCGTGTTTTTGGCGTCGGGAGAGCCGGCCTGCGAACACGGAGGACTCAAGCTGTTTGACTCGCACGGTCAGCAGGTGATGCCGTGTGACGATCCGCTCGCGGATGAGATGTTCGCACCGACGATGCTGCCGGTGGTGATGACGCTGCAAGCGGGACGGTATGCGCTGTCGCGAGGTAGCACGGCGGTTCCGGTTCGCTTTATGGCGCCGCTTGATGTCGATGCCAGCTCCGAGCGGACCCCGGTGCCAGGTGGCGGTTTGGCGGAAGATCACTGCGAGCCGTTTTCCCGAAGCCAGCGTCTGTGGATTCAGCCGCCTGCGACGATTGGGCCCGATACGATTCCGCCGCTGGTTGCGGTTTCATCCGAGCGCGCTTTGCTGGATCGACGCAGCGTTCATTCGCTGATTGCCGTCGGTCAGAGCGTTGTGGACCGCTCCGATGTGCAGTTTGGGCTACCGCTGGGCGACGGCGTGACCAAGGACTTGCTGCGCGTCATCGAAGCGGAGTTTGCGCGACCGAAAGAGCCTTCCGTCGAGCTGAACCTGAGCGGTCTGCTGAGCTTCCATGGCGATGATGATGAAGAGCTGACTCCGTCGACGGGACGATCTTGGGATGGCAGCGACATTGTGACGGGTGACACAGAGCCTCGGCTGCCGGTGTCTGCTCCGTCGACAGCTGCTGATTCATCCGTCGCGCATCCGCCACGCACAGAGAGCGCGAGCCCGTCGTTTGAGCGAACCAATGCGGGCAGCGACGAGATGTGGGATGGCGATCCGACGCCGCACTCGGTTCAAGACGCCGTGCCGCAAGCGGAGCTGGACGGAATCGATACCGAGCCGATCACCGAGCTGGGTCACAAAGACAGTCACAGCGAATCACCGAAAGCCGCAGCCAGCGACGAAAATGCCAAGCGAGAGGAGCAGCCATGAAGGTCTTGATGCTGGTTTCTCCGCAGTGTCAGCGTGCCGCGCAGATTGCGTCGTCGCTGGGTGATGTCGTTGCGCTGGCGATTGCACCGGACGATACGGTGTTCGCATCGCTTTCGCTGCCTGCGTCGAGCACGCGGATTCGGCTGTGGGACGAATCGCTGGATCCGTCGTCGTTTCATCCGTTCGACGTGGAAGCTCGTCATGCAGCGGTGCTTGCGCAGGCGGCGCGTCGTCTGGGCACATCCATCGTGCTGCTGACGGAGTCACTGACGGGATTCTTAAGCGCAGGGATTGCCGAGCAGCTGAACCTGGCGCACGTTAGTGAAGTGGTATCGGCGAAGCTTGTATCCGACGGAGACGATGATCCACAGCTTCTGGTTCACCGTCGAGGACTGCGCAGCTTGCAAGTGCTTCGCGGTACGAGCCAAGCGGTGCTGTCGGTTCTTCCATCGCTACAGCCAGCTTCGGAACCTGCACAGTCGGTGACTTCCGTGACGGAGTGGTCGCTTCACGATGTCTCGCTCGGCGTCGCGGATTTGCCGTCGCCGCAGCTTCAAGTGGTGGCGCAGTCGGTTCGTCATCACCGTCCTCGTCTGTTTCTGTCCCCGGGCGCGCTGGTCGCTCGGCTGCGCAGCGACGGTTTGGAGTAACTACAAATGGGTCGGCCACGCGTTCAATCGGCAGCACCATCCGCGCAGAGTCTGGGCGCGGGACGATCGCCCGCTTCGACAGAGAAGCTGGGCGACGTGAGCCGACTGTTGCGCGCGCGATCCTTTTGGGTCGAAGGTGACAGCAAGGCGGCGCAGCGGGTGCGCGCAAACCTTCAGCTTGGCACTGTGCCGCTCGACAAAGAGGCTGTGGCGTGGATTTCCGACGGTCGCGTGCCCGAGGACAAGCTGGGGATCTCGCTCGATGATGGCGCGGCGCTGCTGGGACCGCACAGCTTTGGCTTTTTGAACAACACCGACGGAATTGCACCGCTCGCAGCCCCACTTGGTGAGCGGCCTCGCGTCGGTCGCGTTGCGCTGGTGGTTCCTCGTCGAGATGCGCTTCCTGAGCTGGCGCCGCTGCTGTGTAGTCGCTTGCTCGGGGTGTCGTGGCTGATCTCGGTGGGCGACGGAGAACCGTCCGAAGTGCTGCGCTTTTTGCAGCATGATCCAGCGACGGCAGGGATGCTGATTGCGCTGGGCAAAGGTGTGCGACCACAGACGCTGCTCGACGCGCTCGCGGGAAAGCCATCGGTGGTGCTGCTGCCGACGCTGCATCGTGATGTGGGTCTGCTTCGTGCGGTGGCCAGACGGTCGCTGTCGCGGGTGACGGCCAACTTCGAGGAGTGGCTGGCTCACGGTGCGCTGCTTGATGCGGGCTTTGGTCCGGTTCCGCAAGGTCGGTCGAGTGTGCGACGCGCTTCGGCAAGTCAGCGACGAGCCAGCGTGCTGGTGCTCGGGGCTGGTGCGGATCTGATTCAGCGCGAGCTGGATGCGCTGCGGATGCCGGCGCCGGTGCGGATTGATGCCGACGACGACGAAGCGGTAGAGCGTGCGCTGCACCGAGCCGCAGAGCAGTCCGAGCTGCTCATCCTGTGCGGTGACAAAGATCAGCTTGCGGAGCTTCGTCCGTCGCGACCGGCACTGCTGCTGGATCCGTCGGAGCGCGATCGGCTGCGGGCGCTGCTGGTTGCGATTCAGTCGCTGTCGGTTCCGTCGCTGGCTCATGCCAAAGTGGTGGTTCGTCCGGTGCGTGAGCGCCTGGATTCGGTGCTGTCCGAGCTGCCGCCTCCGCTGTACGTCGCGGGTGAGATGGTGCAGAGCGAGCCGCTCGGGGACCATGACATCAAGCGGCTGCTCCACTCGTATGGCGTGCGTGTCACGCGGCAAGCGCCGGTAAGCACGACGACGTCGGCGCTGCGCGTCGTGGCCAAGCTGGGGACGCCAGTGTGGGTGCTGCCGGGACTGCCGCCGAGCGAAGATGTGACGAAGCTGGCGACGACCGAGTCGCGCGACGGTGTGCTGTGTGAAACGCAGGCCGAGGTAAAGCGTCAGACGTCGCTGTTGCTGGAGCGCTATGCGTACGTGCTTCTTCGGGAAGTGTCACCGCGTGGTCCGTCGCTGCGCATTTTGCTTCAGCGCGAGCGTGGGCTCGGTGACGTGCTGCGGGTCGAGCCGCTGATGGCTGATGCCGAATCAGAAGCGTCGCTGTTGCCGATGTTTTCAGACGATGCGGATGCGCTGGCGCGAGCGTGGGCTGCGCCCGGTGATGCCGATCAGGTCGATGCGCTGGCGACGCTGCTCGGTCAGATTGCTGCGTGCGTCGATGAGCAGAAGCTTCAGGGTGACTTGGTGGTTCGGATCGCCGACGAGCCGGTGGTGATTCATGCCGCGGGTGTGCTGCGTCGCGAGCGCTAGGCTGTGACCAAACAGACGACGCCAGCGACGGTGACGATGATGGCGAGCAGTCGTCTTACGTCGAGCGGCTCTCCGCCCAGCAAGATACCGACGGGGACTGCGAACAGCGGCGACATGGCAGCGAGCGGCGTGGCGATGCTCAAGTCGGTGTGGGTCATCGCGTAGACAAAGATCGAGCTTCCGATGAACGCTTCGGTGATGACGGCGGGAACGAAGCGCAGCAGATCGGGCTTGGAGCAAAAAAGCTGTGGTTCATTCGGCCCGGGCGGATGTTTCAGACGACGGATCAGCCACAGCGATCCAAGCACCGTCGAAGCCAGCAGATAGCGAAAGCCGTTGACGACAAACGGAGTCAGACCGATTCCGCCGCGACGGACCGAATAGGTATTTCCCGCCCACATCAGCGACGTGAGCAGCGCAAGAAGAAGGCCAGTCAGTCGATGTCGCTTGGGTTGCGCGTCGGCGGAGTTTCCCTTGGCGGCGGCTTGCAAGAACACCAGCCAGACGACGCCTGCGACGCACAGCATCGTTCCAAGCAGGCGCTGGCCGCCGACGTGTTCGCCGAGGGTGAGTGCGCCAAACAGCGTCGCCCACAGCGGATAGATCGAAGCAATCGCCAGCGCCGTCGGTGTCCCGAGGCGCATTGCTGCATGATAGAACAGCATGTCGCCAAGGCCGTAGGAGCACACGACGGACAAAGACAGCCATCCGACGCTGTGCAGGGTGAGCGCTCCGATGCTGGCGAGTCCGCCGCTTAGCATGGCGACGACAAAAAAGAGCGGTGAAGCGATGGCGGCGCGCGAAAAGTTGACTTCCATCGCTCCGACACGACCGGCTTGGCGAGCGTACACCGACGAGCCAAGCGCCCAGGTCAGCGAGCTACCGAGCGCGCAGAGCGGCCCAAGCAGCGACTGTGGATCGGAAAAGTTCATCACGAGAGGTTCTGGTTTTTGATTTGGTAAAAGTGGTTATTTATCGTCGAGGGGCTGGTGGCTCAGCGGTCAGCGGATCTTCGGGCCAGGCATGGCGCGGGTATTTTCGCATCAGCTCTCGACGGATGGCGGGATAGTGCTTGGCCCAAAAGCCGCGCAGATCGGTGGTGACTTGGACGGCTCGCTGGTTTGGGGCGAGCAGGTGAATCACGAGCGGCAGTCGTCCCGCAGCCAGCTTGGGCCCGTCGGTCATGCCGAAGAAGTCTTGCAGACGCGACTCGACCCACGGCGGCTGTCCGCTGACGTAGTGAACGCGGGTGCGACGACCACCGGGCAAGGTGATGTGCTCGGGAAGCTGTTCGCTGAGCAGTCGCTGCAGGTTTCGTTCCGTCGGAAGCGACTTGCTGAGTTCTCCAAGGAGCGTCGGAATCAGCGGCTGTCCGCTGAGCTGTGACAGCGCAACTTTCCCGTCGCACAGCACGCGAATCGCTTGGGCAATCAGCGGGCTCGACAGCGGCGGCAGCGCAAGCTCTGGATACGCAGACGACAGCACGGCGAGTCGTGCCGTCAGATCTACGAGGCGTTCTCCGTCGCTGAAGATCTGATCGGTTCGTGCGCTGGCTTGTTCACAGAGCAGCGCGACGGCGCGCGGATCATCTCCGCGTGCGACCGAGCGAGACTCGTCGAGGATGAGCTGACCGAGTCGCAGTCGCTGACAGCGCTCGACTTGGTTGGTGCTGCTGTTCCAGACGAGATCTTCGCTGTCTTTGACGGGATCACCGGGCAGCTCGAGCAGCCAGTCTGCATCAATCGCTGAGACGAGACGAGCGACGGGCTGGCTGCCTCGCTCTTCGACATCGACCAGGACCAGCCAATCGGCATCGCGAACGACGCTGCTTGGTGAAAGTACAGCAGAGCCTCCGACGGCGAGAACCAGCTCGATGGCATCGCTTTTTTTGCGACGACGGGCGACGCGATCGGGAAAGCCGAGCAGCACGGCGCGACCAAGGGCAGCCTCTCGTTCCGACGGTGAGAGCGTGCGTTTTGCCGCAAATCGACGGGCTTTTTCGACAAGCTGGCGACGGGCTTTTTCGACGCGCAAGACGGTATCTGCGTCGAGACCTTCACGCTGAAGCGAGCCTTTGGCAAAGCGCTGTGACTCGGCCCAGCGAAAGCGATCCAGACGATGACCGAGGTCGGAAGGCTCACTGGCGACGGAAGACAGCGCGCGGGCATCGCCTCCGATGCCGCGACTGGCAAGCAAGATGTCACGTTCCCCGAGGAGCGACGCGACCACGGCTGCATCATCGAGGATTCCCAGCTCGGCACCAGCGACGAGCAGACGAGACAGACGTGGTGACAAGGGCAGGGCGGTGAGCTTGCTTCCCAGCGACGTAAGCTGTGATGACTGGTCAATGGCTCCGAGGCTGCGCAAGAGCGACTCGGCGGAGTCGATCGCGGACGGAGGCAGCGGGTCGAGGAATCGCACGTCAGACACCGTCAGTCCCAGCGTGTGCAGCAGCAAGAGCGGCTCGGCCAGATCCATGCGCAGGATCTCAGGGCTATCAAACTCTGGACGCAGATCGTGATCGTGCTTGGTGTAGAGGCGCAGGCAGCGGCCCGGCTGGGTTCGTCCGGCGCGTCCAGCGCGCTGCGCGGCGGCGGCTCGACTGATCGGCACCACTTTCAGCGTCGGCAGTCCCGACCAGTGCGCATATCCCGCTTGGCGCTGAAGGCCGCTATCGATGACGACGGTGACTCCGTCGATGGTGAGCGAGGTCTCGGCAATGTTTGTGGCCAAGATGACGCGACGAGGCTCATTCGGTGCGCGCGGTGCGACAACCCGTCGCTGCTCGGCGAGCGACAAGTCACCATGCAGCGGCAGCACTTCGAGAGAAAACAGCGGAACCAGCTCGGCCAAATCTTCCTGACAGCGACGGATTTCCGCGCTACCTGGCAGAAATACCAAGATGTCGCCTTGCCGCTGCGATCCGGCCTCGCTGCGTGACGCGCTGTCACGGGACACCACCTCGCGAACGGCGCGTCGAACTTGTCGGGCCAAAGGCTCACCACTTGGAAGCGCGAGGTGCTCGACGGACACTTCAAACTGTCGGCCTTGGCTTTCGAGGATCGGACAGTCACCGAGAAACGCCGCGACCTTGGCGGTGTGCAGCGTCGCGGACATCACGCACAGACGCAGATCGGGTCGCGTGGACTGCTGAAGCCGACGGAGCAGCGACAAGAGCAGATCGGTCTGATGATGCCGCTCGTGGAACTCATCGAAGATCACCATCGAGACGCGGCGAAGCTGTGGATCGGACGCAAGCTGACGGAGCAGCACGCCTTCGGTCACAAAGCGCAGGCGGGTCTTTTCGCTGACAATCGACTCGAAGCGGAGCTGAACACCGACGGTATCACCCAGTGTCTCGCCTCGCTCTTCAGCGACCCGCAGCGCCGACAAGTGCGCGGCAATCCGTCGTGGCTCCAGGACCACGATTTCACCCTCGGGCACCATCGACAGCAGCGCGTGCGGAACGCGTGTGGTCTTTCCCGCACCCGGTGGCGCTGCGATGACCACGCTGTTGTGCGTCGTCAGCGTCGCCAGGATCGTCGGCAGCAGCTCGTCGATCGGCAGCGGCACCAGCCCACTTGGCAAGCTGTGCGACGGGGAAATCGTCAGGTCGAGCGATGAAGGGTTGTGCGCTGAAGACATCGGAAGACAGGCGTGGGGCCTACGCGGCGGCGCACGATACAGGCTCGGGCTGTGCGGGTCTAGCGCGCTGTGGTGCGTGTGAAGGGAACGGCGACTACTTGCGTGGCGCGGTGGCGAGTGCGGGCTTGCCGCCTTTGCGTGGATCGCTGGCAGCGCCGAAGCTGGCGGGACGACCCTCGCTGGCGGGACGATACACCACGACTTGCACAGCGGTTTCGAGCGGCGCGGGGGTGATGACGAGCGTGTGTCCTCGCTGGGTCAGCTTTTCGCGGACATCGACGGGAACTTCGGGCTCGACGAGCACGTTTTCAGGCAAAAACTGGGCATGCACACGCGGCGATGAGTCAGCCGCTTCGGCTTCCATGCCAAAGTCGATCAGGTTGATCATCGTCTGAACCACGCCGGTGACGATGGTGGGACCGCCTGAGCCGCCTGCGCAGATGATCGAGCCATCTTTTCCGACGGCAATGATCGGGGCCATGGAAGAGGCAGGACGCTTTCCGGGCGCAACCAGGTTTGCTTCGTCTCCGACGAGTCCGAAGGCATTTTCCGTCGCTGGCTTGGCGGTGAAGTCATCCATTTGGTTGTTCAGAATGACGCCGGACTTTGGGCCGACGACGCGCGAGCCAAAGCCAAGGTTGACGGTGGTGGTGAGTGCGGCGGCGTTGCCATTGCGATCGATGACGCACAGGTGGCTGGTGCCTTTGTCTCGTGGGGGCGACGCGGGCTTGCCGGTACCGGGCCGACCGTAGCCGTTCCTTGGCAGGACGCGATCGCTCTGAATCGTCTCGGCGCGACCTTTGGCATAGGCTGCGCTGGCCAGCTCTGCGACGGGAATTTCGGTGAAGGCTGGGTCGCCGTGAAGCTTGGCGCGATCGGCAAACGCATGCTTGAGCGCTTCGATGGTCTCGTGCAGCGTCGCGGACGATCCAAAGCCCTGGGCGAGCGGCGGACGTGCGTCGAGGATCTGGAGCGCTTCGAGTGCAGTGATTCCTCCCGACGGTGGCGGAATCACAAAGAGCTGATGGTTGCGATAGTGCCCTTCGATCGGCGTGCGAACGACGGGCTTGTAGGTCGCAAAGTCGTCGGCTTGCAAGATGCCGCCTGCGCGCTGGTTCGCCTTGAGCAGATCGTCGCCAATGCTGCCCGGCTGGGTCCGATAGAAAGCCAAGAATCCGTCTTGAGACAGCACGCGTAGCGTCGAAGCCAGCTCGGGACGGCGGATCTGGGTACCCATCGTCAGGACTTGACCTTGCGGGGCGAGCAGACTGCGCAGCGGATGATCGGCAGCCAGCTTGGGGACGACATTGGCCGCGCTCCGAGCCAGGTGTCTTCCAACCGCAAAGCCCTTGTCTGCCAGTCGCAGCGCCGGTGCGACCACCTGCGCGGGCTTGAGCGATCCATAGTCGGCGAGCGCCTTGGCAAAACCGGCGGCTTCTCCGGGAACACCAGAAGCCAAGCCTCCGACCCGCGATCGCTCTGGAACGGCTTGACCGGTGGCGGGATCGACGAACATGTCGCGGCTCGCTTGCTTGGGGGCCACCTCGCGAAAGTCGAGCGCTGCCACTTGTCCGTCGCTCTTGCGGATCAGCAAAAATCCGCCGCCACCCAGGCCGGAACCAGCTGGTTGAACCACTCCGAGCGCGAGCGCTGCTGCGATCGCTGCATCCACCGCGTTGCCGCCTTGACTGAGGATCTCGGCGCCAGCTTGTGAAGCCAGCTCGTGATCGGCAGCCACCGCGCCGGCTTGGCCAACAGCCGTGTGAGAATACGCAGTGTGTCCCACAGGCAAGCTCGCGACTGAGACGGCCAGTGTGATGGCTCCGGCCAGAGTACGTCGAACCAATTTCCGACGTGAATGCTTACAGTTCAGCGAAAAAATGTAGCTCATGTTATTGTTTTTCATCGCCTCTATTGGCTTCTCTGCCGGCCGCAGGTTGGGGATGGCACCGCGCCACTGTGTCTTCCCTTACACGTTACGACAGGGCGAGTGCTGAGCAGAAGACGGAAGAACAGTGGGCGATAGGGCGCAATCTTCGATTGGGAGCAAAGATGTCGGCCTCTGAGAACTCCAAGGGCAAAGCCCCGCTGACGATGAAGATCAAGTTCAAGTCCGCCAACCTCGAGCAGTTTATCGAGCGGTACTCGGTGGATGTGAGCAAGGGCGGGATCTTCATTCGCACCAAGGAACCGCAAGCCGTCGGTACGAGCCTGCGGTTTGAGTTTCAGCTCCAAGACGGAACGCCGCTGATCGTTGGCGAAGGCACCGTGGTGTGGAACCGATCTCCCGATCCCAGCAAGCCGTCGGTTGCGCCGGGAATGGGCGTTCGTTTCGACAAGCTGACGACGGATAGCCAAGAGCGACTCGATCAGATCTTGGCCGAAAAAGCGCGTCGTGGTGAGACGGGCGTGGAGTCTCGCTTCGATGCGGGCGTTCGATCGTCGCTCAGTGACGCGGCGTCTCCGAGCCAAGTGACACCGACGGCAAATCCTTCGGGTGGTGGCGGCGGTCACAACGAGTTTGGCGACGAACCGACGCGCGCGATGGCTGCCGATCAGGTCAACAAGCTGGCCGAAGCGATGGGCATGAGCGGCCTGATGGAAGAAGATGCGCCGACGAAGGCGAATCCTGCTGCCGTCGCTGAAGCGCTGCGTAAGAAGGCGGAAAATCAGCCGTCGATGGCTCCGATGACGCCTGCGGCGGCGAAAGCGGGTCTGTCAAAGACGCTGCTGGGTCAGGGCTTTGGCATGATGACGCCGCCGACCAAGCCTGCCGTCGGTCCGGTGCTGCCGCCGCAGCCGCCCAAGCCGATTGCGCCGCCTCCGCCTGAGCCTGTGCGCGCTGTGCCGGACTCGGCGAAGACGCCAACCGCTTCGGTGGAAGAGCAGCAGCAGCGAATCGCAGACAGCAGCCGGACTCCGACGGGAGCCTCGTCTGCCGCGACGCCGCAGAAGCCGCTCGATCTGCCTTCTGCCGCGACGCCGACGAATCCGCCGCCTGCAAGTGCGAGCAAAGAGTCGGAAGAAGCGCCCAAGCCTGCGGCTACTCCGTCGGTGCCTCCGCCGAAGCTGGATGCGCCAGAGTCGCTGTTTTCGGAATCGGCGCCGGTTTCCATGTTGCCGACGCAGCAGAAGCCAGGCGGAAAGTCCGGTCTGATTGCTGTCGTCGGTGCGCTTGCGCTGCTGTTGGGCGGTGGCGGTGCCTATTACGCGCTGGTGCTCAGCAAAAAGCCGGTGGATACCGGTCCGACGCTGATTTCGACGACGCCGGGTCCAGCGACCAATCCGGCGGGCTCAGGAAATCCGACGCAGCCAACTGCGCAGCCGACGGAAGTGAAGCCGGTTGAACCAGTGGCCAAGCCGCCGGAGCCGACGAGCGTTCCCGTGAAGCCGGACAAGCCGATCGATGGCACGGAAGTCACGACGGAGCCGCCGGGCGCGCAGGTGGAATACGAGGGCAAGCAGTTTGGTCCGACTCCAGCGCGGATTCCGGGTCTTGTGGCGGGCAAATCGCTGCACATCACGCTGCCGGGCTATCTGGAAGTGAAGCCGAAGATCAAAGCGGTGCCCAAAGATGGCGAGCCGCTGAGCTTCACGCTGACGGCGATTGAGCGCGTGGTGGAGCTGACGTCGCAGCCGAAGGGCGCGGACGTGTATTTCGACGGGAAAAAGGTCGGAAAGACGCCGTTCCAGATCAAGAAGCTCGACACGAAGGAAAAGCACGAAATTGAGCTGCGCAAGGCTGGGTTTGCCTCGTGGACGCGCACCGTTTCGTCGGCGGATACCTTCGAGGT
The DNA here is from genome assembly GCA_937868485.1 of uncultured Myxococcales bacterium. GTDB lineage: Bacteria > Myxococcota_A > Polyangia > Palsa-1104 > JAEUJZ01 > JAEUKA01. The sequence goes on along the minus strand of CALMML010000323.1, from coordinate 15,717 downwards.
CAAAAAAGGCAAGGAAGTGCTGACGGTGGAAGCGACGCTTTCGCCGAGCGCGGATGCGGGCGCAAAGAAGGCTCGTCCGGGCAAAAAGGAAGCTGCGGAAGCGGCTCCGGCGGCAGCACCGGCAGCGGACAAGGCGGCGGAACCGGCCAAGGCCGAAGAAAAGCCGAAGGCCGAAGAGAAAAAAGCCGAAGAAAAGCCGAAAGCCGAAGAGAAAAAGGCCGAGGAAAAGGCCGAAGAAAAGCCCGCGACCTAAGCCGCTATTCCGCCTGATACGAGCGCCCGCGCCACGTCACGGGCTTTCCTGCCAGCGCTCGAAACACCGACACACACAAGATGTAGGCCACCACGAGCCCGCCGAGCGATCGGACGCCTCGCGGGGTCACATGATACGAAGCGTAGAGCGACAGCCTCGCCAGCCAGTCCGCGCCGTAACAGATCGTCGCAGCGAGCAGGAAGCGGGGCGGCTGGCCGTGTAGCAGCGTCATCGCGAGCGCGGTCCCAAACGCAATCGTCGGTAGCGTGAAGACCAGCGCGACGATGGCGCTCAGCAGCGGTGCCAGCGCCTTCACGGGCCCGAGTGCGACGTAGAAGTTCTTGATCCAGCCCGACACAATCGCCGACAGCGAGTCGTACATCCGCAGCTTGACCACCGACGTTCCATGCGCGACGCACAGCCCGAGCTTGTGCTGCTTGATAAGCTGCGCCATGCGAAGGTCTTCGATGACCTCTCGCTGGACCGCTTGATGCCCGCCAATTTGTTCGTAGGCATCGCGACGGAACAGCATAAATGGCCCAAAGCCGCAGGCGTCGCTGCGCTGTGGATCGTTTACCTTGACCGGATCGAGCAGTCCCCACAAGAGCAGCGCCACCACCGGCTGGGTCGCTCGTTCCCAGAAGCTTCCGGCGACCAGCTCGGGCATCAGCGTCGTCAGACCCGCGTTCTGCGCTTCCGCGAGCGCCACCGCTTGACGAACCGCCGTCGGACGAAGTCGCACATCGGCATCAATGAACAGCAGATAGTCGCTGCTCGCACCGAGCGCTCCGTTGTGGACCGCATGCGGCTTGCCGAGCCAGCCCGGCGGCAGCGCGGGGGGATTCACCAGCGTCAGTCGGCGATCGCTCTCCGCCAGCTTGCCGACGATGGCTCCGGTTCGATCCGTCGAGTGATCATCGACCACCTTCACCGTCAGCGCCGGATAGTCTTGATTGAGCAAGCTGCGCACGCAGTCGCCGATGTTGGCTTCTTCGTTGCGGGCCGGAACCACAATCAGCACCGACTTGGGATTGCGCTGGGCCTGGTCTCCAAGCGGCAGCTTCGGCGTGCGCAGTCGATTGAACAGCAGCAAGAGCGCCAGCGCGAAGTGACAAAATGCCACGCCCCACAAAAACGGGGTCAGCGAAACCATGTGCAAGATCGCCATCGGCGCGAAGCTAGCACACGGGCGCTTGCGGTCGCGCACAACTCGGGCTGAGATGATGCAAACGGGCTGACGCCGCGCTGGGAGACTTTCGACATGGGAACCTTAAGCAGTACGCTCCTTATCGTGCTGGCCGCGCTGGCCAATGCAGACGGAATTGGCAAGCTGTGGCCTTCGTCTCGGTTTTGGCTGACCGCGCTGCTTCCGCTATCGGGAATGCTCGGTGTGGGCGCAGCGATCTCGGGAATCCTGACCATCATCGAGATGGCTGCGTACCTGGGCTTTGTGCGCTTGGCTCCGATGGTGTACCTGGGCTTTATGGGAGGCGGCGTGCTGTCTGTGCTGCTCGGGCTGCGCTTTGGATATGCGACGCTGTTGACTTGGTTTGGCAGCAAGCTGACACCGGGCATACAGAGCACTTGCGATAACGTCCAAGCGTGGCTCATCCGCAACGAGCGCAGCCTCAGCTACTTTGGCTTGGCCACGGGCGTGTTCTGTCTGTTGCTGAACGTCTTTACCTAAAGTCGTGCTACAGACTGCCGCACTGGAGGTTTCTACGGTTCCAATGCGTCACGCTCGATCCCTCTCTCTTGCAATTCCTTTCCTGCTTGGGTTGGCTTCTTCCGTACAGGCTGCGGGCACCACAGCGACGGCAGCTCCGGCCCCTAATCCTGCTGCTTCTGCTGCGGCAAAACCGACCACAGACAAGCCAACAGAGCCCGTGATCGCCCCGAGTGATAACTTGGTGGTGGCTGGTGTTCCGTCCGTTCCGAAGCGTCTTGTGGAGCGCGTGGGTCGCTACACAGAGTTTCGCACAGCCGGGTTTGCTGATTGGCATCCTCTCCGTCGAGAACAGCTGATCATTACCCGCTTCGGAGACGTTCCCCAGATTCACAAAGTTACGTTTCCTGCTGGCGCGCGCACACAGCTTACGTTCTTTCCCGATCGCATCGGAAACGCGAGCTATGAACCGACGCGCGGCGACTACTTTCTGTTTATGAAAGACGTCGGTGGCGGAGAGTGGTTTCAGATCTTCCGCTACGATCTTTCAAACGGTGACATCACGATGCTCACCGACGGAAAAAGTCGCAACTTGGGAATGATCTGGAATCACACCGGAACCCAGATTGCGTACTCGTCTACTCGTCGGACGGGCAAAGACACGGATCTGTGGGTGATGAATCCGCTCGATAAGTCGAGCGATAAGCTGGTGCTTGAGCTTGCGGGCGGAGGCTGGGGCGCGCTGGATTTTTCGCCAGACGGCAAGCAGATCATTTTGCAAGAAGAGCTGTCGATCAACGAAAGCTATCTGTGGCTCGTCGACATTGAGAAAAAGGAAAAGACACTCCTTACGCCCAAAGGAGGAGCGGAAAAGATCTCCTATGGTCGGTCGCGCTTTTCCAAAGACGGCAAAGGAATCTACCTAACCACCGATCAGGAATCGGAGTTTCAGCGGCTTGCGTACTTCGACTTGGCGACGAAGAAGTACACATTCCTATCGACCTCGATTCCGTGGGACATCGAAGACTTTGATCTGTCGCACGATGGTCGCACGCTGGCGCTTACGTCGAACGAAAACGGAGAGAGCCGCGTCTATCTGCTTTCGACACAGACCAAGCAGCTGAAGCCGCTCAAGGAAATTCCCGTCGGTGTTGTGTCCGGTGTGGCGTTCCATCGCAGCGGAACAGAGCTGGGACTGACGATCAGCTCTGCGCGTGCAAGCTCGGATTCCTATTCGGTCAACGTGGCGACAGGAAAGCTGACGCGCTGGACCCAAAGTGAAAGCGGCGGACTCAATACCAGTGAGTTTGCCGAGCCCAAGCTGGTGAAGTGGAAGAGCTTTGATGGCCGTGAGATCTCTGGATTTTTGTATCTGCCACCGAAGAAGTTCACCGGAAAGCGTCCGGTGATCGTGAACATTCACGGTGGTCCAGAAGCGCAGTTTCGTCCGACGTTCCTTGGTCGCATCAACTTCCTTCTAAACGAGCTGGGCGTCGCGATGCTGTTTCCGAACGTGCGCGGATCGTCGGGATACGGAAAGACGTTCCTCAAGCTCGACAATGGCTTTCAGCGCGAAGATTCCTACAAAGATGCAGAGTCTCTGTACAAGTGGTTAAAGACGCTTCCAGAGATCGATGGCGACCGCATCATGGTGACGGGCGGAAGCTACGGCGGACACATGACGCTGGTGTCTGCCACGCATCACAGTGCGCTGATTCGCTGCGCGCTCGCGGTGGTGGGAATGAGCAGCCTGGTGACGTTTTTGGAAAACACCGAAGGCTATCGTCGGGATCTGCGTCGTGTCGAATACGGCGACGAGCGCGATCCCAAGATGCGGGAATTCCTCAACCGGATTGCGCCGCTGAACCTGGCCAAGAACGTCCAGAAGCCGCTGTTTATCGTGCAAGGACAGAACGATCCGCGCGTCCCCGCAAGTGAGGCCGAGCAGATGATCCGCACCGTCAAACAGAACAATGTTCCTGCGTGGTATCTGCTCGCGAAAGACGAAGGACACGGCTTTGCGAAGAAGAAGAACCAAGACTTCCAGTTCTTTGCGACCGTGCTCTACATCGAAGAGTTCCTGCTGAAGTAGTCCGTGCAGCGCAGTGCCTTTTGGGTGCTGCGCTTCCTTCCTTCCTTCGCCGTTTCCGCTTCTACCGTACCGCTTCTGTACCGCTAGTTTGTTGGCTTCACAGCGACGGACTGAAGTCGCTTCTTGAGCGCAGCCACAACCTGTGGTTTTTGCGACGCGAGGTTCTTTTGCTGCGTGGGATCGCTCGCGAGATCGAACAGCTCGGTGAGGTTGTCGGTAAACTTTGCATACAGCGCATACTCGGTTCCATCGACGGTATCGACCACCACACGCTCATTCTTTTGCCACGCGGTGCAGGGCAGCATCTCTGCAATCGCGACCAGCGGCGCTGGTAGTTTGTTTCCTTGCATCAGCGCAAGCAGAGACTGTCCCTTAAACGAGGGAGGAATCGGAATCCCAGCCAGCGCAAGCACCGTCGGTGCCATATCGATGAGACGCACTCTGTCGCTGAGGATCTGCGGCTTGATTCCCGCTTGTTCCGGCAGATACACAAGCAGCGGAACCTTCAGCACTTCGTTGTACAGCGCTTCTCCGTGAAAGTAGAGCGGCTCGCCGCTGAGCTTGTGTTCTCCGAACGCTTCTCCGTGATCGGAAAAGACCACCACCGCTGTGTCTTCCGCCAGTCCTGCTTCCGTCAGCGCAGCCAGCATCTTCCCGATGTGAAGATCGGTAAAGCTGACCTCTGCATCGTAGCGTTCCTTTAGGAATTTGAAGCCTTTTCCGACGGGAAATTCGGGATGATCGACGTACGTGCTGTGCGGTCCAAACAGGTGCGTCCACAGCGCAAACTTCGGTCCGCCCTTCGCTTCCTTTCCCAGGCTCTGTAGCTTTGCGATCACCTGCGCTGTGATGCGCGGCTCTGCAATGTCTCCGTTCGAGTCATGAAGGTTCGTCGCTGCGTCGTTTTTGTATTCATCAAACCCGAGCGAAAGACCGGTCTTTTTGTCCAGGTAGAAGTGCGAAAACAGACCGATGTTGCGCACGCCTCCGGCTTTGAGCGCGGTAAACAGCGTCGGATCTTTTCCAGTCAGCGGAGAGAAGTTGAGCGACTGCTTGACGAAGTGAACTTCCGACGGAAGACGCGACGTCAAAAACGAAGGAAAGCTGCGTGGCGTGTTCGGAGCCTGCGCGTAGACGTTCGTAAACAGGACTCCCTTTTGCGCAAGCTTGGACAGATTCGGCGCGATCTTTTCATTGATCCGATCCGCCCGCAGCGTATCGACGGTGATGATCAGCCAGTTGCCTTTCCAGATCGCGCTTGCGTTTGCTGGCTTTTCCACCACGACCGGAGTGCTTGGGACAGCCGCAGCAGGCTCTGCTTCCACGATCTTTTCGGCATCTGCACCATCGCAGTCTTCATCGATTCCGTTGCCTGGTTCGTCGTCGGCACCCGGATGTACGTTGGGATCGCGATCGTTACAGTCTCCGCCTCCCAGTCGTCCGGCGTAGCCATCGTGATCGCGATCGAAGACTCGTCGCGCAGACAGAAGCAGCGTGCGTCCGGCTGCGGTCTCTTCGGCCATCAGCGCCAAGGCTCGCGGCTCGGTTCCGAACTGCTGGATCGTCACAAACAGACAGCCTGCGAGGAGCACGGACAGACCAATTCCCATCAGCTGCGGACGATGCAGCTTGGCAAGGCTCAGCGCGAGTCCTAGCTGCAGCACGAGCCACATCGCCAGCGCTTTCCACGGGCCAAAGTGAATGATGCGCCAATCGACGGACAGCACTGCCAGCGCGACGACCGCCAGTGATCCTGCGACAAACAGTCCGCACAGCCACAGCACGCGCGGACGAGGCAGCAGAAGACCCACCAAGCGATGGCTCAGCCGATACAGCGGAATCACAAACGGCAGCAGCGCAATCAGCGACGCGACCGAAACCAGTGCCGACGACAGCGCTCCATTTCGCTTGTTGGCCATTTCCAGCGCGAGTGCCTTCACAAAGCCATACAGCAGCGCTGCATCGACGAGCAGCACCAGCGCCAGCGCCAAGATCAGCGCCGCAAGCCAGCGATCGTACGCTTCGTCCGACAGTGCGCTTTTTCCTCGCGCGACAAAGTGTGGACCAAACACGGCGCGCAGAGAGCCATACAGCCACTCTTCCGCAAGTCCGACGAAGAACGCAGGAGCCATCAGCAGGCCCGATGCGCAGATCATGGCCTTGAGCAGTGCATCACCAGCAACTGGAGTCGTCGCAGCGTGCGCAGCGAGCAGGACGTCTCCGATGGCCACCAGCAAGGCCGCAAACAGCGCAGCGGTCCACCACGGAACCTTGCGTGCAGTCTGTACGGAATCAGGTTGCGCCTGCGATGTCGACGCAGTCTGGGACGATTCTGCCACGGGCGAGCCACCCATGGCCGGTTGGGATTGGGAAGAAGAGCTGTCAGTTGTCATCAGCGTTTCAGAGCCTACAAGGGCCCTCAGCATAATCGCTGGCTAGCGCGAAGGGGTGAGATATCCACAGATAGTGCTTGCGAAATATCAGACCAAGGGATAGCCTCACGCTGGTAAAGCTAGTTCGGTTGTTGAAGAGGTTCCGCAACATTTGGCGCTTGAGCTCCTACCGAAGCCTCGACTGCCTGTGCCGCCTTGTTACCACCGCTCGGCTTCTTACCCGGCTCGAATCGCAACATCGTTAGGAGATACAGAATGGGCACCAAATTGTATGTCGGCAACCTCTCGTACAGCACCACCAGCGAGCAGCTCACCGAGATGTTCCACGCCTTCGGCAACGTCCGTAGCGCGCAGGTGATCGAAGATCGCATGACCGGTCGCAGCAAAGGCTTCGGCTTCGTCGAGATGGATACCGATGCGGAAGCTCAGGCCGCGATCAGCGCTCTGAACGGCCAAGTCAAGGGTGGCCGTGCTCTGACTGTGAACGAAGCGCGCCCGCGTGAGGAAGGCGATCGTCGCGGTGGCCGTCCCGGCGGCGGTGGTGGTTTCGGTGGCGATCGTCGCGGTGGTGGCGGCGGTCGGTCTCCCCGCTCGTCGTACTAATGTCACTTCGGGCGCAGGCCCGTGACGCAAAATGCCTGGTTTGGTCGCTCGATGGGAAACCATCGGTGAACAGACCGGGCATTTTTGTTTTTAATGGTCGCCGTAGCTTTTTTCTCCTGCCTTGATTGCGACGGACAAGTGATTTTTCCGTGATGGCATCGGGCAGTGAAAATAGGGCGAATAGGCGCACAGCGGATTCCACGCTTGGTGAAAGTCGAGCAAAGCCGTGTCATCCGCTTGGAGCTTGGCGAGCAGAAATCGACCGGCTCCGTAGCTGCCATCGGGCGTGCCGCTGGTCTGATCGCGGAAGATCAGAAACAGGGTGTCACCGTCGGGCGTTTCCAAATACGCCTCTAGCACACACGGACTTCCCAGCGAAAAGTGTAGGTCGCCGATCGACGTAAGCTCTTGCGGTTCTCCTCGTGAGGCCAAGAGCTTTACCGGATGTGGAGATGTACGCACCAGCTTGGCCATCACCACAAAGTCGTCGCTATCGGGATAATAGTGCAGGCCGGAATACGTGACTCTAGACGGTGCTGTGTCGGAATAGACCGCCAGGCCTGGATCGCTGACAGCGCCGGTTAGAAGCAGGCGTGTTTGTCCGATAAGCAGCGTATCTCCTTTGCGGAGAGTCGCTTCCGTCTGTGGCTGATCGTTGTGCTGAATTGGCTGCGTCGATACAAAGCGCACGAGCCCAGGCTGGGCGATCACTCGAAGCTGTCCTGAGAACGGCGCGAGCTGTTCGGGCAGAAGATGCAGCGGATCGTGACTGTTTGTGCTGAGCGTGTGCTCACCGAGCGGAATGTGCTGGTAGTCGATGCGTGCGAGCGGACTCAGCGGACCGCGCATCTTGGCATCTTGACTGGCTCGCCAGGCGCGACGCTGCGCGTGGACGGACTGCATCAGGTCGGGGGACAGCTGTGGCATCGCGGGCTCCGGCGGACGTGTTTTACAACCAGTGACTGAAGGCGTGACCAGGCCCAAGCCTAACCGCAACAGACTGCGTCGGGACAGCGACATGGATGGGAACTTTCGCGGAAGAGGAACTCGCTGAGGCTATTCGGTCTTGCCTTCGTCGGTGATGGTCACTTTGATGATCGAGTTCACCGGAATGTAGAACAGGCGTCCGTTTTGGTGACGGAGGATGAGCTGCTGCTCGGGGACGTACTCGAAGTAGGAGCCAAGCACACGCGAGCCGCTGTCGAGGTGTACGAGCAGCTCTCCGGTGAGTGGGATGGGCGACGAGACACCAGGGGCGAGCGGGGCGGTGATGCGCTGAATGTCGGTCCAGCCGACACGACGGATTTCGCCGGAGCCCAGGCGAATCGTGGTGTGAACGCCTTGAACGGACTCGACGAGATCGCCTCGCAGGGTGTTGCCGTTGCGAAGCACGATGGTGCGCTCGGGGGATCCGACGTGGGTTTGGTCCCCTTTGCGACGGGGCGGAGAGATGCGCTTGGCTTCCGCCCAGGAAATCCGCTTGATGCTGCCGTCGCCGAGCTTGAGGATGAGGTGGCTGCCGACCTCGTATTCCATGACCTCGCCGAAGTAGGTGATGTTGTCGCGGATCTGGACGGTGCGCTCAAAGCCGCTCGGGACGAGTGGACCGCTCGAGACAGGCGGAGGACTCGCAGGCGGAGGACTCGCGGGCGGAGGACTCGCAGCGGGCGGAGGACTCGCAGCAGGCGGAGGACTCGCAGCAGGCGGAGGACTCGCAGCAGGCGGAGGACTCGCAGACGGTGCGCTGCCGGACGGATTCTTTGGACGCGGCGGCGACACCTGATCGATCTCGTCCCAGGTGATGCGCTTGGATTCCCCGCCTGAGAGCTTGAGTACAATGTGCGAGCCGATGGTGTACTCCAGGACTTCGCCTCGGTACATGCTGCCGTCTTTGGTGACGACGGTTCGTTCGACGGGACCTGCATCGGCCTTGGCCGTTTGCGCACAGACAAGCTGCACTGCAGGAATCGCAAAAGCCGTGGCTGCACAGAGCGCCCACAGTGCGCAGCCAGAAGACACCACACGTCGCTGCATCAGAGAACTCCTATCGCTTCACTATACTTCACGGTAGGCGAGGGCGGCTACGCATGAAAGGTGCGCACGGACGGTGAATGCGACGATCAGGATGCGGTAGGAGGCAGCAGTGGGAGTCGTACCTTCGGCTTCTGTGGACGCAGCCTGCGCCACACTGCGCGCGGAGAATAGCGACGCAGCACGCCTCCCATCGCAAACGCAAAGAGCTGCCAGCGATTCATCAGCGCAAAGCGTCCCAGCTCACAGCCGGTACATGGCGCGGGAAGGACTCCCTTTTTTAACTCTGCGGCGAGTGCTGCGCGCTCCGCTTGAATCTGCTGGGGCGAGTCTTGACCGATGACTCCCAATCGGAATCGCTCGGTGTCTTTGATCATGCAGCACGCGGTGGCAGTGCCTTGATGATTGACATACAGACCCTGTTCAAGCCAAGGACAGCGACGGGAACCTGGTTGAAATCCAGACAGTAGCTCATCGTAAAAACTGTCTACACGGAGCTTGTCTTTTTGCTTCTGAATCTGCCGTAGCTCTTTGTGCATGCGCACGCGAACCCACAGATCATCGACTTCGTGATCGGACAGAACCTGTCTTCGCAGTCCGTCTGGATAGTTCTTTTCATACAGCGGCATCGTCGACAGTGGCTGAAGAGTGACGCCGCCATCGAGACCCAGCTTCTTGTACAGCGCGATGATTCCGGGCAGATGATCTTGGGTGTCTCGCAGCACGGTGATCGACAGACCAATGATCGGACGCAGGCTCTGCTGCTTCTTTTTTTCTGACACCAGCGCGGACAGTCCGGCGATGACTTTTTCGAGCTTTCCTCCTCGAATCTGTCGAAACGTCTCGGACTCTGCGGACTCCATCGATACCGATACTTTTTCGATTCCTAGCGCGACCAGCTGCGCGGCATGCGCTTCACTGATCAAGCTGCCGTTTGTGATGATCGAGACCTTGATGTTCCGTTCGCGCAGCGCTTTGACCATGTCGAAAAAGCGTGGATGAAGCAGCGACTCTCCTTCTCCTTGTAGTTCGACGTGCTCGACGCTGGGATGCGCAGCGAGCAGGCTCTCGAAGCGCTCAAAAGGAAGGTCGGCCTGATCCATGTATCGACCACAGCAAAAGCCGCAGGTGAAGTTGCAGCGAGTGGTCGGCTCGATCTGAAGGAAGCGAACAGCAGACACGATGACACGATACAAGCAGCGGCTGCGAGGAAGTGCAAATTGTTTGCGAGGAGCGCTCAGACGGAGTCAGCATCCGTCGAGAGTTTGACTATTCGTACTGCGGAGACTCGTTGCGGATGAGCGGACGATCATCGCTCGATTTGTTGAATCCGAACTGCGTGTTGTAGGTGGACTTGCTTTCGTCGCAGCGTGATCCTTTGGCGGTAGCGAGTCGATCTGGGCAGACGCTTTGAACGTACGCGAGATCGTTTTCCGTCCAGTTCGAATCCGCTTGAAGCCAGCGCGTGTGGTTGATGCACGCTGCGCCGTCTTGACGCCACTCCGACTCGATGGCCCAGCCGGGATTGGACGACTGCTGAATGCCGAGCTGATCGTAGACGTTGATGTGCGTTCCGGATCGAGTGTGTGCGATTCCGTCTCCGCAGTAGTCGGCGCGAACCAAGCGCACGCAGGCTCGATGCCAGTCGATGAGGTTGCGGGTCTTGCACGAGTTGTTGCGACACTCTGTGGTCTGTTCCCAGGGTCGGTATCCCCACAGAACGCACTTGCCGATGGCGGCGTTTACGCAGCCGAAGGTAAAGGCGCTGGCGTCGTCCACATGCGTAGCGGACTTGTCCCAAAATCCTGCGAGTGCGATGGACGGAATCGGACTTCCGTTCGATGTTGCGCACAACGGAATCGGTCCAGCATCCGTCAAAATCGAAACAGAGTAGAGCGTGACGCCATTGCTGACTTGTACGTCTTCAATGCGCAGCGGAATGTTCATTCCGTCGAGCAGCTTGCCAGCAAAGGTCGTCCCAACCAGCTGCGCACCCGATAGCGAGGTCTGTCCATCGTTTGCTTCCAGCGTGGACTGGGTCAGCCACACCTGCGCGGGCTGATGTCCGTGGAGTGCTGCGCTGTCGAAGCGAACGTTGGCCAGGTCGTTTGTGCGATGGATGGTAGAAGAGATGCTGGCAGCAGAGCTGTTGACGGTGAGTCCGTTGACGGTGAGTCCGTTGACCGAGAATCCGTTTACTTGGGAGTCATTCGGTTCGATCGAGTTGAGCTTGGTCAGATCGAGCGAGAGATCAGAATGACTGCCACAGGCTCCCATCAGAAACAGACTCGCCAGATAACAAAGCTGTGAAGTTCTCATGGACCTGTGTTCCTCATCGCCAAAGAGAAGCAAGTGTCATGCCTTCATCGAATCAGCGTGTGGCCCAGGTTCCGTCTGTTCGTGGTTTCTGCTGCAGAGTTGCTACACATATTGCTGACTTATGCGGACTCCGAAGCGTTTTCCATGGTTTGGGATTTGTTCGTCGCTGAGCCGCTGTCTAAGCGGTCCGTCCTTCTGCGCTTTTGTGGGTTGCTTTCCTACGTGAAGCTGGGGTCTGTAGATCCCACCCGGCAGACCCCAGTGCCGCTGCGATTGGTCAATCTTGGGCGTTTGTCAGGGCATCAGCTTGAGCGTTGCACAGAGTCGCAAAGAGACGCCGGGACTGCGTGTGGTGGCATCGAGCTGACTTCGGTTGGTGCTGCGCTGAACCAGTGCGGAAAAGAAGTAGCTGCCACTGCGAACCAGACTCTCTCCCTTGTTCAAAAAGGAGTCCGTCCATTCCAGTACGTTTCCCGCCATGTCGTCGACACCGAACGGACTGCGTGACTGTGGATAGCTGCTGACTTCGTCAGGACCCATCGACGCTGCATCGGCTCCGTATGTGAGATCGAAGTTGGCATCTCCGGGCAGTAGCTCATCGCCGTGCGGCCACTCTCGATCATCGGCACCTTTGGCTGCGCGCTCCCACTCCTGTTCATGACAGAGTCGCGCACCTGGCAGCTTGCCGCTCTTGTCCATCCATGCTGCGTAGTCTTTGGCATCTTGCAGCGTGACTCCGCTCACAGGGATCTTTAACCAGCGCTGCTCCTGATTCTGCTTGCGAGAGGAATAGACAATGTTCTGGGTTCCGCGCGCAATGTACTTCTTGTTCGTTGGTTGCAGCGTAAGCTCCCACTCACCGCTTGGGAGCTGCGCCAGACCGACGGCACCGGGGAGCGTTCCGTTGGTGGGTTCAGCCATGTACTGCTTGCGCTTGTCCGCTGAGAGCGCCAGTAGGAATGCCAGCCAGTCCGCAAACGTAGTCTCTGTCTTGGCGATCAGGAATCCGTCTGTCTTCAGCTCGTGAATCGGAACCGTATTGAGCATTCCTTTTCGCATCGCTTCTTCCGCACCGGAACCGAACAGGAATCGTCCGGGCGGAACATAGACATAGCCGCTGGGAACCTGACTTTGCGTCGGAAGACTGATCTGCAAAGAGAGCTTTTCTTCCCGACCCAGCAAGATCGGATATCGCACTTCGCTGTGACCTGGCGCTACCACGGTCAGCAGATACGATCCCGGACTCAGCGATACATCGGACAGTGCGCTCATTCCCAGATCACGAATTCCGGTGAGGAGCCGTCTTCCTTTTTGATCGTGTTCGTACTTTCCAATCGTGATGCGCGCACCCGTTGGCTTGGTCTGAACAGACAGCACAGCGGGCGCATTCCAGCGACGGAGACGACTCTGTCCCACATCATACAGTGTCATGCGCTGAAGCAGATCATCCAGCTGCTGTGGTCTGCGGTCTCGCTCTGCGATCAGCGCGCGTTCATACAGCACATCAGCAAGCAGATCTTTGGCGGACAGATTTGATCCATCTGCCGTCAGTGCCGCTTCAAACGTCTGGCTTGCACGGGAATAGGATCGCTCTGCTTCCACCGTTGCGCTGATCGCTCGACTCCACATCGCTTCACCGTCTGCGATGTTCATGCTGTCAAACGCTGTAAACGCACTCTTGCGAAGCGCTTCCACTTCTCGATTTCGACGACGCGCGCTCTGTAGCTCGCTCGTTCCTTCCGCCAGATAGGATGCAATTCGTTTCGAGAGGTTTCGGTGTGCTGCGTACTCTGCCGCTCCGTACGTGAGTCCTGCCAGCAGAGGAATCGATCCAATCAGCAGGTTCCGTACGATCTGCCGTTTGCGCTGATGTTTTCGCGATGCTTCCAGAAACTCTGCTTCTTTGCTTCCAATGTCTGCTGCATCAATCACCGCAGATTCCGCAAGCTGCTGCGTCGACCACAGACCTTCACTGCTGCGCGAAAGTCTGCGCCACTCTGCTGCTGCGGACTCGAGTCTCTGCTTGGCGGCTCGGCTCTCTGCAAACTCTTCCAGCCACTTTCCCAGCGTCGACCAGCCTTTGATGAGCGCTTCGTGCGCGACTTCATACGCAGTTCCATCCGCCGTATCGCGCGCAACCAACAGCCGTCCTTGAACCAGCGCTTCGAGCGCCGCTTTCGCATTCGGATCGTCGTTGACCAGCTCCTCTTCGCTGCGACGTGCGCGCGTTCCTTCCAGCGTCACCAGAGACATCAACACGCGACGCGCACTGTTTCGCTGCGGAGGCGGCAGCGTGCCAATCACATGATCCGCGTGTCGAGACAGCGCACCCGTCACACCACCTATCGTTTCCAGCGCGGACTTGGTGATTCTGTTTCCTTCGCGCGCTTCCCACAGCTCTGCCAGCGTAAACTGCAAAAGAGGCAGCGCACCGTCGGTGTGAGCCGTTGAATCCACCAGTCCGCTGATGAGATCCGTGCTCTCAAACAGCACTCCTTTTGCGTGCGCCGGACCGACGACCGCTTCGCGAATTCGATCCGCGCCAAGCGGTCGCAAAATATACAGCGAGCGCGTTACCGCTTCCCCGATGCTTGGCAGGCTCGCGACCCGACCCAAGTAATCGCTGCGCACGGTGATGAGCAGCCGAACCCCTGGAATCCGCGCGAGCAGACTTCCCAGCGCTTCTCCGACGATCTGCGCCTCGGCTGGATCGGCAATCGTAGACAGCTCTTCCAGCTGATCGACAAACAGCATCACGCCGCGATCGCTGCCCAGGCTCTGATGCAAAAGCCGTCCCAGTCGCTCGGGTTCGCTGCGCAGCTCGGTCAGCAGCTCTTCTTCTCCGTGCTTGCTCAGCGACGACAGTGCTTGGGTGAGCGCCCGCAGCGGATGCCGTCCTGGAACCATCGTCACGACGCGCCAGCTTCGACCCGAACCGAGCACTCCTTCGGCCACCAGCGGAATCACACCTGCGCGACACAGCGACGACTTGCCAACACCTGACTCTGCAGCGACGAGCACACACGCATCCGTACGCAGCCGCTCCACCAGCGTTCCGATTTCACTGCGACGACCGAAGAACAGCGAGCGATGCTCGGCCTCGAACGGAAGCAGTCCTCGATACGGATTTCCTTCAGGAATCTTGTCGGCACCGCTGCGAGGCTGAAGCAGATCGAGCGCGGATTCCAGCTCTTCCGACGAGCCGTAGCGATCCGGTGGATGCGCACGCAGACAGCGCAAGATGACCTTGGCAAAGCGCGAGTCGATGTCGACGGGCCAGCCACTCGCTTGCAAGTCATCGCTCGGCGGCTGATCAATCACCGACGCGGGCGGCGGCTTTCCGATGCACAGCTCATACAAGATGGCCCCGAGCGCGAACAGATCCGCACGCTGCGTCGGCGGCTCTTTGGCTTTGACCTCCGGCGCGACAAACAGGCTGGCTTTCTGACGAAGCTCCTCGGCACGCTGTGGCAAAAGCAGCTCTGGCTGCGAGTCCGCCGCTTGTCCCGGTCCGTCGGCCACCGACCGTGTGCGCGAGATCTCTTCTCCACAAAACTCACGAAGTCCAAAGTCGGTGATCTTGATCGTTCCGTCGGACGCCACCAGCAGATTGCTCGGACGTAGGCTGCGATGCAGAACGCCGCGACGGTGTGCTGCCGCAAGTCCCCGCGCCGCCGCCATCGCCAGCGGCAGAACCTGTCGCCACGGCAGTGGCTTGGGAAGCTGCTCGACGCTCTGTCCTCGCACGTATTCGCAGATGATGTACGGTCGTCCGTCGATGGTTCCGACGCGATGCACCATCACCACGTTGGGATGCTGGACGCGTGCTATCGATCGAGCCTCGGCGACGAAGCGCTCACGCAGCAAGGTGTCGCGATCCGTCAGATCCAGAAACCGGATCGTGACGGGTCTGTCGAGCACGGAGTCTTGGCCCATGCACAGCGAGCTGCGCTCGGTTCGGCTGATCGTCCACAAGACGCGGTAGCCGTCGAACAGCTTGGGGGGCTTCCACTCGGTTTCAGGGGAGGATGACATGCTGCTTTAACTCCTCGTCGTGACCGATCAGCATCGGCAGACGAACGTCGCGGTGTCCGGGCTGCGACACGGTGATGAGGTAGCTTCCCGGCGGCAGCGTCTGCTCCGAAACGGGCGTCTTCCCAATCACTTTATTTTCGACGACGGACCAGTGGCCCTGTGCGTCGAGCTGATAGCGCTGAAATGCAACCGTGGCTCCGTCGGGTTGACTGCTTAGCGTCAAGCTTCCTGGCTTTTGCCAGCGACGGATAAGCTGCTGATCTTCGTCGTAAAGTGGCAGTCGCTTGAGCAAGTCATCAAGCAGCCGATCTTGATGATCCAGCTC
>CALMML010000322.1 GCA_937868485.1 uncultured Myxococcales bacterium | reverse complement strand
TCTCCGTCGGTGGATTTGTACGCGCTGGGGATCATGCTGCACGACACCATCGTCGGTGAGCCGCCGTGGAAGGGCGATCTCAAAGAGATCCTGCACGGACACATGAACGTGGTGCCGCCCAAGCTGTCGGAGCGTCGTCGGGATTCGATGATCCCGCGAGAGCTGGACGAGCTGGCGGCGCAGCTGCTGGAAAAGAACCCGCTCAAGCGTCCCTCTGCGTCGGAAACGGTGGAAATCCTGGCGCGGATTCGGGCCCTATTGCCGACGCGCTCGGTGCAGCTGATGCGCTCGGAACAGCCGAAGGCGAGCAGTGCGGACCCGGCGCTGCGCGAAAAAGAGACGGTGATTTTGCCGTCGTCGAGCCTACCGCCAGAGCCGCGTGCTGCGACGGTGATCTTGCCTCGCGGGGATGCGAACACAGCGGCGCGACAGGCGGAAATCGAGGCGATTGACAGCGAGATCGTCCACTTGCTCGCGCGGCTTTCGTCGCTGCTAGAGCCGCTTGGTCAGAAGCTGTGGGGCGATGGCTGGCCGGACAGACCGCAGACGCTGCGAGAGCTGCTCGTCGGAAACGCGGTGGCGCAAGACAAGCGGCACAAGCGAATCAAGCTGCTCAACGATCAGGTTCAGCTTCAGCAGTCGCGGCTTCAGCAGCACAAGAGCGAGCTTCGTCAGCAGATCCTCGCGCTGAGCGAGCGGCTTCAGCTAGAGAGCGAGCTGCCCGAGTTTGAGCGCGGACGGCTGCGACGGGCGATTGAGGAAAAAGAGCGGCTGCTGGCGCAGGTGCTGTTTTCGGCACCGACCTCGCCCGAGCCAGAGCTGTATCGTCTGCGACGAGAGCTTCGCGAGCTGGCCGAGCAAGCGCGGATCGGTTGGCCGCAGCTTGCCCGACTGATGCTCGACGATCATCGGACCGACAAGCTGAGCGAGCGCAGCACCATCGAGTTGGTGTTGGAACAGCTTGCGGCTGCACAGGCGATGCAGTCTCTGCTCCAGCGACAGCAACTGGCGGTGTAGACCCTGATGCCGCCGTCGAGACTTGCTTAGCCCGATGTGCGTGACTCGGGATGTTCGTCGGCGTAGGCGCGACGGCTTTCGCGAGAGATCTCGACTTCGACGGAGCCACTCGCGAGACGTGCTTGGCAGCTCAGACGGGAGTTTGCGCGGACATCGAACGCTTTGTCGAGGATGTCTTCTTCTTTGTCTTTCTGCGGGCTGAGCGTCGCTTGGCCCGAGCGAACGTAGACGTGACACGTCGAGCACGCACAGACGCCGCCGCACGCGTAGCCCACTTGAGCATGCGCGCGCTTGGCCGCTTCGAGAATGCTGGTGCCCGCTGCAACCTCAATGCTCTTCGGTTTGCCGTCGGGGCCGGGATCGTTCAAAAAGGTAACGGTGGGCATGTTCTCACTCGGCGAGAGGGATGCTTTTGGGCAGATCGTTTTCGTCGAAGTGAACGGCTTTTTCGACGGTTCCAACCGACTTTCCAGTGACGGCTCGGCTCAGTCCGGCGTTCATCCGACGCTGCGCGAACTCTTTGCTGACGACATCCAGCGCGGTGATGCAGTCGGCAATCAGTCGATGATCGACGCCAGTACGGGCCGCTTGCAGGGCAGTGCGCGCCTCGACAATTGGCTGCATTTCTTCTTCGCTGAGCAGCGAACCGTCTTGCGCAAGGGCAATCTCAAGCGCTTGCAGGATTCGCTCCGCCTCGACGCGCTGCTCCAGCAGTGCGCGCTTGCGCAGGTCTCCCTCGGCGTGCTCAAAGCTATCGACGAGCATTTGTTCGATCTGCTCTTCGCTCAGTCCATACGACGGCTTGACCGCGATGTGCGCAGCCCGTCCCGACGTCAGCTCGCGCGCGTCCACTGCGAGCAGGCCGTTTTCGTCGATCAGAAACATCACTTCCAGGCGAGCCATGCCCGCCGCCATCTTTGGAACGCCGGTCAGCTTGAAGCGCGCCAGGCTGCGACACTCCCCAGCGGTTTCCCGTTCGCCTTGGACAACGTGCAGATCGAAGCCAGTCTGTCCGTCGGCGTAGGTCGTAAAAACCTGCTTGGCTCCCGTCGGAACGCGACTGTTTCGCGGGATGATCTTTTCGACGATTCCGCCCATCAGCTCCAGTCCGAGCGACAGCGGTGTCACATCAATCAGCAGCGCGTCTTGACGCTCACTCGACAGAATATCGGCTTGCACCGCCGCACCGAGCGCGACCACTTGTTCGGGATCGAGATCACACAGCGGCGACTGACCAAACAGCTCACCAACGAAGCGTCGCACCGCAGGAACACGCGTCGCTCCACCGACGAGAATCACACCCGAAAGATCCTTCCCAGTCAGCTCGGCATCTTTCATCGCCCGTCGGCACGGACCTGCAGTCCGATTCAGGATCGGCGCAATCGCTTGGTCAAACTCACTCCGAGTCACCGTCAGCGACGCAGCTTCCCACGTCACCGTCGCTTGCTCATGCGTCGTCAGCTCATGCTTGATGGCCCGTGCTGTATCCAGAAGCTGTCGCGCGAAGATCGGATCTTGGCTCGTCGGAGCACGTAGGCTCTCGCGAGCAGGATGCTTCGACAGCAGCAGCTCCGCCAGCGCCGCATCCATGTCATCACCGCCGAGCGCCGTGTCTCCGCTCGTCGCCATGACCGTAAAGATTCCGTCGCACAGATCCAGAATCGAGACATCGAACGTGCCGCCGCCCAGATCGTAGACCGCGAACTTGCCTTCACGCTTCTTGTCGAGCCCATACGCCAGCGCTGCCGCCGTCGGCTCATTGAGCAGTCGCATCACCTGAAGGCCAGCCAGTCGGCCCGCATCTTTGGTGGCTTGACGCTGCGCATCGTCGAAATACGCCGGAACCGTGATGACCGCGCCTTCTAGCTCACCACCGAGCTGTTCTTCCGCCCGATTTCGCAGCACACGCAGGATCTCGGCGCTGACTTCCAGCGGCGTCACCGCTCGCAGTCCACCGGGCGCAGAGACGAGCAGTCGCACCACGCCATCTTGATGCTGCGCGGCGTCCGCAAATCGATACTGACCGAAGCGCTGCGCCGTGCCGTCTTTGGCGATGTCTGCGGGGCCTCGGCCCATGAAGCGCTTCACCGACGCAATCGTGTCGTGAGGTGCTTCCGCTGCGCTGCTCTTGGCCGCTTGACCAACGACCGGCGCAACCCCGGCTCGATAGCGAACCACCGACGGAAGAAGTGCTTGTCCGTGCTCATCAAGCAGGCACTGCGGATCTCCGTCGCGCACCACCGCAACCAGCGAGTTCGTGGTGCCAAGGTCGATTCCGACGACGCGACCTTTACACGCTTCCTTGGCCGTGGACTCGCCAGGCTCGGCAATTTGAAACAGGCTCATCGATGTACTCTTGGTCTTTTGGCTAAGGTTGACGACGGGAGGCGAACCAAGTCCGCAACGCTGCGCGGGCTTATAGCACGGCCCTGTGGCCAGCTTGCGCTTCTTCGTATTCCGCAATGTCGTCGGCGAAGCGCTGGTAATAGCGCTGCACAAAGACCGTCTCGGTCAGCTCGGACAGCGCGGCGGGATCTTCTTGTTCCAGACGGACAAAGCCTGCGTGCAGTCGCTCAGAGAGCTGCTGCTGCTCGGATTCGATCCTGCGCTTGATGGACGACAGCTTGGCATCGTCACGCTCGACGCGCGCATCCGCCAGCTCTTCGCGTAGCTCCAAGATCTCACCGAGAAACGCCGGATCGAGCGCGGGCTTTTGGCGTTCGTCGCTGACATCGATCCCGTGAAGCTTCAGCAGATACGCCGCGCGCTTGCTGTCGCTGCGCAGCGTCCGATACGCTTCGTTTAGCTCGGTCGCACGCTGAAGCACGGCTGCGCGCTCGCTCGCTGGAGCCCGACTGAAGCGGTCAGGATGCCAGTTTCGCGACTTTTCGCGGTAACGCTGCTCCAAATCCGCCAAATCGACCGAAAATCGCGCGGGCAGATCGAGCAGCGAAAAGTACGTCTTAGAACTGGACGCTCTCACCGCAGCCACAGCTTCCCTTGGTGTTGGGGTTCTGGAACTTGAAGCCGTAGCCCATCATGCTCGTCACGAAGTCCAGCTCCGTGCCGTTTAAATAGACCAGGCTCTTCGGGTCGACAAAGATGCGAACACCGTCGTGGAACTCGAACACGCGGTCGGTGCTACGAGGCGGCTCGTCGGCCCACTCGAACAGGTAGGAAAAGCCGGTGCAGCCGCCGCCGCGGATGCCGATGCGAAGCCCTTGCGCAGCTTTGCCTTCCGACATGCGCTTTTCTTGCAGGCGCTTGACCTCGGCGATGGCTTTGCTGGTTGCTTGGATGCCCATCGTTAGCTCGCTTTCTCCGTCTCGCTGCCTGGGCCTTTTTTGCGACGGTAATCGGCAATCGCGGCTTTGATCGCGTCTTCAGCCAGCACCGAGCAGTGGATCTTGACCGGCGGCAGGTTCAGCTCGTCGGCAATCGACGAGTTTTGGATCTTTTCCGCGTCCTCGATCGACATGCCCTTCACCCACTCCGTCACCAGCGACGAGCTGGCGATGGCCGAGCCGCAGCCGAACGTCTTAAACCGCGCGTCTTGAATCACGCCGTCGTCGCCGATCTTGAGCTGAAGCTTCATCACGTCGCCGCAAGCCGGGGCTCCGACGAGACCAGTCCCGACATCGGGATCGTTTTTGTCGAAGCTACCGACGTTGCGCGGGTTTTCGTAGTGGTCGATGACTTTGTTGCTGTAAGCCATGGTGTGTTCTCTTTGTGTGTGCAGACGCTAGTGGGCAGCGGTCCACTCGATGCTCTTGAGGTCGACGCCTTCTTGGACCATTTCCCACAGCGGCGACATTTCACGAAGACGGCTCACTTTGTCGACGGTGAGCTTGATAACGAAGTCCACTTCTTCCTCGGTGGTGAAGCGGCCCAGACCAAAGCGAATCGAGGTATGCGCCAGCTCTTCGCCAATCCCGAGCGCACGCAGCACATACGACGGCTCCAGCGACGCTGACGTACAAGCCGAACCCGACGACACCGCGACGTCTTTGAGCGCCATCAGAAGGCCTTCACCCTCGACGTACGCAAAGCTTAGGTTCGCGTTGCCGGGCAGACGATGCTGCACCGAGCCATTGCGGAAGACGTGTGGCATCGACTGCATCAGCGCGGTTTCCAGACGATCGCGCATCCGGGCAATCCGCGCCGACTCCTCGACCATTTCGTGCTTGGCGATCTCGCATGCTTTGCCAAAGCCGACGATGCCTGGAACATTGAGCGTGCCCGAGCGCAGACCTCGCTCGTGACCGCCACCATCCATCTGGGCTTCCAGACGAATCCGCGGCTTGCGACGGACATACAGCGCCCCGACGCCTTTCGGACCGTACATCTTGTGCGCCGTCAGCGACACCAGATCCGCTTGCACATCGTTTACGTCGAACGGAATCTTGCCCACGCCTTGCACTGCGTCGGTGTGAAGCAGCGCGCCGCGAGCCTTCACGATCTGGCCGATTTCTTTGAGCGGCTGAATCGTTCCGATCTCGTTGTTTGCCAGCATCACCGACACCAGGATCGTGCGGTCGGTCATCGCTTGCGCGAGCAGCTCGGGACGCAGCCTTCCGTCGGATTCCACCGGCAGATACGTCACCTCGAAGCCTTCCAGCTCCAGCCGCTTGCAGGTATCGAGCACCGCTTTGTGCTCAATCTGCGTCGTGATGATGTGGTTGCCGCGATCTTTGTAAAAGTGCGCCGCGCCCTTGATGGCCAGGTTGTTTGACTCGGTTGCGCCCGAGGTAAACACGATCTCTTTGCCCGAGGCT
Organism: uncultured Myxococcales bacterium; assembly: GCA_937868485.1. Classification (GTDB taxonomy): domain Bacteria; phylum Myxococcota_A; class Polyangia; order Palsa-1104; family JAEUJZ01; genus JAEUKA01. Next base: position 27,214 of record CALMML010000322.1, on the reverse strand, counting down.
CCGATGAGCTGACCGACCTGCTCGCGTGCATCATCGACGGCTTTTTCGGCAGTCCAGCCAAACGCGTGGTTGCGGCTCGCCGCGTTGCCAAAGTGCGTCGTGAAGTAGGGCAGCATCGTCTCGAGGACGCGCGGATCCACCGGGGTCGTCGAGTGATAGTCCATAAAAATCGGGAGCTTGAGCGCCATGTTTCGTCCTTTAGCTAACCAGCACCCCGGCCACCATCAGCGGCTGGGGTCCGTCGTGGCCGTGAATTCGACAGCCACCACATTCCGAGGCGGGGGTTTCGGTGCTGCACACCTTGCAACCGTCGAGATAGCTGAGCCCGGCCTGTAAGTCCTGTTCGAGCATTCGCAGCTTGTCGATCTGCTCGCGCGTTTCTTTCAGCTTTTGTTCAAGCAGCGAGCGCAGCTTGGTCATGGCCTCGCTACCGACGCGCTGTTCTTCGAGATCACGTAGCAGCTGCGAGATTTCCCCGAGAGAGACATCCGCATCTTGCAGTCGCGTAATCCACTGCACACGCTCGATCGCCGTCTGCGAATACAGCCGAAAGCCGCCGCGTGAGCGAATCACCGGCTTGAGCAGCCCCAGCTCTTCATACAGATGAAGCGCTCGCGTGGTTTTGTTGCACAGCTCGGCAAGCTGACCAATGCGCAGCAGCTTATCGGGCCGTGGCTGCCCGCTTTCGCTGTCCCCTTTGGTCTCCGTGTGTTCCGGGACCTCGGCTGTCTGGTGCTTGGTTTGCAACTTGAACCCTTACGTATGCGTGAGGTTTTTCGCGTAGTATCAGATGCCACCTGGCAGCGGTCAAGCGCAAAATCTATCGCGCACGTAAGGGTTCGAGTTCCACTTATGAAGTCACTTATGTAACAACGGTGGAGACCGCTCCGGCGGGCATGTTTTTCGACGAGGAACGATTTTTTGCTACAGTATCGCTTACTTCCTACGAGGAGCCTGATGTCGTCCAAAACGCTCTGCTGGCGTGCGCCTTGGCTGTTGGCCCTGTCGCTGCTTGCCGGTCTGTCCGCTTGTACCTACAGCCGTGAGCCCGAGGATCTCCGTGGCCAAGATGTCCACATGGTGCTCATTCACACCTCGGACGTACACTCGCGGCTTCTGCCGTACCAGTACGCGCCGAACCTGCCCGATCGCAACCTGGGGCTCAATGTGCTGTCGGGTGTGTGTACGGACGACAGGACGTGTAGCTCGGACTTGTCGCGAAGCTGTTCGACCGATGCTGACTGTGCGGCGTTTCCGACCGCATCCGTCGGTGGCATTGCGCGAATGGCGACGGTGATCAAGCGTGAGCGAGGGCGTGCTCCGCGAACCCTTCACCTCGATTCCGGCGACATGTTTCAAGGCGCGCCGGTCTTTAACCTGTTCAACGGAGAAGTCGAGATTCGCACGATGGGACTCCTCGGTGTGCAGGGCATGGCGCTCGGCAACCACGAGTTCGACAAAGGCGCGAACCTGCTCGGGATTCAGCTGATGAATCACGGGCCGAACTTCCCGATCCTGGCCGCCAACTACGAGTACTTCGATCCCGACGACCAGCGCTCACCCAAGCTCGGACGGTTCATCCAGCCGGTGGCGGTCTACAACGTGCGCGGCATTCGCGTCGGTGTGATTGGTCTTGGCAACGTCTCGTCGCTCAATAGCTCGGTGGAAGGAGACAACTCGCTGGGCATTCGCGCGCGTGACGCCAAGCAAGCGGTGTCGGATCTGGTGCGCGTGCTGCGTCCGCAGGTCGATCTGATGGTCGTCGTCAGTCACATGGGCCCCGACGATGACACCGCAGTAGCTCGCGAAGTATCCGACGAAAACAGTGAAGGCGCGGGCAGCGATCCCAACAGCGCGGCGGTGGATCTAAACGGAATCGACGTGGTGCTCGGTGGACACTTGCACACCGTCTACAATCCGCCCGTCGACGTCTCGCACTACGACAAGAGCGGCACCTACCAAGGTCACACGATCATCGTCAACAGCGGTGCGTTTGCAAAGTTTGTGGGCTCGCTCGATATGGTGGTTCACGTCGGTGATCCGAGCGCTGCCGATCCGCTCAACCGTCGCACCTACGTCAAGAGCTACACCTTCCGCGTCATCCCCATCGGAGAGCGTCCCTGGCAGCAGGGCGATCCGACTGATCCGTGCGATCCCTCGATTCGCTGCGACCCGGCGCATCCGTCGAACCCGAAGGTGTCGTGTCCGTACAAAGGAACGATGCCAGCGCCGAGGCCGCGTGTGGTCTGCACGCCGCCCGATGCGGACATGTCGAGGCTGCTCGAGCCGTATGAGATCAAGATGAAGCAGCTGCTCAACCTGGGGCAGGTCTACGCAGTGGTTCCGTGTCCTGCGGGATCGTCGAGCTGTCCGAAGGTGCTGCGCAACGATGCCGGTGGTGGAGACTCGCAGCTTGGCAACTTGGTGGCGACGTCGATGCGGCTGCGACGACGCGTGGAAGCGGACTTTGCGCTGACCAACTCGCTGGGCATTCGCGCGGACTTTGAGTCGGGACCGCTCACGCTGGAACAGCTCTACAACGTGTTTCCGTTCGACAACACGATCACCACGCAGTTTCTGTCGGGAGACGAAGTGCTTCAGATGCTCGACTTCGTCGCTGACCGCTCGAGTGAGCGTGGCTGCAAGACGCAGGTGCAGGTCTCTGGCATCTACTTCACGCTCAACTGTCAGAACCAGCGCTGCGCGTGCCGAGCGAACCCGGATCTGTGCGATTGTCAAAAGACGGCGGACTGCCAGACCTACCGGGCGCAGTGTCCGACGTCGCTGTCCTGCACGGAGCGACTGAGCGCGACGCAAGCCCAGAAGGCCAAGTGGGTCGGTCCGTTTGCTGACAAAGTGGTCTTCGGAGACGACTGTCGCAACATCGACGGCAGCGTCAACACCGACAAGTGCAAGCCGCTCGACTGCTTTGCCAGCTACAAGACCGCTGTGAACGACTATATCTCCGTCGGTGGCTCTGGCTTTGTGGTGCTCAAGCGAAACACCACGCGCTTCAACACCGGCATCAGCTTGCGCGACTCGCTGGCGGACTTCGTTCGCTCTCTCGGTGTCGACGAGCGCTACCGCTGCAAAGACCCGAGCAAGTGGAGTAACATCAAGGGCAAAAATCAGACGGGAGACTACGACTACACCGGCGTCACCTGCCTTCTGCCTGAAGTCTTTGCCCACGACGGGCGCATCCAACCCTTGGTCCGCTAACGGGAGCTGGCGATGAAACGAACAACATCCTGCCTTGCTGGCCTTGGACTTGTGGCTTTGTCCGTCGGTGTTTCGACGCTGGGAATGGGCTGCGAATATCAGGTATCCGGTGAACATCGTCTGACCAGCCTGCGAATGCTGCTCCAGAGCCCGATGGAAAGTGAGCTGGGCTCGCCGTCGAATCCGGTGACTCCATCGTCGCTGAAGTTTGATGTCGAGGCGCTGGACGAACAAGGCCGCTTGATGGCGGTGGATGCCAACCTGTCGGCGTATATCGTCGCAGGTGGGAGCCGTCTGTCGCTGCTCGATCCGTGTCAGTCTTCATCAACGACGGGCGATCCGGCGCTGCTCAAGACCATCGGGATGCGTGGCGGCAAAGTCACCGGCGAGCAAGTCTCGTTGTCGCTTCCGGCGGTCTTCGGTCGCATTGCCATCAACCTCGAAGAGCTGTCGAGTCAGTCGCTTAGCTCGACGCCACCGATTTACTTTCCGAACCCGACGATCGCGCGACTGATGAAGCCGCTCGATGTGACGGCGGGGAATGCGTCGTTCTGTAGTCCGTATCTGGCTCGTCAGGTAACAATCGACGGGACGGCGACGGCGCAAGGAAAGCTGATCGTCTCGTCGCTGTTCCAAAGTGGCTTGGCGGTGACTGATACGTCGTCGCCGGACTACGGCAGCATGTACATCTTTACGTTTTCTCAGCCGTCGGCGCAGCTTCAGATCGGGACGGTGCTGGAGCGACTGTCGGGGGCGATTGCCAAGTTCAACGGGATGACGCAGCTCGCGAATCCGACGCTGATTCCGACGGATGTGTATCGACCAGACTGGGTTCCGACGCCGATTGAGCTGGATGCGACGCGGCGGCCAACCGGAGGTCCAACGTCGGCCAACAACCAGTGGCTGACCAAGTACATTGCCGCGCCGGTGCGCGTGTCGGGTATCGTCTGTGATGTGACGGAAGACGACAACCGCAAGGGCAACTGGATTCAGTACAACACCGTCGTCATCAACCAAGTCGACATGGACCCAAAGAGCAGCACGGGCTGTGGCGGCGTAAATCCCTCGTTCGATGGGGGACTGGGAACGCGCTTTAACGTGCAGCTTCCGGGCAAAGGCTTTGCGGGCTTCGATCCGGTCGTGATGGCGGGTCAGGAAGCGACGTTTGTCGGAATGCTCCAAAACGGAGCCAGCAAGAGCGGCAAGACGCTGTTTTGGACGGCGGTGGTGCGCAAGACTTCGGATGTGTGTCTGAAGCCGCGCGCGCAGTGTCCGTGATGGCTTAGAAGAAGCCGCCGATGCCGAGGTTGATGATGAAGCCGGCGCTCGGACCCATGGCAGCGACGGTGTTTCCGTACTGATCGGTGAGCGTTCCTTCGGTGGTTCCAAGCTCGCCGACGTTACGGAAGCGACCTTGACCGCGCACGTCGAAGTTGAAGGCGAAGTGCGGGCCGAGTCTCCACTCGAAGCCGATGCCGCCTTGGACTTCACCAAACCAGTGCGACTCATACGCGAGCGCATCGGTCAGGTACTGTCGGGAATAGGTCACTCCGCCTGCACCGACGAGGTACGGAGAGAACAGCCACAGCGGATTGCCCAGGTGAACGCGCAGTCCGAGCGTCATCGGGACGTCAAAGCGCTCGTACTGATAGTCGTTCCAGTACAGATCTTCCTGCGAGATGCGCTGATACTGAAAGCCCAGCTCGAAGGTCAGTCGCGGATGCGCGCGGAACAGCATGTCCAGACCGACACCGCCGGTGGTGTAGCTGCCAAACGAGCCGTAGTTGCCATATCCGCCAAAGCGTGCAGCCAAGCCAAACTGCGGACGGAAGTGATTTCCGTACACAAGCGAGCGACGCACTGGCTGATAGACGGGAGCCGGCTGATAGACGGGAGCCGGCTGATAGACGGGAGCTGGCTGATAGACGGGAGCTGGCTGATAAACGGGAGCTGGCTGATAAACGGGAGCCGGCTGATACACGGGAGCTGGCTGATAGGGCTGACCTGCGTAGCCCGCCGGAGGTGCGTAATAGCCTCCAGGCTGCACATTCGGATCGGGGCCCACTTGGGCTGCGGCAAGCGCAGGAACGGCAAAGGTCACTGCAAGCGACAGGAGGAGCTGAGTCCGCGTCATGGCTTCATTCCTTTCGACAGGTACATCTGGCCTCTAAGCCAGGGGGGCCTGTGCGTGAAGATGAGTGGTTGACCGGATATCTTAGCAGGTTTGGTGCCAGCAGGCTTTGTCGTCGGAGAGGCTGGATTTGTAGCGCACCGTTCACAGGCTCAGCGGGCAACGTGAACGGCGGTACTCACTGTGCGAGCGGGCGCTATTGCTTGTCGTCGATGCCCGGCAGATCTTCGATGTTTGGCTGGAGCACGATCTCGATGCGACGGTTTTGGCGCTTGCCATCGTCGCTGTCGTTGGTCGCCACCGGGAGCACATCCGCATAACCTGCCGCCGACAGCCGCTTGGCGTCCATGCCTTCTTTGATCATCAGCTCCAGAACGGTCAGCGCGCGCTGCGACGACAGCTCCCAGTTTGACTTGAAGCGCGAGTTCTTGCCCGTCGGAACGTTGTCGGTGTGACCCGCGACCTGGAACTTGCGACCCTCGATGCTGCCGAGGATGCGCGTCACCTGTCCGATGGCTTCCTGACCTTCCTTCTTGAGCTCGGTCTTGCCTGGATCAAACAGGATGTTGTCCGGCAGCTTCACCAGCATCAGACCGTTGCGCACTTCGACCTGTAGCTTGCCCGCATCCATCATCGCCTTGAACTTGGCGAGCAGGTCTCGGAACGCCTTGCTACGCTTGTCGGCGGCGGCTTTGGCGCGCTCCAGGTCTTCCAGCGTCGCACTCAGCTTCGCCATGCGCTCGAGCAAGTCGGCCTTGTCCTTGCCCAGCTTGCCCATGCTGTCCTTCAGGTTGTCGATCGTCCGCTGGAGATCCGCTTTTTCCTTCTTCAGATCAGCGATCTCTTGTTCCAGCTTGGTCTTCTGCTTTTCGAGATCCGTAACCCGGGTCTGTAGATCCGCGTTTTCACGCAGCTTTTGTTCCCACTGCTCTTTCGGAATGCCACAGCCCGCAGCGAGGCTCAAAAGCAGGACAAACGGCAACGCTCTCTTCATCGGTGCTACTCCAAGTCAGCGACAAGGTTGCTGGAGCACGCGCGGCTCCACAGCTTTGGGGATTTGTAACTATCCTAACCGCAATTGCTCAGCCAGCGAAGCAACTCGGCGCGGACGATCCCTTACGTAAAGAAGATGCGCGGCTGGCACATTTTGGTAAAACGCGGCGCATGAGCGGTTCTCGCAGGCGACGTTCGTTCCGATTCTTTGTGCCTTCGCTGCTGTCCGGGCTGTGCGCGCTGTGGCTCGGTGAAAGTGCCTGTCATCGCGATCGAGATCGTGATGTCGACATGGATGCCGGACTGACTGATCTGCGACCCGTGCGGGATCTGTCGGTGTCTGTCGATGCAGGTGATGAAGCGGATCTCTGCGTCGTGCGTGATCTCTCGGATTCCGCCGATCTGATGTCGATCGATCTGGCCGTACCGCGTGACTTGGCTGCTTTGCCGGACTTGGCTGCGCCGCTGGATCTGTCGCTGCCACCGTTTGACTTTTCGACGCCGCCGGATTTGACGCTGCCACCGTTTGACTTTTCGACGCCGCCCGACCTGAGCCGCCCGCCGGATCTGGCCACGCCGCCGGATCTGGCCACACCTCCCGATCTGTCTGTTCCGCCCGACCTGTCGACGCGCCCACCGTGTCTACGCGGCACCGGCTGGGCTGCCTTCCGCTTCAAGTATTCAGGATCGACGTCGGCCCGGGTCGAAGCGCTGGGACTGCCCGATACCAGCAACTTTGAAGCGGTTCCCGCCCGCGCGACCAGCTTCACCGACACCCTCCACGGCGGCGGCATCGAGATCGCGAGCGGAAACTGGATTCTCATTCGCTTCAGCCTCGTCGGTCTGACCACCATTCGCAGCGCTACGCTTTCGATCTACGGTCGTTCCTACAGCACCGGATCGAGCGGTAGCTTCGACGCGTGGTCGCCGCTGTACGGCAGCATCAAGTCGCCCACAAACTCGCTGTCCAACGCGTGGCCTTATAGCTGGAGCAGCGTGGACTACACCTCCAATGTGCGCATCGGAGACGCTCCAGGTCTGACCGGCATTCGTCTGTACGCTGGGCCCTCGTCAAACGATCTGGTCATCAACACCGTGGAGCTGTGTCTGGATGCAAGCTAACCAAGCGCCGCTGTCTCGACGACTGGCGCGGCGCGCGATACGCTGGCAGACGATGCGCATTCCTCGTCTGTTTGTGGCGCCTTCGATCGTGTGTGCCTTGTCCGCTGCTGCTTTGGCTGATCCTGCGCCGATGGTTCGTCCGGCTGCGTCTGTTCCGGCCAAGCCTGTGGTGTCGACCAAGCCCGCAGCTTCGACCAAGCCCGCAGCTTCGACCAAGCCCGCAGCCAAGCCCGCGCCCCAGCCAGTGCCCGAGCTGCCACCCGTCTTGCCGCCGCCTCCGCTGGTGACGCCCGCGCAAGAGATCGTGCCACCATCGGGAGGTCTGGGAAACGACCTGGTGCTGGCTCCGCTTCCGCCGCCACTTCCGCCCGTTCGTCGCGATCCCAAGCAGGTTCGGCTGGGCGCGCTGATTTGGGCCGGAGGCTATCTTCCCGCGCTGATTGCGCCGCTGCTTCTGTGGCCTCGCGTCGACACACTGGACGGCCCGACCGCGCTCGCAAATTACTCCTTGCTCGTGCCTCTTATTGGTCCGTACATCTCGGCGATTGCGGCGCCTGCGCAGGCCGAAGAGGGCAACGGTCGCGCGGTGATGTCTGCCTGGAGCGTTCCATGGCTGCTCACGAGTGGACTGCTCCAGACCACCGGCTTTGTGCTGCTGCTTCACGGCGCACTCCCGAGACTGCGCGTGGTCGACGATGTCGCAGTGATTCCTACGGGCAGCGGCACCGCCGTTGTCGGACGCTTCTGAGGTTCCGCGATGCACGTTGTACTGACTGGCTGTGCTGGATTTATCGGTCATCACGTAGCGAAGCGACTGCTGGACCTGGGCATGTCGGTGATCGGAATCGACTGCTTCGACGAGACGCTCTATCCCGCCGCGCTTCATCACGCCCAGCTTGCGCCGCTGTTGTCGCACCCGCGCTTCCGCTTTGTGGAAGGAAACATCCTGGATGCGGCGCTGCTTGGCGCGATCACAAAAGAGGCATCGGCGATGATTCATTTGGCTGCGCTCGCGGGCGTTCGTCCGTCGCTGAGCCAGGCTTCTCGCTACATGCGCTACAACGTCGAAGGAACCCAAAACATCCTGTCGGCCTGTCAGCAACATCGCATTGAGCGAATCGTCTTTGCGTCCTCCAGCTCGGTGTATGGCGCACACTGTGCGGTGCCGTTTTCCGAAGAAGATCCGGCGGTTCTGCCTGCGTCTCCCTACGCGGCCAGCAAGCGCGCCGGAGAGCTGCTCTGCGCCACGCACTGTGATCTCTACGGTGGATCGATCGCTGCCCTGCGTTTTTTTTCCTTGTATGGACCGCATCAGCGTCCCGGGATGGCGATCGCCAGCTTCGCCGCGCGCATCTTGCGCGGAGAGACGGTGTTTCTACACGGAAACGGCGAAAGTGCCCGCGACTATACCTACATCGACGACATCATCGACGGAGTCATCGCCGCGCTTCACAAGACCTCGGATCGCACCCTGGGACTGCGCTGCTACAACCTCGGCGGCGAAAAGACCACGACGCTGCGCGAGCTGGTATCGCTGCTCGAATCGGCGCTCGGTCGCTCGGCCCGCATCGAGTGGCGTCCCGATCAGCCCGGCGACGTTCCGATTACGTGGTCTTCGCTCGACCGTTCGCGACGAGAGCTAGGCTACAGTCCCACGGTCGACATCCGCCAAGGCATTGCTCGCTACGCAGACTGGCTGCGGAGTCGTCAGCCCGCTTCCTAAGCGCCCACTGACAGCTTCCTTTTCGTCTTTCCTTCCGTCGCTGCGCGCATTCCTTCCGTTCCGTCATCCCTCGCGCTTCCGCTGTCTCTTTCGTCCCTTTCGTCCAACTCCCTCTCTCCCTCGTGATCGTCTCCTTCACTTCGAGATCGCTTCCTGCGCAGGTCGAAGCGGCTCGCTGGATCTGCCAGCCCACCAGATCGCACGAGTTATCGCAGCTTTCCGTGATTTTGCAGGTTTTGTTTAATGATCTATTTTAATGAATAGTCGTATGTGAATATATATCTGTGATTTTTGTGTATATAAACTACATGTGCATATCTTGTGGATGATGGCACGACCAATTTTGCGCCGACCGCTTCGATTTCTGAAGAATTTTCTTATCAATCTAAATCTCCGTCGACTGGACTCAAAGACGGACAGAGAAACTACATCGTATTCAAATGTCGTAGTGCGTGATGTCGGAATCTACATTATCGCACGAATTTGCGTGTAGGTTGAAAATATTCAGATCTGGTTTTGAACGCACTCTGATATCCTTCTACGCGGTGTTTCGTAATCTAGGCGTTGCAAATGTGTTGTAATTGGCGCACTTACGTGAGTGCTGTCTCGGGTCGGCATGTCGGCATCTTGGCGACGGACTCGGGTCATGCAGTTGCGATGCTGCGCAGGGGAGGACGCCACTGATGCTGCTGCTTGCGATCACAATGCTGGCAGGGATGGATGCTGGGAATGCCTCGCGCTATGGCTACGAAGGAGACTTGTACGATAACGTCGGTACCTTTGCGTGTCGTCGCACATTGTCCGCTCGCTATGGTTCAAAGACATGGCAGAAAATGCGAGCGCATGGCGTCGCGCATCGCACCTTGCCATGTGGTACACGACTCGGAATTTGCAATCAACGTACTGGCCGCTGTACTGCTGCATATGTAGTGGATCGTGGACCCTGGGGCGCGCTAGACCGACATGGTGAATGGCACGTTCGCACGGGCAAGCTGGCTCCCGGTGAGCACTATCGAGGAGTCCTCGATCTGCTGCCAGGTGTTTATTCCGCGATTGACCTGCAAGGGATTGAAAAGGTTGTGTTTTGGCCGATGCCTGATCCGGCACAGGCGCAGCGAAGTCGTGACACACGGCTGCCGCCGCTGCGCAGCCTGGGGCCGAGTCCATTTGCCTTCTACCTGGCACCGAGCCATCGCAGCAGTCCGTTTCCTCCGCTGCGAACCTGGGAAACGGGAGAAGTGCTGGCTTCTGTGACGGTTCCCAAGCCGGTTCGTGAAGGTGCGCTGCCGCCGCTGCGAGGACTGGAGTCGCTGGAGCCTGCGTCCGCACCGACGTTTGTGGCGACGCTTCCGGTTTCGTCGTCTGTCTCGGTTCGGACCGCTGCGCAGACCTTCCCTCCGCTGCGAGGCGCTGGAGCGCCGATGCCGGATGCGATGGTTCAGTCGCGATACGGAATGGGTCGCTCGGCCAAAGTCGTGACGACTCCGTCGACGCGTCCGCTTCCTGCCAACAGCTAAGTCGCTGTGTCCGCTGCTCCGCTCACGCGGACTGCGGAACCTCGTGATGCGCGCACAAAAGAGGCATCGCAGACGCCTCATTTTGAGGAATCCGAGCCGCAGCGTAGGAAGTGTGCGAGGAACGTAGGAAGTAGGAACGGGACGTGCGTGAAGTGAATGTTCACGCACAGAGTCGCTGCGTAGCGACGGGGAAGTTAGCTCGACGGAGTGGTCGAGGGAGCCGGAGCCGCAGCTTCAGCTGAGGCCGTGTACAGCGAGCCCGGACCGTTCGGATCCTTGCTGCGCAGGAGCTTGCCGCTCTTGACGAGGTTGGTCAGGTTGTTGTCCGACTTGCCACCACGGTTGGACGCTTCCCAGTGCTTGCGGATCTGCTCGGTGGTCGCGCCGCCCTTGTCCTTGACGAAGCGCAGGATCAGCTCGTCACCCGTGATCTCGAACGAGCCACGCTTCTTGCTGGCGGCCTTGGGGGCCTTCACGGCCTTGGGAGCCTTTGCAGCGGCCTTGGGAGCCTTTGCAGCGGCCTTGGGAGCCTTCGCAGCGGCCTTGGGAGCCTTCGCAGCGGCCTTGGGAGCCTTCGCAGCAGCGGCCTTGGGAGCCTTCGCAGCGGCCTTGGGAGCCTTCGCAGCCTTGGGAGCCTTCGCAGCCTTGGTGGCCTTCGCAGCCTTGGTGGCCTTCGCAGCGGCCTTGGGAGCCTTCGCAGCGGTGGCCGTCTTCTTGGCGCCGCGCTTCTTGCCAGCGCCGTCCTTCAGCAGTCGCTCCAGACCGAACATCCGGAAGGTGTTTTCAATTTCTTCGAGCGCACGAACGTGTTCCTTGCGGATCGTCGTGAGCTGCTTGATGAGGTCCTGGAGTTCGTTCGAGGTGCTGCGCTTCTTCATCGATGATTCCTTTGTGGGACTTAGGAGTAATTTCGGAAACGCGTGAAAGGTACATGAGCGATCGGGCGCGTACAAGGGAGAATCGTGGCTGTGCTGAGAAACGTACTTGGGAGGCGCTCTGGGTGGTGGTTTTCGACGGAAGATGTGCGTTCCTAAGCGTGTTTAGGAGTCGTGTTGGGAGCGCGAAAGGGGGCCTTGCAGAGCCCGTGCAGAGTCCGAAAAGGAGTCCTGTGCTTGGGTTCCCCGTTCGGCGCGGACTTCTGCGGAGTCATCCCGCTTCGCTGGAGGTCCGAACGTAGATTGGGCAGCGAAACGCTCGATCTGGCTGAGACCGCTTGCTATAGTCGCGGCGATTTTCGGGTCGCAAGATCCGCTCACGTCGTCGTCAAGGAGTCGCCATGTCGCTGTTTCCAAATCGCCGCAGGCTTTCCATGGGTAAAGTGGGGCGGGGCGTTCTGACGGGTATGTTGCTGCTTGGGGCCTGTAGTCCGGCTCGTCAAGGAGTCGAGGGAGGCGCTCGCGATGGCAGCGTCGATCCCAGCGAAGACATGTCCAGCAACCCGAATCCTTCGTGCGATCCGGGAAGTCCTTGTCCGAGCGGCTGGCGCTGCCACATGGCGCAGTGTGTTCCCGATCGCGGGACGTGCTGTTCCGACAACGACTGCTTAAACGATACGCACTGCTCGGTGCAAATGGGCGACGGCGGAAGCTGCGGCATCTGCTTGGACTGGAAAGACGGAGAGTCCGATGCCATGTGCAAAGGCAACGGCTTTTCCGCGACCGAGTTCAAGGCGCCGGTGGATCATTGTCAGTGGCCTCCCAAAGGCGGTCCGGCCCCAGCCGCGGGCGATGTGGTGATGACTCCGCTCGTGATCGACATCGACGGAGACGCATCGCCAGAGATTGTCTTTGCACCACAGACCGGAGCCGGTCCAAGTCGCTTGGTGGCGATGTCTGGAAAGGACTGTTCGGTCAAGTACGACGTGGCGGCCAACATTCAGGGCTTTTCGCAGATTGCGGCAGCGGATCTCGACGGTGACAAGCTGCCAGAGATCGTCGCCATTTCGACCTTTGGTTCACCAGGAAGCGGACATCCGGTGCTGCTGTTTGAAGGAACCACCGGCAAGCTCCTGGCCAGCAGCATTGAGTCGTACACGCTGTCAGGAGGCGTGTCGTTTGACTGTTCCGGTCCGGCGATTGCGGATCTGGACGGAGACGGAAAGCCCGAGATCATCGTCGGTGGCATGGTTCTGCGCTGGAACAAAGCGAAGAAGCAGCTTGATAAGGTCTTCGACAATCCGGTGATCGGAGCAACGTGGGGAACGCTGTCGCTCATCAATGACATGGACGGCGACGGCAAGCCGGAGATCGTATCGGGCAACCGAATCTTTGACGGAATGACCGGAACGGACAAGACGCCAAGCTCGATGGCGTCGCTTTCCCAAGGTGGCTATTCCGCGATCGGTGACTTCAACAAAGATGGCAGCCCGGATCTGGTGTTTGTTCAGTCGGTGAACGGCGATCAAAAGGTCGCGGTGATCGATGTCAAAGCGGACAAGTTCCTGATGCCGATGACCGCGATTCCCAATGGCTGGGGTGGACCTCCGACGGTGGCTGACTTCGACGGAGACGGAACCCCGGACTTTGGAACAGCGGGCCCGCGTTCCTATTACGTGTTTTCGCTGGACTGTCTAAAGACGCCAAAGCCTGCGAAGTGTCGGGGAACGCTGCCGGGCGTGCTGTGGAACAGTGTGACCAAGGATCAGACCTCGGGGGGGACGGCGTCATCGGTGTTTGACTTCAACGGAGACGGTCGCGCCGAGGTGATCTATCGCGACGAGTGCTGGCTGCGCGTCTACAACGGTCCCGATGGCAAGACGGTGTTCGCCAGGCCGATTACCTCGGGAACCGCGCTCGAGATGCCGATTGTCGCCGACGTGGACAACGATGGACACGCGGACTTGATCGTGCCGTCGGACTCGATCAAGGAAAACGGCTACTGCGCGGATCAAGATCCAGAGCGCGAGACCGGAGCGGCGCACAAAGGCGTGACACAGGGTGTGTTCGTGCTCAAGGATCCGATGAATCGCTGGATGCCGTCGCGACCGATGTGGAACCAGCACACCTATCACATCACCAACGTCAACGACGACGGTACGATTCCCGCGAAAGAGACGCCGAACTGGACCGCGTACAACAACTATCGGCAGAACATCCAGGGTTCGCTGGTCAGCACGGTGCCGCTGCCGGACGCGACGAGCAAAGGTTCGACGTCACCGGATCAAAACGAGTGCAGCAAGCAGTGGAAGCTGTACGCGCAGATCTGCAACCGAGGTGCGGACGTGATTGCCTCGATGGTGCCGGGGACGTTCTATCAAAAGGATCCGCGCATCGAGGTGTCGAGCGCGATCTGTGTCGCGTACACGACCGCGCCGATTCAGCCAGGCAAGTGTGAGATCGTGAGCTGCGCGTGGCCGAGTCCTCCGCAAGGAACGGTGGATCTGTGGTTCCGAGCCAACGATGACGGCAAAGGTGCGCGTCCGCAGCCGCAGTGCAAAAACAGCAACGACCTGGCGTACATGCCAGGATCGCGCTGCTCACAAGGTCCGGGTTAGTACATGTTGGCGCCGGGAGGCGTCTGACCGTTGCCAGCGGGCGGAGTGCCAGTCGGAGGCTTCGCCGGAGCAGGCTGCGCGGCGGCAGCGGCGGCTTCCCAGGCTTTCTTGGCTTCATCGACGATCGATTCCGGCTGGATTTCGCCCGCGATGATGCGACGGATGGTCGGGAAGAAGTCGGCAGCGGTCTTCACCGTCAAGCGGAACATCGCCTGGACTTCATTTGGACGCACCGAGCCGCGCGGATAAATCGGCAGATACAGACGATACGCAACCAGGCCGTGCTGGTGGTTGAGGTCAAAGCCCGGAATCGCCAGCGCGTGGTTTAGGCGCGTCACTGCATCGCTTACGATCAGCAGCTTGTCGGCGGGCACTTCGATCGGGAGCGCCTGGATAAACTGCACCACACCATCGGAGTCCTGCCACCGCATGAGCAGCACGCTGTCCAGCTCGCCACGCTGGGTCGGAATCTGCACCGTCTGTTCTGCCAGGTCGGTCTTGTGAAGCACTCCGTCCTTTTCCAGCAGCTTGACGAGGTCGGCGAAGTTGCCAATCGAGTTCGGATCAATGGCCATGTGAAGACTCTCCTTACGGATGTTTGCGTGAAGGACGTTGGGCGCCTAGTCGGAGGGCACTGTCTGAGAACGGCTCTCTGTATGGCATGCCCTCTGCCGTAAGCGCGAAACCGCGCACCGACATTTTATTAGGTTTTGGGGAAATTGGGAACGGTCGCCGGACATTACCAGCCGGACAGCAGACTCTTGGCTTTGCCTGCGATGGCGCCACCGACGGACTTTGCTCCATCCCATGCTGCGCCTGCGACGTTGCTGGCGGTGGAAGCGATGCCTTTGCCGGCTTCTCCGATGCCACCGACAATCGACTTGCCCGCGTTCCAGGCTCCCTTACCGACGGCAGCCGCGCCCGATCCGATGCCGCTGAGCACCGAGCCCGCTGCGTTTGCGCCACCACTGAGAAGCCCGCTCGCGCCGGACCACAGACCTTTGCCAATGCCGCCCAGGCCGCTCAGGTTGCCGTGGAGCAGATCGCTCGCTCCGCCGAGAAGCTCGCCGCCGCCCTTCTTCATTCCGTTCCACGCGGTGGAGCCTGCGTCTGCGATGCCTCCGAGCGTGTTCTTGGCAGCCGTTCCCAGGCCCTTGCCGGTGTCGCCGATTGCACTGCCGACGCCGCCGATTGCGTGTGACACGCCGTTGGCGATGCCTTGTCCCGCGTCGCTGTTGATGAGTGCCTGGGCGCCCGCAATGCCCAGGTGTCCAAGTCCTTTGGCAATGCCCATCGGCGCTTTGAGCACGCCGCCGATGAGGTCACCTGCGCCACCGACGAGACCTTTGCCCGCGTCCCACAAGCCAGTGCCGAGCCCTTTGGCGCCTTCCCACAGTCCCGAGGCCACGCCGCCGACCGCTTGACCGGCTCCCGACACCAGGCCGCTGGCACCGTCCCACATGCCTTTGCCGATGCCGCCGAGTCCGCCCAGGATGTTGCCCGACATCATCTGCTTGAAGCCGCCGGCCATCTCGGAGCCGCCCTTTTTGGCTCCGTCCCAGGCCGTGCTCATGCCGCCCGTGATGCCGTTCATCGCGTTCATGAAGCCGTTCTTGAGGCCCGCGCCGATTTCCTTGGCTCCCGTCAGGACACCGCCGACGCCTTTTTCCAGGCCCGACACCAGTCCTTCGAGCGGACCCAGCGCACCGACACCGATCAGCTGACGAAGACCTTCAAAGAAGTGACGATCGCCCTGGACGTCTTTGTCGTGCTTGGTGACGCTGTCTCGCGTTCCAAGCGGATTCGAGCCGTCGCCGATGTACGAGTTGTCACCCGGATTGTGCAGCAGGTTCGCCGTGTGCGAGCCGCCGATTGCTCCCACTCCGCCTGCGCCGGCAACGTGATGCTCGAAGAAGTTACCGTCGAGCTTCTGTTCTCCCGCACGATGAACCACGTCGCTGGAGACGTAGTGGTGATTGACCCGAACGTCGTTGTTCTTGTTGGCGTTGAACTTGGCCGCGTCGGTGTAGTCCACGCCCGGTGCTTGGAACGTCGTGACCGCACCGATGTCTTTGGCGTGCTCTGCAGCGGCTTTTTGGGCCAGCGCTCCACCGAGGCTGTGACCCGTGACTTCCAGTCGCTGACCGGGCGCCACCTTCATCAGCGCATCGATCTCTTTGCGCGACGCATCGTACTGTCGCTTGCCGATCGTCGAGTCGGTGAGGTCCGTTCGCCAGTCGACAAAGTTTTCGTTGAACTCGCTGCCTCGGAACGCGACGACGGGTGCCGAGCCGGACTTTGGATCGAGCGGCTCGAAGCGAACGGCGTACATACCCGACTCGGTGTTGCCGAGCGCGCCGTTGCCACGCACTTCACCGCCGACCTTGTAGCCCCACTGCTCCAGGAACTTGCGATCCGCGTCGCTGTAGCCGTCTTTTTCTTTGCCCTTTTCGTTGCCGTTGATGCTCGGGTCTTTGTAGCTGAGCTTGGCAACGGCTTCGTGGAAGTACTGCTGCGCGTACTCCTCGGGCGAGGTCGTCATGCCTGGTCGCCAGCCGTACTTTTCCGGGTTGGCCATGACCTGCTCACGGCTGCCCATCGTCGGCTCTTTGCTGGCTGCTTCCTTGATCGCCGCGCTCGCCTCTTTGGCTGCGGGCTGCTCTTGGCTGGCCTTGCCGATCTCTTTGTCTTCAGTCTGCTGGCCGCCGCCACCGTCGCTGTAGCCGTCCTCCATGGTACCGAAGCCACCAAAGCCGCCGGTCGTGAACGGGTTGAAACCAATGGCGCTCGGAGACGTAAAGCCGGATTCGCCGGACATCGGACACCCCCAAAAAAGTATCGTTTCTTACGTTAATATTCGGGGAGTCAGGCAGAGAAGTTGCTTACGGCGCCAGACGGGGCACGCTCCACACCGGTTCAACCAGCGGACTGGGCTGCGTGTTCACTCGCCGCTTGCGCTCGGGTCACTGAGCTTGCGAAAAAGGACTTCAACTGGCGCACAGAGCGATGTCAGCAGACACAACGGATAACCGGCCCCGGCTGGCGATGGTCATCGAGGGCAGTCGCTCGCACGCGGATCATCGCGCCCTGACCGCGCTTGCACGCACAGCGACGGAGCTAGGCTGCGCCGTTGAGCTGCTGCATCACGGTCTGGGACGGCTGTCGCGGTTTCGGCTCCGACAGAAGCTGCGGGCCTTTGCGCCTGATCTGTTTGTGGTCAGCGGGGCCGCGTCGCTTGCAGAGGTCAGGCCGCTGGCGACGCTGCGCGGGACGCCGATCGTTGCGTGTTACTGGCCGCACGGTGTGGTTCACAACCCGCACTCGCCGTCATCGCACGCGTCGCAGAAGCTGGTGTTGCCGTCGCACGCGATCATCGGAACGGACGCGCAGCGCCAAGCGCTGGAGACGATGTGTGCCGGGCAGCCCGCTTTTTTGTCGTCGCGTGTTCATCTGGTTGCAGCATCGTCTGACGACGAGCCTCCTTCTTCGCAGCAGCTTCACGCACTGTGTGAGCTTCTGACCGAGCTGTGTGGCGAGCGCGCGCATCGTTCGATTGGACACGGTCTGCTCAAAGCGTCGGCGGCGCGGGTGCTGACAGCGCTGTCGCGGCCTCGTTCGCTGTCGCTGGCTTATCACCAAGTTTCGTCTGAGCTGCGCGGTGTCGACCTGAACTTGGTGGTGTCCGCCTCGACGTTTGAGCGGCAGATCCGGCTGCTGCTGTCGCGTGGCTATCGACCGATGACGCAGGCTGCGCAGGCCAAAGAGCTGCTATCGGGCGCACCATCCGACAGCCCGAGCCTGGCGGTGAGCTTTGACGACGGATATCTCGATACGCTGACGGTGGCGGCGCCGATCCTGAAGTCGCTCGGTGTGCCGTTTACCGTCTATTTCATCAGCGACATCTTGGCCCAAAAGTCGTCGCTGCCTTGGTATGAGCTGGTTCAGCACGCGCTGGCTGCGACGGAAACGTCCGCTCGAGCGCTGGCAGTGCTTCGCTCGGAGCCGTCGCTGGCCAGCTTGAGCGGTGCGCGTGTTCCCAGCTTTCGACTGATTCCGACGGTGCTGATGATCTTGAAGCGCTTGTCAGACGCTGAGCGACGAGAGCTGTGTGCGCGCTTGTGGGAATCGGTGGGCGCAGATGTGATGGCTCGTCCGCTGACGCCAAGATATCTGGACAGCGACGGGGCCAAGCAGCTGTTGACGTTCGGTGCGGAGATCTCGTCGCACACCTGTCAGCATCCGATTTTGACGCGAACCACCGACGAAGAACTTCATCACGAGCTGTCCGCGAGTCGGCAGTTTATCGTCGATTTGGCTGGCCAGTGTCCGGGGCTCGCATATCCAAACGGAGACAGCGACGGACGTGTCGAGGCTGCAGCACAAGCAGCGGGCTATGACTATGCGGTGCGAATTGCGCCCGAAGCGGGACCGGCGAAGCCTTATCGACTCGGTCGTCAGATGATCTCGGAGCTTTCGGGCTTGGGAATCGGCGGCAGCTTCAGCGAACAGGTCTTTTTGGCGAAGCTGCTGAGAGGGTAGGGCGCTTAGTAGCGGACGCGCAGCTCGGGGTTTACGTCGACGCCCGAGACTCCGCCTGGAGACGTTCCGACGCCGCTCGACATGCTGCCCGACAGACCGCGATATTCGTGCGACTGCTCGCTGATTTCACCGGCAGCCTGACCGATCGACGGTAGACCCGCATCCGCCGCTTGTTCCACTTTGGGCTCGGGCTTGTCCGCTTCGGCTTCGCGACCCGGCGCAGGCACCACCAGCACCGGAATCGGGCTGCGCTTGGTGAGCTGCATCGACACACTGCCAATCAGCAGCCGCAGCATCGCTCCGCGACCATGGCTTCCGACGACCACGAGATCGGGCTTTAGCTCTTTGATGAGCTTTAGCATCGTGTCTACCGCCTGACCCGAGCGCAGGTGCAGCTCGACATCGACCTTGCCGCCGATCATCGCGCGCATCCGCTCTAGACGCGTCCGCGCCTCTTTGACCTCGGTCAGCTCAGGCGGAAGGTTCATGCCCAGATCCGTCGGGATCTCGATGTCACCGGGCACAATGTGCGCGAGATGCAGCACCGCGCTGGTTCGTTCGGCCAGCGCCAGCGCGTGGTACATCGCCACCGCCGAGGTATCGCTAAAGTCGACGCCGACCAGGATATTCATCTTGCCGGAACTCATGCCATGCCTCCTAGAAGTGCAACTGCTAGCAACAAGGTACTCCGTTTGCCTTGTCGCTCGGAAGAAACTTGGTCCATCGTCTGAGCCCGCATCACAACAGCCCGCGTAGCACGATCGAAGCGGCTGTGAAGTAGATGACCAGACCACTTACGTCGACCAGCGTCGCCACAAACGGGGCCGAAGCCGCCGCTGGATCAAGCCCCAGTCGTCGCAGCAAAAACGGCAGCATCGATCCAACCAGCGTTCCAAACATCACCACGCCGACCAAGCTGATCGAAACCACCACCGCGACTTGGACAAAGTGTGGTCCGTAGACAGCCACTCGAGACGGCCACAGCACAATCCGCAAAAATCCGACGATCCCGAGGATCGATCCGAGCACGATGCCGGACAGGATCTCTCGGCGCATGACGCGCACCCAGTCGGACAGCTCCAGCTCTCGCACCGCCAGTGACCGAATGATCAGCGACGTTGCCTGCGAGCCCGAGTTACCACCCGACGAGATGATGAGCGGAATAAACAGCGCCAGCACCACCGCGCGCTTGATCTCTCCTTCGAAGAACGCCATCGCCGTCGCGGTGAACATCTCGCCGAAGAACAGCACCAGCAGCCAGCCCGCGCGCTTCTTGATCATGTCCACAAACGGGCTGTCCATATACGGCGCTTCCAGGGCTTGCATACCGCCGAGCTTCTGGATGTCTTCCGTCGCCTCTGCTTCGGCTACATCGAGCACGTCGTCGATGGTGATGATGCCCAGCATCACGCCTTTGGAGTCCGTGACGGGCAGCGCGACGCGATCGTACTTTTCAAACGCAGCGACGAACTCTTCCCGATCCGCCGTGGCCGGGATGTTGAACATCTGACCGTCGCTCAGATCTTCGATCTTCGTCGTCGGTTGCGCCATCACCAGCGCCGCCAGCCGCAGATCGCTCAGCAGTCGACCTTTTTCGTCGGTGACATAGATGACGTTCAGCGTCTCTGCGCCTTTGCCGTGCTTCCGAATGTAGGCCAGCGCTTCCGCCGCGGTCATGTCGGGACGAACCGCGACGTACTCGGGCGTCATGTAGCGCCCGGCGGAGTCTTCGGGATAACCGAGCAGCTGTCGCGCGATCTTCAGCTCACTCGGCGTCAGGCTGCCAAGCACGCGCTTGGTCACTTCCGGTGGCAGCTCTTCGAGAAGTCGCGTCCGATCGTCTGGCGCCATCGCGTTGACGACGTTCACCAGCTGCTCGTCGGCCAGGCTCTGCACCAGCTTGGTTTGCAGCTCCAGCGGCAGGTATTCAAAGATCACCGCCGCTGCGTCTCTTGGCAGAATCCGAAACACCAGCGCCGCGTCTTGCAGTGGAAATTCTTCCAAGATCTCGGCCAGATCGGACGGATCCAGCTGCGCAAACTCTTGGCGCAGGTGTTTCCAGTCCTTATCCCGAATCATCTTTTCGATGTCTGGCCTGAGCAGGTTTCCCAGCATGTTCGTCGCTGACGCGGACTGCTTGCCAGATCCCCCTGCCTCGATGGACGGGGGCCCGGGCCGCGCCACACAGAGTGTAGGTCGTGCGCGCGAACCTGGGTGAGAAAAATGAGGCTACTTCTTCTTGCCCTTGCTTGGCTTGAGCTGCGGCTGTGGCGGCGGGCTTGGCGGGCTGGCTCCGGGCGCTGCGGGCTTGAGGATTACGAACTCGACGCGACGGTTCTTTTCCCAGCACTCTTCGTTGGACTCAGTACAAACAGGTTTGGTCTCACCGTATCCGTTTGCAACCAGTCGGTTTCCGGCCACGCCTTTCTTTTCCAGATACGCTTTCACCGACTGAGTCCGCGCAGCCGTCAGGCGCAGGTTCGCGTTGTCGTCGCCGCGCTCATCGGCATGACCTTGGATTTCGAGCAGCTCGATCTCGGGATTGCCCACCAGCGTCGCGGCCACTGCGTCGAGAATCGGGAAGCTGACCGGCTTGATCACGGCCTTGCCCGTCTCGAAGTAGACCTTGTCGAGGATGTTGATCTTGCCGCCTTCCATCATTACGCGGCCTTTGTCGGGGCAGCCGTCGCCGTCGTCGAAGCCGTTGTAGGTCTCCGGCTCGTTCGGGCACTTGTCGTCCTTGTCGAGAATGCGATCTTTGTCGTTGTCAGCCTCGGGGCAGCCGTCTTGATCCTCGAAGCCGTCTTTGTCTTCCGCCTCGTACGGACACTTATCGACTGCGTCGGGAATGCCATCTTTATCGGTGTCTTCACCGTCGGGACATCCGTCTTTGTCGTCGATGCCGTTTACCGTCTCGGACTCATTTGGACACTTGTCGAGGTGATCGGGAATGCCGTCGCCATCGTTGTCGAGTTCCGGGCAGCCGTCGTCGTCTTCCCAGCCATCGCGATCTTCGGGATCGTCGGGGCACTTGTCTTTGCTATCGGGAATCCCGTCGCCGTCCTTGTCGGCATCCGTCGGGCAGCCCTTGTTATCCCAGGTTCCTGGGACATTCGGACAGCGGTCTTTGCTGTCGGGAACTCCGTCGTTGTCGTTGTCCAGCTCCGGGCAGCCGTCTTCGTCTTGGAAGCCGTCGAGATCTTCGGGCTCGTCGGGACACTGATCGATGTTGTCGCGGATTCCGTCGCCATCGCGATCACCGATACGCGGCTCATAGACGAAGCCAAGGAACGCGCGGACCTTCGGGCTTCCCGTCTGTTCGCCACCGTTTCCGTACACACCCGCGCCTGCGCCAGCCAAAAAGAACGAATTTTTCGCCAGATACAGCTTCAGCGCACCGAGTGCTTCGACGGGGAACGCCTTGGCATTGCCAGTGACGTCGGCATAACCGAATGCCTCGACGAGAATGTCGAGTCGGTTCATCACCACACCGAACGCCGCCGAGACGCCGTACGTGACCTGGGTTCCGACCGAGCGGCTGAGACCGGTTCCACCGAAGGTGACGCCGGGATTGCACTCGCCACCCACTGCGGTGCTGTCCGCCGGATAACACAGCTGACCACTGCCGAGTGCGATGCTCTTGCCGATGTCGGTGAACGTGGTGCTGCCGAAGCGAACCACGGCACCGACGTTGATCGCGGTGCGGATTCGTCGCGAGTCACCCCATTCTCTTTCGAGGATCAGCTGAGGCCGCAGCGTGACGTTGTCTTCGCCGAGGAACGTCTTGTAGCCGTCGTCCGCTGCCCACTTGGAAATCGGGAAATACGCTGACACCAGCGCCGCGATGCCAATGGGAAAGCTCGACGGATCGAGTACGCGCACTTTGGCATGCAGCGCGATGTCCGACAGCATCACCTTGGTGTAGCGAAGCTGATCGCTGACCGCTGCTTGGTTAAATCCGCCGCAGTTTTCACCGTTGGCGTCGCACTGCTGCCGCTTTCCGATCGACAGCCCGAGCGGAATGCCGATGCCAAGCTCGACCCACTTAAACAGGCCGATGGCAAACTGAAGCTGCGGTGTCACCAAGTGGTCGACGGTAAACGTCCGCGTGTTGGTCACTACCGAGGCCGCCGGATCGTCGCCGTAGTTCGAGCCTCCGTCGAGCTGGAGCTTCAGTGGCTGAAACGCCCACGTTCCCTGAAGCCCGAGCGAAAAGTCGAGATGCCCGAGCAGCTTCGACGAGTTCACCGTCACATAGCCACGCGAGTCCATCGCGGGCCGGTACAGCTGCATGTCGAAGGTTGCATTGCGAAAGTTGTCTCGGTTCTGAGCGACGGCAGTGCTCGCTGAACATGAGACAGCCAGCGCTGCAGCCCAAAACCAGCCCGAACGACAATTGGTCACCACGATCCAGCCTCCCCTTGGCGCACACCAACGAGCGATTGAGCAATAATCCTATAAAATAAAGTTTTCTATATTACTTAAATCGATGTTGCTAGAAGAACGTACTGGTGTTTGGCGCGGGGTGGGTTGCGCGTAGTGTGGTTGGCTCTGACGAACTGCAGGTTCCTTCCCGCCAGATCTTCGGCTGCGCTGCTGCGTTGGATGCGTGGACCGATTTGGAGGGCGCATGCTGACCACACTGACGGCCTTGCTGGTCTTGGGGACGGTTGATCAGGGCATCTTTCCAGACTTGGGCGAGCGCGTGACGGTGCGCTGTCCAGCTTGGCAAGTTTCCGACGGTGCTGTGACGGTGAGAATCGATCCGGTGCATCGTCTGCTGACGCTGTTTCAGGGCGCGCTGCCGCTGTCGGCGTATCCGCTGCGAGAAGACAAGCTTTCGTCGCTGTCAAAGTCGCCGCGTCGCAGTGAGATCCTCTCGCTGTTGGAACATCCTGCCCAAAATGAGATCTCCGCGAAGCTGCCCGAGTCGCCGCAGGTGCTGTGGGGTCCGCCGCCTCGGCATGAAGATCGCGACGGAGACGGCATCGTCAACACGCTCGATGTGCTGGTCGGAGCCAAGAAGCTGTGCGAAAACCGCGCATCCTACGTGTCGAACTATCGACGCCTTGGCTATCCAAATGGCGACGTTCCACGCACAGAAGGGGTCTGCACCGACACGCTGATTCGAGCGCTGCGCAACGCGGGCTGGGACTTGCAAAGTGGGATTCACGAAGACGTGCTGCGCAAGCCGAAGC
Source organism: uncultured Myxococcales bacterium (assembly GCA_937868485.1). Taxonomy (GTDB): domain Bacteria; phylum Myxococcota_A; class Polyangia; order Palsa-1104; family JAEUJZ01; genus JAEUKA01. The sequence continues at coordinate 3,279 of CALMML010000322.1, read as the reverse complement.
TCTATCCGCTGGAACGAGCTCCCGACGCCAACATTGATCACCGTCGGATTCGCATGATGCTGCCCTATTTCCGTCAGAACTTCGTCGAGCTAAAGAAAGACGATCCGTATCTGCCCGGAGACTTGGTGCTGCTCGACACGTTTCCGAGCAAAGCGGGCGCTGATCACGCGGGCATTGTCTCGGACAAGCTCGGTCCGTCGGGACAGCCGCTGATCGTCAACAACTGGACCGATGGCTACGTCGAGGGAGAAATGGATCTGCTTCCGGCGGTGCCCATCCTGTATCGCTTTCGGGTGCCAATGTCGCCGCGTCCGAGTCCGTAGCTTCGACGCGTGTCGTCGGTTCGCCGCTTGACACTGCTTGGTCACGCTGCCTACGCTCCGCAGCCTGTGCGCTTCCGTGGCGCGAAATCATGGATCTGCTGCGGCTTGCCATACTGCCTCTGTCTGCGACGCTGATGGGCGCGCTTGGCTGTAGCTCGCCCGCGACGGTGGTGGACTGCGTACAAAACCCTGAGCTCTGCGGCCCCGGCGGGGACTGCGATCCCGAAACGCGCCAGTGTCGACGCAAGTCCGGTACGCCGTGTACATCGTCAGAGCAGTGCGTAGTCAGCGATCGTCCCGTCTGTAACGGCGCAGTCTGCGTCGCCTGCGATGTCTTGCCAAGTCCCGACGCTGCCGACGAAGCGTGCCAGCGCAAGAACCAAAAAGACATCGCCGCGTGCATTCGCTCGGGCGCGCGCAAAGGAAGCTGTGGAGAGTGCCGCATCGACGCGCACTGCACCGGCGGAATCTTGCCCATCTGCGACGGCGCCAGCTTTTCTTGTCGCGCATGCCAAAAACACAGCGAGTGCAGCGAGTCGCAGGTCTGCAACCTCGGCGGCGGACTCGTCGACATTCCCGACATCAAGCTCGGTCAGTGCGTTCCAAAGAGCAAAGTGGTGTTCGTCGATGCGGATCGCTGTCCTCGGGGCGGACCCGCTGCTACCGGCGACAGCGACAGGCCATTTTGTGAAATCCGCGACGCGCTTGGAAAGACGGACTTTGTCGTCGTGCGGCCTCGGACGAGCGGCCTGTATACCGGAATCTCCGTCAGCGATGGAAGACGCACGACCATCGTCGGACCGGGACGCGATGCCACAAGTCCCGCGCAGCTGGCTTCCCTGTCGGTGAGCGGCAGCCAGACCGCACTGGTCGTCAGCGATGTCACCGTGCGCGGCGATGTGAGCGGCATCCTGTGCGGCAAAGACGGCAACTTGTGGGTCTTGCGCAGCATCGTTCAAAACGGCTCCGTCGGCATTGATGCGCAAGGCTGCAACCGCTTGGTCGTCGAGCAGTCGAGCATCTTGGGCAACCGCAGCGTCGGTCTTCGCATCGGCAGTCAGACCAAGCAGTATCGCGTCGTCAACAGCGTCGCAAACGGCAACGGACAGAGCACGGGCGGTCACGGCGTCGCCATCGCAGCGGGCACCAGCGGCCTGTTTGCGTACAACACGCTGCTCAACAACGGCGAAAAAGGTGTCGACGGCGGTGCGATTCGCTGTGAGACCGGCGGAACCACGACGCGCAGCATCGCAAGCTCAATCATCGTCCAGAACGCGATGAGTGCGAAAGTGGACGGCAGCGGTCAGCCGCTCGGCTCGCAGTTTGTGGGGGACTGTCGGCTCACTCGCATTGTCGTCGGGATCGATGGCACCGTCGTCGTGCCTCCCAGCGAAGGCTTGATTCGCGCGATTCCCGACCTGGATCAGAGCCTGCGACTGCTAAACACACCGAACAATCGCATGTATGTCATCGACAAAGGTGCGACGGAAGAGTCCGTTCGGAACGATCACTTCGGCGGGCTGCGGCCCAAAGGCGATGGCTACGACCTGGGCGCGCATGAGCTGCGCTGAGCGCTCGATTTGGTGGACAAAAAATGCGTGCAAGTTCCTGCAAATCAAGCACTTCGCGACAACTGTTAGCACTCATCGTGGTTGAGTGCTTGACATTCCGCGTCCCGTACTTAGCGTAACCAGCGCCGTTTGGAAGGGTACTACCATGCCAAATTACGACTACGAGTGTCAGAGCTGCGGCCACACCTTCGAGACCTCGCAGCGGATTACCGAAAAAGCGCTTACCGACTGTCCGCAGTGTAAGCAGCCCAAGCTTCAGCGACTGATCAGCGCGCCAGCCTTTCATCTCAAGGGCGGCGGCTGGTACAAGGACGGCTACGGAAGCGCGGGCTCGGCGGGCCGCACGGAAAACCAGCGCATCGACAAGCTGTCTCAAAAGCTCAACGAGAGCGAGTCCAAGTCGAGCGATTCTTCCTCGGGAAGCTCGTCTTCGGGTGATTCCTCGACGTAGCGCTCTCACGAAACGACGACTCTTACACCACAGCAAAGACAACCAAGAAGGAGCATTCTGATGGCGATTCGTCCCCTGCATGACCGAGTACTGCTCAAGCGGAAAAACGAAGAGGAACGGACGGCTGGCGGGCTGTATATCCCCGACAGTGCGAAGGAAAAGGCCACCCAAGCCATCGTGGTGGCTGTCGGCAAAGGCCGCGTTCTCGATGACGGCTCGATTGCCGCGCCGAAGGTCAAGCCGGGCGACACCGTGCTGTTCGGCAAGTACGCCGGCACTGAGATCAAGTTCGACGGTGAGGAGCACCTCATCATGCGCGAAGAAGATCTCATCGCGGTGATCGACGGGTAGTGAAGAGCTTCCTCTTACGGTAAGGAACGACAAACCATGGCAGCCAAAGAGATTCTGTACAGCCAGAGCGCGCGCAACGAGATTGCTCGCGGTCTGAACGCCCTCGCCAACGCCGTCAAAGTGACCCTTGGACCGCGTGGCCGCAACGTCGTCATCGAAAAGTCCTGGGGATCGCCGACGGTGACCAAGGACGGCGTGACCGTCGCCAAGGAAGTCGAGCTGGACAACAAGTTCGCGAACATGGGCGCGCAGATGGTAAAGGAGGTCGCGAGCAAGACCTCTGACATCGCGGGTGACGGCACCACCACCGCCACCGTGCTCGGCCAGGCCATCTACACCGAGGGTGCGAAGATGGTTGTCGCCGGTCACAACCCGATGGAAATCAAGCGCGGCATCGACGAGGCCGTCTCGGTCATCATCGGCGAGCTGCGTGCGATGTCGAAGCCGACCAAGGGCCACAAGGAAATCGCTCAGGTTGGCACGATCAGCGCCAACGGCGACGCGGTGATTGGCAACCTGATCGCCGAAGCGATGGAAAAGGTCGGCAAGGAAGGCGTCATCACCGTCGAAGAAGCGAAGAGCA
>CALMML010000321.1 GCA_937868485.1 uncultured Myxococcales bacterium | reverse complement strand
CCAATGTCCACTTCAGTCCCGTCGCAAAGTCCGACTTGGCCAGCACGCTATCGTACAGCGCAAGGTACGATTCCTTTTCCGATTCCGTGACCGTTCGGCGAAACAGACGCCGTCCTTGCGTGGTCACAAACGAGGCTGCACAGTCGCGCGTGGGACTGGTCTTGGCGCACGGAAGGATCGCATCCAGCGCAGGACTTGTCGTCGCCAAGGACGCAACCTCTTCCGCTGTGTCCAAGATCTCTTGCGCAGTCTGCTGGTTGACTTGCAGCACCGCAGCATCGTTGGCAAAGCCCGATCGCGACACCGGATCGACGCCCAACTTCACACCGCGCCATGAGCCCTTGATCGCAGGAAAGATGTCTCCCAGCGTGCTCTCCAGCTCGATGTTCGTCAGTCGACGTAGCAGCGGCGGACCCACATCCGTACTTGCGCACAGCGCTTCATCACTGGGTGTCACATCACTCGGCGGATTGCTTGTGCAGGAAGACAAATAGATCGCCACAAGGCCCATGGGAATTGCGGTTCGGGTGACAGACTTCGGGCTCATGCCTTCACCTCCGTGATCGACTTGCCAAACTGAGACTGTGGAACGCCAGCGATCTCGCTCAATGTGAACAGCAAGTCGCCATGCGAGCGGTTTTCAAAGTCAAAGATCCGTCCTGTCTTGATCGCGCCAGCACCACCCCCAATCGTAAGCAGAGGAAGGTAGCTAACGTAGGGTTTTCCGTCGAGCCACACCGTTCCTTTGTTCGAGTTGTGATCCGCTCCATCCGCGATCTCGCTAAAGACATAGATGAGTGTGTTGTCTAAGACTTTGCGTCCTGGCGCGCTGGTATCGAGCGGATCATCGGTGAGCGCCAGCGTCTTGATCAGCTTGTCGACAAGGTGCTGATAGTAGAAGCGCTGAATCCGCGCGTACTCTGCGCGTCCTGCTGCATCCCAGGAATGCGACGACGGATCATGATGATTCTTCGAGATTCCCATAAAACCAAAGTTCACATCCGAGGTCGCCCACAGATTCTGAATCGACAGGATGCGCGCCGCACCGCAGATCATCGCTTGCGCAGCCAGCTCCAGCTGACCATCGAGGACTTTGGGAAGGTTGTTTGTTTCCAGCACGTTCGCGTTGCTTGCTTTGAGCGCAGCCACCGTCGGAAGATTTGGCTGTCCCATACACGCATTGACGCCCGTTGTGCCCCCTGACTTGAGCGCGCGGACTGCATCCAAATGAACGCTTAGCTTGCTCTGTTCACGCGACAGATCTTTGTGGGTCTGCACCAAGATCTCTAGCTCTTTTTCCGTCAGTCCGAGCGCGGCTTTCCGAAACGCTGCATCCGACGACATCATCGTTCCGCTGGGAAACAGACGCTCCATCGCAGCCACCGGACTCGCTTCCGGTCGAATCCACGTTCCATCTTTGATGAGATAATTGTCCGATCCCCAGTACGTCTGATAGGGAACCGCTCCGAGCGCAATCGCTTGCGTTCCCAGTGCTTTCGCAATCGCGCGATCGATCGACTGGCTTGCATTTTCATTTCCCGTGAGCGTCCAGCGAATCGCAGGATGATTGTTAATGCCTTGGTATTCCAAACCGCGCATCACGTTCACGTACTGCTTGTACGGTTCGAGCGGTCCCCACGCGCTCTCTCCCGTCATCGTAAACGTGAAGTTGTCGCTGGTTCCTTTGGGGTTGAAGTGTTCGTTGGGAAGACCATGCGGAATGTAGAAAAAGAGCATTCGCAGCGGTCTTGCACTCGGAGCAGCCACCGCAAGCTGGGACATACGCATCGCGAGAGGAACCGCGATTCCCAAAGACAGCGCCTGAAAAAATGTGCGCCTTCTCATCTCAACCTTCCGATTCATTCGCAGACTCCTACGGCTGTTGATGAAAGCGCGCAGCCCGCGCGCCCTCTGTCAGCAAGGAGGAATCCACACTCCCGATCGGGTCACTGCGATCGAAACTTTTTTCGGTTCCTACAACGGCGTACCATGGACGCAAAGGTCCGTGAGAGTGGTCTGAGCATCCATCGGATTCAGATCAAGAAAGTCCCAATGACAAGTGAATGGCGCGACGGAATCATCGTGGGAGAGTACCGTCTGGAGCGTCTGCTCGGCCAGGGTGGACAAGGCATGGCATTTCTGGCGAGACACCGACGGCTCGGACATCTGGTTGTCATCAAGATTCTTCGTCCTCTTCAGAATCACGCGGAGCAAAGAGGTCGCTTTCTACGCGAAGGACAAGCGCTCGGAATGCTTGCGCATCCCAGCATCGCCCGACTGCTTCATGCCGATACGTTGCCCGATGGAACGGAGTACTTGGTGTTGGAGCATGTCGCGTTTGGATCGCTACGTGAGCGAATCTGCACGCAAAAGGAACCGCTCGCCATCGTATCGGTCTTGCGATTCCTTCAGTCGGCAGCAGAAGCGCTCGCGTATGCACACTCGCATGGCGTGATTCACCGCGATGTGAAGCCCGAAAATCTGCTGCTGACGTCGGACGCGGAACCCTCGCCACAGATGCCTGCACTCAAGCTGATCGACTTTGGCCTGGCGTATGTCCAGTCAGAGAGCGAGCGCGCGAAGCTTCCCTGGCCTGAGCAGCTGACCGAGCTCGATACCCAGCCAGGAGCCCGCATCGGAACGCCACAGTATAGGGCCCCTGAGCTGGGAACAGAGTCCGAGACGGATCGCGATACCCAGCATCAAAGTCCGGCGATTGATGCCTATGCACTTGGAATTGTTGGCTGGGAACTGCTAACCGGTGTTCGCCCACAGCGCAGCGATCTGCTGGATGCCATCTCCGAGCTGCGACGGCGTAGACCCGATGCGCCCGCTGAGCTGACAGCCTTGATCGCTTCTCTGTTGGCACTGACACCACGGTCCCGGCCTGATGTCCGTCAAGTGGTGAAGGTGTGTAGTGCGCTGCTGTCTCGCGGCGGCAGTGCGCCTTCCGAAGATCGGACATCATCGCCCAAAAAACGTGCCCTGTTTTCAGACCGACTGCATCTGTCTGTCTGGATGCTCGCAGTGTTGTTGACCGGTACAGCGTGTCTGATGTTTGCCGTCGTGCGATCGCACAGAGGCCGTGCCGCAGCGTTGCAGGCAGCGGTCCCGCGCGAAGTCAAAGCTGCGCCGTATGTCGCGATCACTCAGCCGATCTTGGGACTGGTTCGTGATGACGAGATCGAGCAAGCCACCGAAGCGCACCAGCCCCCGGTTCAGCGAATCGACATCGCACCCATTCGACAGCTTGGTGCCAAACTGGTCGAGCCAGACTGGTCCGGCTGGGCTGCCCAACAATCCGCGCAGGTTCGCGCAGAAGTTGTGCCAGCGCTGCGTCGAAG
>CALMML010000320.1 GCA_937868485.1 uncultured Myxococcales bacterium | reverse complement strand
ACGCCACGTCCAGTAGGAAGGTCTTGCCGAGCCCGTTGTCGCCCGTGAGGACGCTTAGTCGCTCTGCGAGGTCGATTCGCAGCCTGGGCGCAGGCCCCACCCCTTCTAGTTCGATCCACTTGAGCATGCCAGTGTGCCTCGAGCGCTAGCCTTACCACGCACACCACCTGCCGACAATCTTCGGCACGCGACCCATCTGCCCCCCCGCCCTGCACCTGCGTGGGGACGCGGCGCGCCGGGCGGGCGACACAGCCGGGCTGAGGAATCAAATGTTCACAGGTTTGGCAGCCCAGACCGCGAAAAACTGGCAACACTTGCCGGTCTGGCGTCCCTGGCAGGCAAGTTTGGCCATTTTTGCCACGCGACGGAGACCAGCTGCGCTAGGTTCCGACTCGCAAGCCCGCTCCTGCTGACGGCACATCGGTTGCTTAGGTCATCGGCCCCAACCATCGACGCTTTAGACCGTAGGAGGTCTTTTCATGTCCACCTTTCGCTTACTGACCGTGTCTGCTTGTACTTCTCTTTGTCTCTGGGCCAGCGTTGCCACCGCCCAGCAGCCTCAAGCCCTGGCCAGTCCCCCGCTGCCCCCCCCGCAGCTTCCCCCTTCGCCGCTGGCTCCCCCGCCTGCCCCCACGCCCCCGCGCGGTCCGTCCGACCTGGAGCTACGCGCCATCGGTCAAAGCCCCGTCTCCATCCAGATGGCTGACGGCGCCCTGCTTTCCTGTCAGATCATGACGAGCGACCCCACCACGCTCGTGCTTCGCCTGAGCAGCACCGGCCAGATCATCAGCGTCCCCCGCGCCCAGGTCCTGCAGATCACCGTCCAGCAGCAGTACGCCCCGCCCCCAGCCGACGCCGAGCCGGTGATGCCCCTCTCCACCACCAGGAAGCGGCACTTTGGCATGGCGCTCAGCATCGTGCCGGGTCTGGCGCTCGACCTCGATGTCGGCATGTTCCGCGCCTTTGCCAACCTCGGCATCGTCCTGCCCCTCGCCACCTCCGGCGAGTTTCTGCCCATCTCCATGGGCGCCGGCGTTGGCATTCCCCTGTCCAAGAGCCGCCCCACCCTCAAGCTCGATGTCATGGGCTACGTGACGATCCTGGTCGACGCCAAGGACCACAGCTACAGCTACGGCGGCAGCAACTACAAGCTCGATCCCGTCGTCAACAACGTCAGCGCCGGTGTCGGCCTCGGTCTGCACTACACCTGGCAAAACGGACTCACCCTCGGCGGCATGGTCCCCATCCTTGGCTACGCCGCGTACCTCAACGACTTCGTCGGCACCGACTCCACCGCCAGCATCGGCCAGCGCAGCGCCCTGTTCTACCTCGCCAGCGCCGCCTCTCTCCCCCTGTTCTACCTAGGCTACCGCTTCTAACCCCCCCCACCCTTCGCCTCTCGCTCCGCGTACCACCGATCCCGCGCCGCAATCCAATCGAGGATCAGCTTCCGCGCCTCCGCAATCGTGATCACAACCTGCGGCGGGTTGTCCTGCTGGCTTTCATCCAGAAACCGCTCCATCTGCTCAATCACCACCCGCCCATCGGGATACATGCTCACCCAGACGTAGTGGTTGCCGATGTTGAGCACCGGCGTCCCCGCTTCCGCCCGATCCAGATCCGCCAGGTATAGGTCTTCGTTTCTGTCAACGTCGCGTAGAAAGTCAAACAGCAGGTTCCATCTCTGTTGATCTGGTTCGTCGTCTATGACCGCGTACGGCGGGCCATCTTCGTGAGTGACTTCGACATGAAGCTTCATTTCTTCGGTCCTTGGTACTTCGGCCCTTGATACATCGGATAGGCAGATTCCGGCTTCCCTTGACCATCCAGGCGTAGCTCGACTTTCATCCCGGTAGAAGTCTCTCCGCGATATGCGCCCGAACGCACCTCCGGCTTGCGGCTCTCATAGGCCTCGCGAATCGCTGTCTCGACCTGCTCCTTCGTCCAGTCTTTTGGGAAAAACGTCGAGCGACGATCTTTTTTTACCCCTTCGATCACGACATTGGATTCATACACGCCATGTTCATCCGGCGGACTCCGCGTTCCTTCGATGACATACGTTCCCTTTTCTTTGTTTCCCGTCGGTTCGTAGTGCC
>CALMML010000319.1 GCA_937868485.1 uncultured Myxococcales bacterium | reverse complement strand
CCGCTTTTCCCCCCGCTTCTGCGTCACGCTTCCGACGGGAGAAAGCGGCGGCGTCTTGAACTGCGCTTCGTCGGTGTAGACAAAGCCGCCTAGCTGCGTCGGTGGATAGTCGCGCCGCGTCATCATGTGGCGATACAGCGCTTGCAGGTACTTTTCCGCGTCGTCGTGCTTGGTGTCAGGCGGAACCAGGATGTGATACTCAGCGACGAGCTTCTTTTCATCCCACTCGTCTTTTAGCACCTTGCACGAGCCGCTGATCTCTTTGGGACAGACCGTGTCGGGCTTGGGTCCGGTGTCAGGTGGCGGCTCGTTCTGCGGGCAGCCAGCGAGGGGAACCACGGCGAAGGCGACAGACAGTAGCCACGGAAAAGTGCGTACCTTGCTCATCGCAGCCAGGCTACTTCCTGGTCTGTGGGAGCGTCAATCACAGTTCGGCCAGCGACTATCGAGTCGGCGCTGCGGCGGGCAGAGTCGGCGGAGCAGCGGGCGTAGGTGCAGCGGGCAGCGTCCCAGGTGCAGCGGGCAGCGTCCCGGGCGCACCAACGGGCGGCTTGGTTCCCGGTGGCGGCAGCGGAGGCAGACCTTGCTCGGCGCGCAGCCGGTTGGTTTCTTCGAAGCGCTCGCTCTCGTCTTCGCGATCGGGCGGACCGATCGGACGATCCTGATGAAACGCAGGTCGCCGTCCCGAGTCATGCACATACAGCATCGGCCACTGCGTCACATCGGTCGGTCGCACCGAAGTCCAGCCCGGCGGCAGCCCTGGCTTGAGCAACTCGAACACAAAGCGTGCATCGAGCGGCGCGACGTTGATGCAGCCATGCGACTTCACGTAGCCGAAGCGATCGTGCCAGTACGCACCGTGGATCGCGTTGTGCGCTTGAAAGAATGTCGACCACGGAACCATGTTCACAAAGTACGGCTTGTCGTCGTACGGCTGGCTCTTCATCGTGATCGCTGCGACGCGCGCCCAGACGGGATAGATGCCAAGCGGCGTGGCGTTGTTTTTGCCCGATGACACCAGCGTTGCGTAGACCGGCTTGTCGTTTTCGTAGGCCACCAGCACTTGTTCCGCGAGGTCTGCGTCGAACCACTGGGAATTGACGCCGATCTCTGCGGGCTTGGCGATCTGACGGACTTCGTTGACGGCGTAGGCTGGAACCCACATCGTCGGCTCGGGGATAGGTGCAGCGGGTGCGGCTTGGGCTTGTCCCGTTGCAGAAGGTGATGCAGGCACTTGCGCAGCCACTGGGGCGACCGGCTTTGGCGTAGGAGCGGCTGGACTGGTCGGGGCTGCGGTCGCTACGGGCGCAGCAGGCACAGCCGGTGGCGGAAGGGGCGCCGTCGTCAGCGGAAATGGATGCGCAGGCTCTGCCGAAGGACGAACCCGCAGCCAGCGCTTTCCTTTGACCGTCTGCTCTTCCAAGATGTCGACGCGCGTTCGCCGAGTCAGCGTCGAGATCACCGCCGGCTGATCGGGCGCGGCTTGCACTTTGAGCTGTTCGGACAGCACCCAGCCAAACGGCAGATGCGTCTTTTCGTCGATCATCACCCCGTGCCACTGCGAGGTGGCCGACATCTGATACGTACCCTTGGCCGGCAGGATCTTGCCTTCGACACTTTGTAGGTACGTCTCGCCTTCGTGCTTGAAGTTCTTTTCGATCGCGACCGAGTCGCCTTTGGCAAGCTTGCGCTCGGGCTCCTCGTTGTTTTTGAACGCTTCGAGGCTGGCCCACATCGGCATCTCTTGCGCGGACACCATGATGTAGCGATAGGGGACGCGCTCGCCGGGCACGATCTTGTAGATCGGATCGGTGGTCGCAGGTTCGTTTGTGGGCTTGCCGTGATCGCTGCACATCCAGCCAAACGGCTGCACCGCGAGCCAGCGCTTGGAGTGACACCAGCGAGTGCTCTTGGCGATGATCTCGCCGCGTACCGCGATGCGTGTGCCTGGAACCACGGTGCCAACCATCGGCGCGCCGTAATACGGACGTGCGAGAACCTGCGGATCGCCTTCTTCGGGCTTGGCCACTTCAAACACGCGGACTGCGCTGGGTAGAAACTCGGGCTCAGGCAGTATGCTCGGCGGTGTGTAGGGCCGAACCTCACCTTTCTTGAGCTCTCGGAACTTTCCGCCGATCCAGAACTTGCGAATCTTTTTGGCGGGCGCGTTTGGGTCCGCAGCTGCACCAGGCTGGCCGGGCGCGCCAGGTTGGGCCACTGCTGGGCTTGCGGTGGGCGCGGCGGCCTGGGTCGGAGCCGCAGCGGGTGGATTCTGAGCCAGCGCAACACCGACGGGCACGCAGGCAAGTAGTGAGAGCAGGGGACGATATGAACGCACGACCTCAGTACCTTAGCACGGGCGCATCGCCGCGCGAGGCTGTGGTCTTGCCTCATACATGACAGGTGCGAAGAAAAGTTGTCGGAGAGGCTGGCTCAACGCAGGCGCGGCAGCCCGCCTACTTGGCGACCGGTTGGAGCCAATTTGGGCGCCTTGACCGGGCTTTGCGTCTCTTCGATGATTAGAAAGGATGTCTGGCCCCAATAAGAAAGTGCCTCCCGGAGGTCCGGGATCTGGGCAGACCCCTGGCAATCGCCTGGGGTCCGCTCGTGGGGCGGGCAGTGTATCCGACGAGAAACTGGCTGAAACGTTGGATTCTCCCTTTGGTGGGGCGATTCCAACGATGTCCGATCCGACGATGTCGCGACGACATGACGCGCGGCTCGGTCAGATGTTCGGCAAGTATCGCGTCGAGTCGGTGATCGGCAAAGGCGGCATGGGCCTGGTCTACGAGGGAGAAGACACGATCCTCAGTCGACGAGTGGCCATCAAGTTTCTGCCCGAATCGCTGACGTCGAGTCCCAAGGCCGTCGAGCGCTTTATCACTGAGGCTCAGGTTGCGGGCCGTCTGAATCATCCGAACATCATCGCCATCTACGACATTGGGCAGGAAGACGAGCACTACTACATCGTCATGGAGCTGCTCAATCCGTCGTCGGCGTCGAGCCACGTCAAAGAAAAGGGAGCGCTTCATTACGCCGAGGCCTGCAAGATCGTCCATGACTGCTGCTCGGCGCTACAGGCCGCGCATCACGCGGGGCTGGTCCATCGCGACATCAAGCCAGACAACATCCTGTGTTCGCCGATGGGCGCGACCAAGCTGGTCGACTTCGGGCTGGTCAAAGACGTTCACTACGACGATGGATCGCTGACGCAGACCGGCGTGGTGGCGGGAACTCCGCTGTACATGAGTCCCGAGCAAGCCAGCGACGGTGAGGTTGATCGTCGAAGCGACATCTATTCGCTGGGCGCGACGTTCTACACGCTGCTGACGGGAAAAGCGCCGTATACCGGCGATGCCGCGCCGCAGATCATGTTCAAGCATGTGACGGCTCCGACGCCGGACCCTCGGGATCTTGTGCCCGAGATTCCTGATCCGGTGGTGAAGATCCTAAACCGTGCGATGGAAAAGTCGCCGGCGGATCGCTATCAGACAGCAGAAGAGATGCGGCAAGCGCTGGAGCTTATTTTGGCGACGGCGCCGCGTCGGCAGTTTGTCTTCTTGGTCGAGCACGAGCCGTCGCTGCTCATGATGAAGCGTCCGCTTCGAGGGACGCTGCCACCGCCGCTGAACTCGCTGAATCCGCGGCTGTCGGCGCAGATGCCGGTGGTGACGATGCCGAGCAATCGCTCGCTGTCGCCGCTCGGGGAAAACTCGAATCCGCGCAACTCGGGCAACAGCTCGCGCATTTCGGGCAACAGTGCGCGGGTGTCGGGCAATAGTGCGCCGATCTCGGACATGCAGATGCCGGGCTCAGGACGCTTGTCGCAGCCGTCGCAGCAGCAGAGCAGCTATCCGATGTTGCTCGGTGGCGCGGGGCTTGTCGCCGCGCTGATTGCGCTGGCGCTGGTCGTGTGGCGCTTTGTGCATCCGGTCGAAGCCGTGGTGCCTCTGCCGGTGGTGAGTGATGCGGGCGCTGCCGTCGTTGCGCCGCCGCCGATTCGCGTCGGTGTGCTCAACTCACTGTCGGGGACGATGGCGATTTCGACGCGACCGATTGTAGAAGCGACGCTGCTCGCGATTGATGAAATCAACGCGCAAGGTGGTCTGCTGGGCCGCCGAATTGATGCGGTTCGCGTCGATGGTCGATCCGACAACAACACGTTTGCGGTCGAGACAGAGCGGCTCATCAAGCAGGAAAAAGTCGTCACGATCTTCGGAGGCTGGACGCCGTCGAATCGTCGCGCGATGAAGCCGCTGCTGGAAAAGTACGATCACTTGCTGATCTTCCCTGCTCGCGACGAGGGAATGGAAGACTCGCACAACATCATTTACCTCGGCTCGACGCCGTATCAGCAGGTGATTCCGGCGGCGCGCTGGGCGCTCGATAAGCTGGGTGCGAAGCGGCTGTTTTTTATTGGGCTCGACGGGCTGTGGGGTCACATCTCGCATGAGCTGGTGCGCGATACGATCAAAGGCACATCCGCCAAGATCGTCGGCAAAGAGTTCGTTTTGCTGTCGGAGACGGACTTTTCGAGCATCGTGAAGAAGATTCAGTCGTCGCGGGCCGACGTGGTCTTGAACTTTGTGCAAGGGGACTCGAACCTGCCGCTGTTCCGAGAGCTGCGTAATGCGGGGCTGTCACCGACGAAGCTTCCGGTGATTTCGTTCGGCATTGGCGAAAATGAGATCTCGCAGCTCGACGGTGTGGACCTAAGCGGCGACTACCTGGCGTGGAGCTACTTTGAGTCGGTGGACAGGCCGCAGAACAAGCAGTTTGTCGAGTCGTTCAAGAAGAAGTTCGGCGATCATCGCGGCATCAGCGATCCGATGGAAGCGGCATACGCGGGCGTGTACTTGTGGGCGCAGGCGGTGCGTGCAGCCGGAACCGATGATGTCCAGGCGATTCGACGAGCGCTCCAAGGTCAGAGCATTGAAGGTCCGGGCGCGACGCTGCGACTTGATCCAGGCAACAACCATGCGTGGAAGATGTTCCGCATGGGCAAGATCGTCGATGCGACGCGGATCGAGCTGGTCTATAGCAGCGACAAGCTGCTGTCGCCGGAGCCGTTTCCAGCCACACGGACGCGCGCTGAGTGGGAAGCGCTGCTCCAGTTCCTGTTCAATCAGTGGAAAGGCAACTGGGTGAACGCGGAGCGTCCGAACCTGCTTCGTCGTCCCAAGTAGCTGACTGCGCTGATTCGGGTCTGAATCGTCGCTGAATCGTCGTGACTCGGGCTAGTCTTCGTCGTCCACCGGGTCGTCTTTGCCGCTGTCGATGTCGTATTTGCGCATCAGCTTGCGGAAGTACTTGCGGTCAATGTCGGCGGTGCGTGCGGCGTGCGAGATGTTGCCTTTGTGCTTCTTGAGCAAGCTCGCGACGTACTTTTGCTCAAACTGAGCAATCCACAGGTCTTTGGCGTCTTTGAACGGAAGCTCCAGGCGTGGCTCGCTCATGCTGTTTCCACCCGATGGAGTATCGACGACAGGTCGTGGCACATCTTGGCTCGGCTGTCGCTCGATCACGGGCTGAACAGGCGGCAGAAAGCCGTGGCTGTCACCGATGCGGACGTTGTCGGGCAGATCTTCGGCGCGAATCTGTGAATCCGAGGCAAAGCTAACGGCGCGCTCAATGGCGTTGACCAGCTCGCGGATGTTGCCGGGCCAGCGATACTTGGTGAGCAGCTCCATCGCGTCGCCAGAGACGCTGGTGCACTTGCGGCTTCCGTCGGGAAGTCGGTTGTAGCTGTGTTCGCTGAGAAACGACTCAATGAGCAGTGGAATGTCGTCGCTGCGCTCGCGAAGTGGCGGTAAGACCAGACGAACCACCGACAGTCGATAGTACAAGTCCTGACGGAACCGACCCGCGCGTACTTCTTCTTCGAGCTGACGATTGGTTGCCGCGATGATCCGCACGTCAATCTTGAGCGACCGTGTGGCTCCGACGCGACGGATCTCTCGCTGTTCCAGCGCGCGCAGCAGCTTGGGCTGAAGCTCCATCGGTAGCTCGCCCAGCTCATCGATGAACAGCGTCGAGTTGTGCGCCATCTCGAACAGGCCCTGCCGCGTCATGATTGCGCCGGTGAAGCTGCCTTTTTCGTGGCCGAACAGCTCGGACTCAATCAGGTTCTTTGGCACCGCACCGCAGTCGAACACCATCATCGACTGGCTTGCTCGCTGCGAGAGCTTGTGAATGGTCTGCGCGACGACTTCTTTGCCGGTTCCGGTCTCACCCTCGATGATGACCGTCGCTCCCGTCGGTGCAATCTTTTCGATGACCGCGTACAGCTCTCGCATCTTGACGTTCTTGCCGATGATGTCGCCCAGGCGATTCTTCGACGAAGGAACGACCTCGACACGGTCCTGCGAGGTGTAGAACTGCATGTCGGTCTGTCCGACGGAAATGGTGCAGCCCGGGCTGAGATACGCTTCCCGAATCCGTACCGCGTTGACGTACGTTCCGTTGGTCGATCCCAGGTCGCGAATCAGATAGCCCAGCTCGTCTTGTTCGATGCGGCAGTGCGCGCGCGAGACCGTCTCGTCGTGTAAGACCAAGTCATTGTCGCTGATCGCGCCGATTCGAATCGTGCTCTGGTCAAACGGATGTTCTTCGCGAACGCCGTTGTGATGCGTGACCAGCCTACAGACGCGGACCTGTATGGTCTGCGGACGCGCACCGTCATAGTGCACCTTGGTCGGCGGCGGAATATCTGGGAACTTCCGTCGCTGCTCTGACGGTGTAGTCATTGCGTAATATTAAACATGTAATGAAAACTACAGTCAAGAATGGTGCACTCATCCACCATCGATGAGAGTGGTTGAGTTTCAGTCACATGTTGCGCAAGTTGCTGCTTTGAATTGTGATTCAATTTACAAAATATTTCAGCCAACAGCCAAGCAATCAGCACCTTATCGACCGTCAGTCATCGACGCTGTCATCCAGTGTGGTGCTGGCGCGGGGCTCGTCGGGTCTTGTCCCGGCCCCTTGTGCGAAGCTGGAATCAGGGCGCGCCAGCAGCAGCAGCGTCAGTCGACGCACGACGCGCGGATGCGGATGGGTACGCGGCCCCAAGTCGTAGTCGAGCCACACTTGGCTTCCTTCGTCGCTGGTCCGCAGATGAACGGCTGAGGGCAGACGCTCTCTCGACAGCACCGTTTCGTCTTGCTCTTGGGCCAGCTGCTCGGCGAGCTGTCCTGCCAAGTCGATGCCAGCCAGCAGCGTCAGCCGCTGACGGAGCAGCACGCGCAGCATATGGCCTTGGCTCGACGGCAGACCGATACACACGTCGCTGAGCTGCCGATCCGCAAGGATGCTGGGCAGATCTGTGACGGAGATCATCGTGTGTGGCAGTCCCGGCGCGCGGGGCGGCACACTGTTTCGGAAGCCACGACGTAGCAATACGACTCCTTATAGAAGAAGAGCTATGCATTACGTATGCCATGGCTTTTTCGGGCGCAGCCAGACTCACATCACGTCGCTGACGGGCTAACCATGCCAAATCAGCGGTGCGCGCGCTCGGACGCCGTCCGGTGGGCCGGATGTGCGCAGGCTTGTGAACGATTGTCTGGGGTCTGAAGTGCCCACGTTCGAAGTCGCTGGGGTCAGCAGACCGCAAGTGGGCGCGATGGAATGCGGGGTGCGGGTCGACTACTCGCCGGACAGGACGTTCTTCGCGATGACCATGCGCTGGATCTGCGAGGTGCCCTCGTAGATCTGGAGCAGCTTGGCGTCTCGCATCAGCTTTTCGACGGGGTATTCCTTGGTGTAGCCGTAGCCGCCAAAGACCTGAACCGCGTCGGTGGTTGCCTTCATCGCCATGTCCGCACCGTAGAGCTTGGCCATCGACGACACGATCGAGTCAATCTTGCCCTGATCGACCATCCACGCTGCGCGGTGACACAGCGAGCGCGTGGCTTCGAGCGCGACCGCCATGTCCGCCAGGATGAACTGAATCGCTTGGTGCGCCGCGATGGGAACGCCGAAGGTCTTGCGCTCCAGGGCATAGCCGCGGCTTTCGTGCAGCGCGCGTCCAATCAGACCAGCGGCTCCTGCGGCAATCCACGGACGCGAGCGGTCGAAGGTCTTCATCGCGATCTTGAAGCCTTCGCCTTCCTGTCCGAGCAGCGCTTCTTTGGGCAGCCGAACCTCGTCGAAGATGACGTCGGTGGTGTTGCTGGCGCGCTGGCCCATCTTGTTTTCTTTTTTGCCGACTTTGACGCCCGGCGTGTCGCGATCCACGACGAAGGCCGCGATCTTGCGGTTGCGAGCCTTCAGGTCTTTTTCCTGCTTGGTATCCGACGTCGCGAGCACGGTGTAGAAGCTGGCGTGACCGCCGTTTGTGATCCAGCGCTTCTGTCCCGTCAGCACGTAGCTGTCACCGTCTTTGACAAAGTGCGTGCGCAGTCCGGCCACATCCGAGCCAGCGTCGGGTTCCGAGCAGCAATACGCCGCAAAGATCGGCTCCCGCGTGAGCCAGCCCAGGTACTTTTCCTTCTGCTCACGGTTGCCCGCGATGATGATCGGCAGCGACGCCAGCGCATTGGCTGCCATCGAGGTGTTTACACCCGCGCACGCCCACGCAATCTCTTCCAGGATCATGCAGTGCGACAGACAGGACAGACCGAGACCGCCGAACTCTTCGGGGATCTCGCAGTTCATCAAGCCGAGGTTCCATCCTTCGGTGAGCAGCTCGACCGGAAAGTGACCCTCTTCATCAAGCTGACCAGCGACGGGCGCAATCTTGCTGCGAGCGAAGTCCCGCGCTGTCTTGCGGAGCTGCAGCTGTTCCTCGGTAAAGTTCAGATCGTACATCTGTTGGATCTCCTCTTTCGCGGTGCCAATTTACGTCGTTTTGCGCGTGCTTGGGACCGTTTGCGTCGATTTTGGCGTGCGTGCTCGCAATTGGTTCAGCCTATGCGCGCGGACTGGCTGCTGTTTCGTCGTACCCAAGCGAAAGATTGGAGACGCTCACGCCGTGCCTGCCAATGTAACAGGTTGACCGCAGACAAAGAACCGGCCTACGATTTATCGGATTCATAGTCCGTGGCGCTTCCCTACGGCAAATACCTGCTCGACCGCAAACTAGCCGAAGGCGGCATGGCCGAGATTTTCCTGGCCCGACCTGCGCCCACCGCCGCAGGAGCCGGTGTCAGGCCCGGTCCGTTCGTGGTCAAGCGTCTGTTTTCGCACCACAGTGCCGAAGACGAGTTCGTTCGGATGTTCAAGAACGAAGCGCGTCTGGCATCGCGGCTGAAGCATCCGAACATCGTCGACATCTTCGATGAAGGAGAGCTGGACGGCTCATTCTTCCTCGCGATGGAGTTTATAAACGGCGAGGATCTGCGCGGCATTGCGCAGCAGTCGGACACGATGAATCGCAGGCCGCCGATGGCAGTCGTGGGCCGGATCATCATGGACATCCTGGCTGGCCTTCACTACGCGCACACGCTGACCGACGACAATGGCAAGCCGCTCGGCGTGGTGCATCGCGATGTCTCGCCGCAGAACATCTTGGTGACGTACGACGGGGTCGTAAAGATCATCGACTTTGGTATCGCCAAAGCGACGATGGCCCAGGAAAACGAGCAGACGCAGGCGGGCATGGTCAAAGGCAAGTACGCCTACATGTCTCCCGAGCAGGCTCGATCGGCGAAGCTGGATGGTCGTTCGGACGTGTTTTCCGTCGGCATCCTGCTGTGGGAGCTTGTCACTTGGCGGCGTCTGTTCAAGCGTGGAACCGACTTGGCGACGATGGTTGCGGTGGCTGAAGAGCCCGCGCCGTCGATGCTTCTGCTGACGCCGGAGTGTCCGCAAGAGCTGGACGATGTGGTGCAGAAGGCGCTCGCGAAGGAAGCGGATCAGCGCTACTCGTCGGCCAAAGAGTTCCAAGATGCGCTCGCGGACTGCATGACCAAGCTCGGCTGGGACTTTGGTCAGAAGGCCGTCGGCACCTACATGACCGAGATCTTCCGCGAGCGAATGGTTCAGCGGGAGTCGGAGCTGCGCGCGGTCACCAACGCGGCCAAGCGAGATTCGCTTCGGCAGCCCGTCGGTGCCGTCCAAATGCCGCAGCCAGCGGTGAAGAAGCAGCCAGCGGTGACGATGCCGCTTCAGGTCATCACGTTGCCGCAGCAGCCGGGCGGAAAGCCGAGTGTGCCGGCGAACCTGCGAACGACGATGCCGTTTGGTCCGGCGGGACTACAGATTCCTCGTCAGACGCGCAGTGCGGCACCCGCGGGAAATCCGGGTGCTTCGGGGGCAAATCCTGCGATTCCCGCGTCGGTGAGTGCTGAAGGTCCGTCGGGACAGATGGCCGCACAGCGGAAGCCCACGCCGCAGAGTGGAACGCCTTCGGTGCCTCCTGCCCGGCGAAGTCCGTCGGATGGCATCAAGATTAAGGGCGTGCTGAGTGCGGAAAACTCGTCGATGGCGACGGTTCCAAACGCGGCGCTGGCCAGTGCGTCAGCCAAAGACAGTCAGATCGCTCGACGAAAGCGCGTGATCTTGGCCATCACGCTCGGTGTCTCGATCGGCGTGCTGGCGGTGGTGCTGCTGCAGATTCTCCTGAGCCGTTAACGACGGACAGGCTGCCCAGCGACCGCGCGAAACTCGATGGCCGCGACCGAGTCTGCCTGCGCTATGGTGCGGCGCATGACGGCTTCGATTCCTGCTCGTTTTCGTCTGACGCTCACGCCTTCGCAGCGCTACATGGAGCGGCTGTATCTGTCGTTTTCGCCGGTGTGGATGGCGATCATCGCGTACTGCATGCTGACGCACTGTTTTGCGCAGTGGCGCGACCTGGGTCACATGCTGCTTGGGCTTGCGCTGTCGGTGCCGCTGTGGATTGCGCCGCTTGTGTGGACTCCGTCGGAAGAAATCGGTCAGCCGCTGCTTTGTCGTCACAGCACCAAAGCCAACTTGTTTGTCGCGCTGATGAGCTTTCTGCAGTGCTACTTCGGGTCGGCGATGTTCTTCGACGGGCTCGGGATGCAGTATCACTTTCCGACGAAGATCATCTGGAACGGAACGCCGCTGTTTCTGTACTTCGTGACGGTGTCGTACTTTTCGACGTACTACGCGCTGATGCGACTCGGGCTGCGACTGGCGCTGGCGAAGCGGGTGAATCCTTCGTCGCTGCTCGTCTGGACGCTGATTGCACTTTTGTCGTACAGCATGGCCTTTGGCGAGACGTTCTTTATGGCCAGTGAGTCGCTGAGTGCGTTCTTTTCCTACGCGAATCGGCAAAAAGCGCTGCTGGTTGGATCGGTCTGCTACGGAACGCTGTTTTTGATCAGCCTGCCGGTGTTTCTGCGCATCGATGAAGACTCGCGTCGTCCGACGCCGACGTTGGAGCTGTTTTGGCGGACGATGGGCGCCAACCTGCTGATCTTGTGTGCGTACGAGGTCTACAAAGTCCTACTGCCGCTGTGGTGACAGCGTCGGACACAGCGTCGGATGCGCTTCATCTTGCGGATCGAGAAGCTGACAGGCTCTCTGCCGTAGTGCTTGCAGCGACGAAGGATACGCGCGGACACTGCGCTCACTTGTGACCCAGATCTGCGAACCATCGACGGAAAACGCGACGCGATGAGGATCTTCGGGACGCAGCAGCAAATACTGGGCGCCGCTCGTGAGGGAAAAGACGCGAACGGTGCGATCTCGACCGACGGTAGCGACCGACTGTCCGTCGGGCGAAAATGCGCCAGCCAGCGTCGGTCCCAGGTGGCCCGTCAGCTGTCGCTCTCGCGGCGGTCCCAGCTGAAACGACACAAGCTGGGTGCTGGGTCCAAGCAGCAGCAGCGTGGCCTCATCCGGCGAAAGCAAAAGCCGACGAGGAAATGGATCAGTGCCTGCATCGCTCCGTCGCTGAACGGGAACATTCATGGGCCGTTCCCACATCATGAAGCGACCGAGCGAGCTTCCCGTCGCCAGGAGCATCGCATCTTTGGACAGCGCGACCGACGTGAGCGGATGGCTGGTATCGACGACGCGATCGACGAGCTTTGCGTCGGATAGCTGCCAAACAGCGGCGGTGTAGTCGCGACTGCTGCTGACGGCGAGCGGCTGGCTGCGTGAGAAGCTGACCTGGGAAACGGGGCCTTGATGTGCGATCCAGGATCGGATGATGCTGCCGTCGCTGCTGCGTACAAGCTGAAGTCGTCCGTCTTGGGTTCCGACGAGCACTTGGCTGCCATCAGGAGACAGCTGAAGCTCGCTGGCTGCGCCAAACTGACCGAGAGAACGTCGGGTTCCATCGTCGCTGACGATCCAGATGGAGCCATCGCTGGTAGAAAGGAGCAGGGATTTTCCGTCGGGAAATGGCTGAACGTGTTCGGTGCTCGATGGAAATCCAGTGATCACTTGATCCGCCAGCTCTGCCGACGGCTGTACGACGCGGATGCCTTGGCTGGCACTGGCCGTGACCAGCTGATCGCTTTGTCCGTCGAGCGCTTGAACGGGTTCGTCGCTGGCTTCGACAAGCGCTGTCAGCGTCGCTTTTTCGATGTCGAAGCTGCCGACGCTGCCATCTGATCCCGCAAAGAACAGCTTGTCGCGCTTGGCACTGAGCCTGGCCTGTCGCGGCATCGTCGGAAGCTTTCGCTGGATGCGCAGCGCGTTCGTCGGAACATCGAAGAGACGAAGCGTTCCTTTTTCACCCAGCACAAGCAGCGTCTTGGGCGACGGATGCTCGACGAAAGTGATGCGTTCTCCGTCGAGCTGAAGGCTGGCTTGCGCACTGCGCGCGGGCAGGGCAAACAGACAGAGCTTGGTCTGATTTCCCGACACAACCGCAAGCTGGGTTCCGTCGCTGCTGATGCCAAGTGACAGCATTCCACCGTCGTGCGCTCGGCTTCCGTCGTCGCACGACAGCGTGGTGAGTGGGCTGCCGTCGCTCTGTCGCAAGACCTCGACGCTGCCGCTTGGGGTTGATAGATACACTGCGTCGCTGAATCGTCGAGCAGAACGGACCCGCTGACCGCCCGCGTCGAAGCGTCGGATCAGGCTTCTATTTTCCAGATCCCAGAGCGCAGCACTTCCGTCGAGGCTGCTGCTTAGCAAGTGTTGTCCATCGTAGTGAAGGTCAGACAGTCGATCGCGATGGGCGGTCAGGTGTCCGGTCTGTTTTCCCGTCGCTGTATCAAAAATGCGCAGGCTTCCGTCCAGAAGACCGACGGTCAGCGTCGTGGCATCCGTCCAGATCAGCTGGCTTGTTTTTCCGACGGAAGGAATCGTCACCTGAGCCGCTCGCTGACCGCGACGATAAATCAGCAGCTGTCCGTCGTCGGTGCTGGCTGCCAGATGACTCAGCGTCGGTGACAGCAGCAGATCTCGAACTCTCACCGTCGGACTCAGCAGACTAAGCGCTCGCTGCGCCGCACGCAGCGTCACAAACAGCGCATCTTGTGCTTGCTGAACCGGCAGCGTCGGATGTTCCGTCGGAAGCTGCGTCGCTTGCAGCGCGGTCTTGAGCGCCACAAGCTCACTGCCCGGAAGCTGCGCGAGGCTGATGGCTCGCAGGCCCAGCTCTGACTGCTCGGCGGTTTCGCGCAGCGCCTGCTGTTCCTTTGCCGTCTGATACTGCCACGAAAGGAGCAGCGCGAGCAGCGGCAGCAGCAGCAGCCCAGTCGTCACACCCAGCTTGGTTCGCTGGCGACTGCGACTGTGACGCTGCGAGTCCTGTAAAAACTGCTTCGATAGCTCTGAGAGCTGCGCTGACTCGATGTGAAGCAGATCGGCCTCGAGCAGCCGTCGATCATTCCAGAGCAGATCGCTGCTTCGTCCGAGCCGCTGCCATTCCGTCGCTGCTTGCAGAAGCCTTTCAATGACCAAGCGGCGCTCGCCTTCACTATCGAGCCAGCGACGGAGCTGCGTCCATCCCTTGAGCAGCGCCTCATGCGCCAGCTCGTACGCCGTCTCGCCACCGACTTCACGCGCCAGCAGCAGCCGACCGCGAACCATGGCCTCGAGGGCAGCGGGCTCAGCGGGATCGCCGGTTCGTAGCTCGGGCAGCGTCTTGGATGCGCGCATTCCATCGACGGAGACCAAGCGCAAGAGCAGTCGCTGCGCCGCCAGTCGTTCCGCCGGAAGCAGTGCGCGAATCACCTGATCGGCATGGCGAGCGAGTGCGCCTGCCACTCCTCCGAGCGCCGCCAGTGCGTCATGCGTAATGTGTCCCGACGCCTTGTCGCGCGCCTGCCACAGCTCAGCGAGTGCAAACTGAAGCAGCGGCAGTCCTCCGTCGGTGTGGAGCGTTGACTGGAGCAGCTCATCGACAAGCTGCGACGACTCAAACGAGACGCCAAGAAGTGCAGCAGGCTCGGTGATCGCTTGGCGCAGACCTTCGGGCGACAGCGGACGCACGATATACAGACGAGACGAAAAGTCGCGACCGAGGCCGGGCAGGGCCGAAAGCTTCGTCAGAAAGTCTCCACGCGCGCTCAGCAACACCCGCAGTCCCGGCGCACAGACCGTCAGCAGCCCCAGCCACTCTGACAAAAGCTCCGCTTCTTCGCGATCGCTTTGGGTGAGCAGCTCTTCCAGCTGATCGACCAGCAACAGCAGTCCGCCCGACTCACCAGGAATCCGCTGCACCTGACGGGCCAGCGCGTGGGGATCGCTGCGAAGCTGTACGAAGAGTTCCGTCGCTGGCTGGTTTAACACTCGGCTCAGTCCGTCGCACAGCGCACGGGCTGGTCGATGTCCCGGCTGAAGCTCGACGAGCTGATAGTCGCGATCATCCAGCAGCGCCCCCGCGAGCACCGCCGACGCGACACCCGCGCGACACAGCGACGACTTTCCGACGCCCGAGTCTCCCGCGAGCAGGATCATCGACTGACTGCGCAGACGGACAAGCAGCTCGGTCACTTCGCTGGATCGTCCGAAGAACACACCACTATCGGCACAGTCAAACGGACGCAGACCCAGAAATGGATTGTCGCTGCGACGGACTTTCGGTGTTGTCCCCAGTCGTTCCAGCGCGTGACACAGCTCTTCGACCGACGGAAAGCGCGCAGCCGGACTGCGCAGTAGACAACGATCGATGATCTCGGCCAGACGGACATCGAGCTGCGGTGCGAGCGTATGAACCGGCAGCGGCGTCTCACTTTGGACTGTTAGTTCCAGCTCCAGCAGCTGATCGGCGACATGCGGTGGCTGTCCCGTCGCCAGCTCGTAGAGCACCGCACCGAGCGCATACAGATCCGAATACACCGTCGCTGGCTCGCCTCGCCAGATCTCGGGCGCCATGTAGAGCGGTGTGCCCAGCATCGCGCCAGCCTGCGTCAGCTCTTTTTGACCTGGCTTCGGACGCTCGACGGGATGCGGGCTTCGTTCGTCGCTGCGCATGGTCTTTTGCAGACCCATTCGCTCGGTATCGATGACGGACTGACGAACCTGCGTCGGAACGGATTCAGGCTCGGAAGCT
Source organism: uncultured Myxococcales bacterium (assembly GCA_937868485.1). Lineage (GTDB taxonomy): Bacteria > Myxococcota_A > Polyangia > Palsa-1104 > JAEUJZ01 > JAEUKA01. Next base: position 11,818 of record CALMML010000319.1, on the reverse strand, counting down.
GCCTGCGCATCGCTTGGCTGCGACGGACTGATGACTTCATCTTCGACCGCAGTGTGCGCCAGCGGCTGCGGTGTGACATGCGATGGGATCGACGGCGCAGATCCACTCGTGGCGTGTCTTTCGCTGAGCTTGGCCAGACCAAAGTCGAGCAGCTTCACCGTTCCATCGTCGGTCAGCATCGCGTTGTGCGGCTTGATGTCCCGATGCAGCACGCCGCGCTGATGGGCCGCCGACAGTCCACGCGCAAGTCCGATTCCCAGCGACAGCAGCGTGGGTCCATCCATCGGTCGAGGCAGACGATCGAGGCTCCGTCCTTTGACGAACTCCGATACCAAAAAAGGCTGCCCGAGCACTTCGCCGACTCGATAAATCCCGACGACGTTGCCGTGTGACAGCCTCGCAATCGCCCGCGCTTCAATCAGAAATCGCTGCCGCGTTGCGCGATCTTGGCTCTGCGACAGCAGAAACTTCATCGCGACCGACCGATCGAGCAGCGTATCGTGCGCCAGATAGACACTGCCCATCGCGCCGTGTCCCAGTGCGCGCACCAGACGATATTCTTCGAGGCTGGGCAGCGAATCCAGCTGCTCATCTGGAATCCGTCCAGCAATGAGCGCCGCAAGTAGATCGGTTGTCAGGACAGCTCTGTACGTCACCGTAGGCTCGCTGCTGGACTGTGTCTTAGGCTAACACAGCGTCGTACTCGACAATCCGCAAGCTTTGCTCGCGATTTTTCGACGAGAGGTCAAACTGAAAGACAGAAGCTCCTGACAACACTTCATTTCGAAAAACACTCGCTACATGGCAAGGAGACTACGAATATGAATCGCTCTGCAAAGATGCTGGTTGCCGTACTCTGCGGCGCGCTGCTGTGGTCATCGGGAGGCGGCGGATCCACTGCGCGAGCCTCGGTGCTGACCAAGCTGTCCTTGGCGGATATGACTGCGCGTGCAGAGCATGTCCTGTTGGGACGAGTCGAGCGCATCGATTCCAAGTTCGTGCAAGGTCACAGTGGACTCATCATCACAGAGGTCCAAGTTCGCTGTCAGCGTAGCATTCGGGGGGCAAAAGAAGGCTCGCTGATTACCGTTCGTCACTTGGGTGGTGTCGTCGGTGAGCTAGGACAAAAAGTGTTCGGTGAAGCGTCCTATCAAGTGGGCGAAGAAGTGGTGTTGCTCGCAGAGCCGCGTGAAGGTGCGCTCTATGCGGTGGGAATGGCGCAAGGCAAGCTTCACATCGATCGCTCGACGGGAAGTCCGCGTGTTCATGTCGATTTGGGAGGCGCAGAGCTTGTGAATCCCAGCGGTCAAGATGTTCATCCGACCGCACAAGGAGTCGCGCTGGATACCTTACTGGGACAGCTGACAGAGCTGGCTCGACGCATTCCTTCTCCGTCGGAGCGTAGCAAGACAGGACAAAAGCCATGAGCGCGCACAACTGGCTTGGACTTGCTGTGGCGGTGACGCTGTTTGGGAACGCAGCATCCGCTTCTGCCTATGTTCGTTCTCGGACCGCAGACTCGTGCAATCCCATCTATTGGCAACAGAGCTGCGTCTACATTCAGCCGGATAGCAGCTTTGTTCCCGACATGACGGGAGCCGATGTCGAGCGCATCATCCAAAAGTCGATGTCCAACTGGATGACGCGTACCACCGGATCGTATTTCAAGCTTCACTACTTGCCAGCGTCGGGACCGCTCACCGTTACGTACAAAGATCATCTGTCTGTGGTGGTGTTCCGAACCGGGACCAAGTTCTGTCGTCCGGCCACCGATTCCTCTGCGCAGGTCTGTTACGACTCCTCTGCGGCGGCGGTGACGACGGTCTCCTATATCAACAAAAAGGGAGATCCCAGCGACGGTGTCATTGTCGATGCAGACATCGAAATGAACGCGGTCAACAACCAGTTTGTCGAAATCGGGAAGACGCTTCCGGCATCGGATGGTCGCAATCAGACGGATCTGGAAAACACGCTCACGCATGAGATAGGACACCTGCTTGGACTTGATCACACCTGTCGCTTGAGCGCTGATCCTGCTTGTCTCACCGACGAAAAAGGTCAAGCTCGGCAGCTCTGTGATGTGATCGAAAAAGGACGGCTCCTAAGCCCGGCTTATCAAGCGCTCTATGTCACCACGATGTTTGCGGTGGCTCCGCAAAAGGACATCGAAAAGCGCACGCCCAAAGATGACGACATCGCCGGAATTGCTGCGATCTCTCCGCTAGGAAAAGATCCCAATGTCTGTGAGCTTCCCGGTGCGACCACTTCGAGTGGCTGTAGCTGCGAAGTGGGACGACAGAAGCCATCGTCGCTCGCTGGTCTGCTGCTGACAGGACTCGCTGGGCTGGTCTTGTTCCGACGGAAGCGCCGAGCAAGTGACGCAGACTCCTAAGCGATTCCTACCGCATTCCTAAGCGATTCCTACCGCATTCCTAAGCGATTCCTACCGCATTCCTAAGCGATTCCTACCGCATTCCTAACCCATTCCGCTGGAGCGTGGGAGGCTTCTGTCTGTGCGCTGTCTTGTCTACTGTCCATGCCAGAAAAAGACGACCGCCATTCGCTTGGTTTCGTTGGTCTTTCCGACGTAGCGAATCGCACTGTGAATCAGGTCCGCGCGATACATCACCATGCGATTGAACCGATAATCGACGCGCAGATCTTCGACAAAGCTACCCGGTGCAACGAAGCGAGTGCCCAGCGCTGCTTGCAAGTTGGCATGTGGTGGCGGAACAAAGTTTCCGCCCAGCTTGCCTCCCGGAAGTCGCTGCCTGTAAAACGCGGTTCCACAGTCCGCTGGAAGATCAGGGGTCAGATAGATCACCGACGCAAATCGGCAGTTTGTCCGCGAGTCTGTGTGCGGTCTGGCATCCGCTTCATCTGCACCAACAAGCTGCACGCAGTTGTGATTCAGCGTCATTCCTTCTGCCGTGGGATTTTGCCACAGACGCTTACAGCCCGTCTGCTGTTTGACCCACTCTTCCAGCGGTGCAAGCTCCTGCGGAAGCAGTGCAGGAATCGCGCGCATTCCCGGCCAGCCCTCGTCGCGATACGGAAATCCGTAGGTCCAGTCATTCTTGTCCAGGCAGCGCTGACGGACCTGCTGCGGGTTCTGTAGCGCATCATCCAAGATCCACAGATCGCGACCAAGCTGCGGCTTGCGATACGGAAGGGTTGGCATGTGAAACGGAGCGCGAATCGGTTGCATGGGTGATGACTCTGGTTGTGTGAAGTGATTACCGGGGCGCGCCACATGCAAGCCACTCGGCCAGCTGATTTCTCTCGGTTTCCGACGGATCATCTGGACCCGGTGGCATCGAGTCATTTTCCGCAGCAGAGCGAACAAAGATGCGTGCGCGATGTCGCTGCACCTGCTCTAGGCTGTCGAAGATGAACTCTCCGGGGGCTCCATCGCGTGCGCTGGACTGCGATCCGTGACAGCGCTGACAGTATGTGTCCATAAACCGCGCACCAAAGTTTCCGTACGTCAGCGTCGTTCCTTCGGGCGGACATGGATAGGAATCCAGCTCGCGATAGAACAGACCGCAGGATGAGACACCGAAACACAGCAGCACAGAAGCTGCCAGGAAAGTCCGCTGTACCGTCGTCATGGGAGTCCCTTTAAAACAAGCGGAAGACACCGTGCGCCGCGATTCCTGCAACACCATAAACAGAAGGTCCGCTGGAGTACGTTAGGTAGCTGATCGCGGCTTCGGGTCCGACGGTGATTTCATACGAAGGCTGGCGATACGCCACGTACTCCCAGCCGATTCCTACTTGAACTCCGGCGCGATGACGGATTCCGGTTCCGATTCCTAACAGCGCTCCACCCGGTTGCTCAGCGACGGCAGCAATAGATTCTTCATGCTGATGAATGAAGAGTGCAGAGACCTTTCCGTACGATCGGTCCGTAAGATATCCGCCTCCAGACAGTCCCACGAGGATTCCGGTAAGCTGCCGCTGATCGACGCGTCCGTAGCCCAGACGACCTTGGACCACCAGCGCAATCGCGCGATACAGACGCAGACCCAGCGTCAGACTCCCCGCTCCGAGCGGATCACCGCGCCACGTTGTCCCCCCCGCGAGCAGCCCAAGTCCGACGAGAAGCTGACCTCGTGGCTTGGCAACCGCAGGCTGTGACTGCGTCGCGACCGGAGCCGTTTCAACTGCAGCATCCATCTGCATGCGCGCGAACATATACGAAACGGTGCGCGCTCAGAACGCGATCTCTTGGCTGTCTCCTGTCTTTGGATCGACCAGACAGACAGACTTTCCCATCCGTCGCGCTTGCACCGCCAAGTCCAGCAGTCCCAGCGCCCGCGCAATCAGCGATCCACCGTCGTCCGTTTCCAGCTTTTCCATCAGTGAAACAAGCAGCCGCGCCGCCTGGCCTCCGACTCGAACAGAGACCGGCTGAGGTCGTTCTTCTGTGTCCATGATTCCCTCGTTGTTGGGAATGCAGTGTGCGCGGCTTGTGGACGGACGGACAGCCTGTTTTTCGCGCCGCTACGGAATCGTAAACAGCTGCTCCAGTCGATCTGTGATGCGGCGAAACTCTTGCAAAAGCGGCTTCGGCAGCGTCGGCACCGGCATGCAGGTTCCTTCGACTTCCGACTCCGTAAAGCGCAGGGTCTGGGGCACGCAGCGCTTTGCTTGCGCTTCCACCGTCACAACGTGACCAAACGCATGCTTTTCCATCTTCAGCGCGTAGCGTCGCACCAGCTTGGTCTTCTGCTCGGCAATCGGCTCACCCACAAACGCAGTCTCTTCCCAGCGCGTCTCGATAAGACCTGGCCGCACGGTGACGGGATACAGTCCAACGCGCTTGGTCGATTCCAGCAGCGCATCCATCGGCTCCCGCGCGAGCGGCGAGGTTGAAAACGACATGGGCTGCGTCGGTGGCGGAGTACATCCTGCCATCACCGACAGTGTGCTCCCAATAGCGCAGGTCTGCACAAGGAGCCGCCACTGTGTGCTGCGCCGATTGCGAAGACCGTTCCAGACCGATGAAAAGACACGAGCGTTCATTGTCACAAGCTCACGACTTGCGCCCGCTTCTGTCAAGGTTCCCTGCGCAGGTCACTCGCTCGTAAGATGGAAAGAACCGGGAGTGGCCCTTCGGCTACTTCCTGACAAGGAGTATGTTGATGCGACGACTCTGCTCACCTGTGCGATGTCTGGCCGTTTTGGCCGCGTCGCTGCTGCTGCCGACGGTGTTTCCCGAGTTTCTGGCGCAGGCCGATGTGCCACCGCGCTTTCCGAATCGGCCTCCACCGCGCATCGTCTGGCAAGAGGTGAAGCCCATCGAGCCGGTCCTTCAGCTGGCACGCTCGACGGGAGCCCCGATGTCGCTGACGTCATCCGATGGCGCCGGACTGGAGCTTGTGTCGCTGTCCGCCAAAGCCGTCGTCGAAGATCCGCTGACCTTTACCGAGCTGCACCTCACCTTCCGCAATCCCGAGCCGCGCGTTCGCGAGGGTCAGTTCGAGATCATGCTGCCGCCCGGCGCTGCGATCTCGCGCTTTGCAATGCGTCAAGGAAACGACTGGCAAGAAGGCGAAGTCGTCGAGCTGCAAGCCGCCCGTCAAGCCTATGAAGACTTTCTGCATCGTCGCCAAGATCCTGCGCTGCTTGAAAAGTCCGCTGGCAACAGCTTCCGCGCCCGTGTCTTCCCGATCGCTCCGTCGTCCACCAAAGAGCTGATCGTCTCCTATTCCGCCGAGCGTCAGAGCGCCGCCGATCCCTTTCGCATCTACCTGCGCGGCCTGCCCAAGCTTCAGCAGCTCAGCATTCGCGCCATCGTCGCCAAGAACCAAGACGGCGGCCTGACTTCATCGCTCGGCGGCACGAGCCTGCAGCACCAGACCGTGACCGTCGAAAAGACCGACTTTACGCCCGATCGTGACTTCGAGGTCGGCGTCCCCGTTCCCAGCGCCAGCGACGGTCGCGCGGTCGGGCTTCAGCATCAAAACCTGCTCGTTGCGCGCATCACCCCCAAAGACGTGCTCGGCAAGGTCGGCCTCGATCCACTCGGTGGCGTCGTCGTCCTGTTTGACACCAGCGCCTCGCGCGCGCTTGGCTATCGTGCCCAGATCGACAGCTTCGGCGCCGTTATGGCCGAGCTGTCCCGTCAGGGCGAAGGTCGCACGCCGGTTCGCATCCTCGCGTTCGATCAAACCACCGAGGAGATCTTCAGCGGCAGCATTGGTGACATCGGTCCAGCGGTGTTAGAGCGCCTGCGGGCTCGTCGAGCGCTCGGTGCATCGGACCTGGCCCAAGCCCTGCGCGTCGTCTCGCAGAGCAGCGGCAGTTACCGTCGTGTCCTTCTGTTTGGAGACGGCGTGCTGACCGCTGGTCCGACGGAGGCTCCGCAGCTTCAGCCGATGATTCAAGCGCTGCGAAACACTGGCATGACCCGGCTGGATGCTGTGACCGTCGGTGGTCTTCGCGATGAGTCGCTGCTCCGAAAGCTGACCACGGCGGGCCTTGCGTCCGACGGTGTCGTCCTGGACGGTGACTTGCCTGCCCAAGCGGTCGCGCTGCGTCTGCGTCGCGCCGTTCGCTCTGGCATTGAGGTCAGCATTCCCAACAGCAAGTGGGTGTGGCCGCTCAAGCTCGACGGCATTCAGCCCGGGGATCAGGTGCTGGTCTACGCCGATGTCCCCGAGCAAGGCGATGCCCAAGTCGTGCTGCGTGGTCGCGATGGCCAGTCCGAGTCGGTTGGGGTGGCCTCCGTTGCCGTGCCTCGTCCGCTGCTTGAGCGTGCCTGGGTCGGTGCCCGGATTGCCCGCCTGATGCATCAGCGCGACACCGTCGCCGCCAGCGATCCCGATCTGCGCGACGGACTCAAGCACCAGATTGTCGATCTCTCGACGAAGTTCCGCGTCATGTCCGACTTTACCGCGCTGCTCGTGCTGGAAACCGAAGCCGACTACGCGCGCTTTCACATCGATCGTCGCGCGCTCACCGACATCCTCGGCGTCGGCCTCGATGGCATTGAGGTTCGCTCTCGCAAGTCGCTCGCCCCGATCGCGCAGCCGCAGCCGCTTCAGCCGGTGATCACGCAGCCGCTCAGCTTACCCAAGCGTGCCAGAGAGGGCGCACCCATGCGTCCCGGTCGGGCGGCGCCTGCCGATCGCATGGCCAAAGACGACATGGCCCCGGACCCAAGCAGTGCGGCTCCAGCCGTGGAAGGGACCGTGTCATCCGAAGCCGACACGGGTGGGGCGCTCGGTGGTGCTCCTGGTGGTGGGGCTCCCTCGCGGGTCTCGGCGGCCCCGATGGGAGGCGCTGCCCAAGGTGCCGTAGCGTCTGCAAGCCGGGCTTCGTCGTCCATGGCGCCAGCGCCTGCGATGGCTCGTCGGATGGAAGCGCCCAAGCCGGTGGTGACCGAGCGAGAAGACGCCAAGGTCATGGCCGATGAGCGTCCCCGTGCCCGCGCAAGTGCGTCCGAGCTGCGCTCCGAGCGGATGCCGTCTCCCTCTTCTGTGCTGCGTCCGATGCCGCCGCCGCCGCCGCCGATGCGACCCGAGCCCGTCCAGCAGCCGATGGTCAATCCGTACGAAGGCAAGCTGGCCGACGTGATGCGCATGGTGAAGTCGGTCCGTCACGGCGAAGCGCTAACGATGGCACTGGCCTGGCGAGACAGCGATGCGGGCGATGTGCTGGCCCTGGTTGCACTCGGGGAAGTCTATGAAGCCCTTCAGCAGCGCAAAGCCGCCGCCCGCGCCTACGGATCGATCATCGATCTGTTCCCCGGTCGCGCCGATCTGCGTCGCTTTGCCGGATCGCGGCTGGAGCGTCTCGGAGACAGTAACGAGCTGGCCGCTGATACCTATGCCAAAGCCGTCGCCAGCCGTCCCGATCATCCGTCGAGCCATCGCATGCTCGCCTTTGCCCTGGTCAAGCTCGGTCGCTTTGCCGAAGCCCTGGATGCCATCATCGCCGGAGCCACCCGCAGCTATCCGCCCGGACGCTTTGCCGGGGTACCGCAGATCCTGGGGGAAGACGTGGGCCTGATTGCCGCCGCCTGGCTGCGCAAAGAGCCGCAGCGCCGCGACGAGATCGAGCGCCGTCTGCAAGGCATCGGCGCGCAGCTTGCCCAAGGTCCATCGGTGCGCTTTGTCCTGTCGTGGGAAACCGATGCGAACGATGTCGACTTCCACATCCTCGATGGCCGGGGCGGACATGCCTACTTCTCGCAGCCGTCGCTGGCTTCGGGGGGACAGCTCTACGCCGACGTGACCACCGGCTACGGCCCCGAGTGCTTTTCGATCTTCGCTCCGCCCAGCCAGCGTGCCTATCCCTACAAGCTGCAAGCGCACTACTACTCACGCGGGCCGATGGGCTACGGCATGGGCAAGCTTCAGATCATCGAGCACGACGGCAAAGGCGGCCTGCGCTTCACCGAGCGTCCGTTTGTGATCATGGTCGATGGCGCGTTTGTGGACCTCGGCGAGGTTCGCGGCCCGCTGCCGTAGTAAGCTACTGCTTGTGAAGCTCCGTGCTCATCTGGGGACTGTGACGCTTGTGGCGCTGTCGCTTGTGGCGACCAGCCACTGCCAGCTAGAGCGTCGCTCTGCCGCCGAGCCCACCGTCCTGACCGCTGCTGCCACCACTGCCGATGCCGCCGCTGCCAGCGCCGATGCCGCGACCAGCGATGCCGCCCTGTCCGATGGCGGCGTCTCCGATGCGCTGCCTGCCCCGCTGGTGCTGCCCGGTGGCACCTGGACCCTGCCGCGCGGCGACCTGGCACGCACCGGACGCAGCCCGTTTGTCCTGCCCGACCAGCGTCCTCAGATCGTCTGGAAGTTTGCGACCAAGGGCCGGGTCAGCGCCGCCCCGATCCTGTCTCCCGACGGCACGATCGTCTTTGGCTCACACGACTACGGCATCTACGGCCTGTCGCCCGACGGGCTGCTGCGCTGGAAGCACACTACCCACGACATGGTGTTTGCCGCGCCGCTCGTTGCGCCCGATGGCACCGTCTATGTCGGCTCCGATGATGACAAGCTGTATGCGCTGACCATCGCCGATGGCAGCGTGCGCTGGACCGCATCCCCTGGAACCTGCAAGCGCGCGCTCGGTGCCGGTCCCGAGTCCTCTCGCTGCGATGTCGAAGGCGTGACGCCCGGCTTTGACGGCTCGCTCTACATCGGCGGCGAAGGCATCACCGCACTTTCCCCCGACGGCAAGGTCCGCTGGCGCTACAGCAGCGAGCGTCGCCACTGCGGATCCGCCCCGGCGCTGTCCCCCGATGGGCTTCTCTACGCGGTCTGCCAGGATCTGCTGGTCTGCCTGGGCCCCGACGGCACCAAGCGCTGGGAGATCGCCCTGTCGCTCGATCTGGCCGAGTCCCCGGTGATTGGTCCCGACGGCACCGCCTACCTGGGCGCCGAAGATCGCCGGGTCTATGCCGTGTCCAAGGAAGGCGTGGTCAAGTTTTCGGTGCTGACCGGCGGCCCGGTGCGCGCGGCGCTGGCCCTGCGCAGCGATGGAACGATCTTGGCTCCGTCGTACGATGGGCAGCTCTACGCGATTCGCAGCGACGGCACCTTGCTGTGGAAGTTTCAGACCGCCGACGCCATTCAGTCCGCGCCGATCATCGATCGCAAGGGCCGGGCGCTGTTTGGCTCACGAGATAACCGGCTGTATGCGGTGCAGTCCGACGGGCGGCTTCTGTGGCAGGTGGTGCTCGATGCCGATGTCGATGGCTCGCCGCTGCTTGCCGAAGATCAGGCGATCTTGGTCGGCACCGACGACCGCCACCTCTACGCGCTGCGCGGCAAAAGCAAGAGCGACTGAGCCAAGCTCCGATAGACGCCAAAGCCATCGAGGCGCTTGTACATCCGCTCCATCACCTCGTGGCTCGTCTCGGGCTCTTTGGGCTTTCGCTTCGGCGGGTGCTGCTTGGCAAAGGCGCGGACCGCACTGTGATGGACCTCGATGAGGTCGTAGCAGCCGAGCATCCGCATCATCTTGGGCACCGACCGCACGCCAAAGCCGGGCAGGGTCAACAGCAGGTCGCACAGCCGCTCTTGCCAGGCCAGCTCTTCACCGACCAGGTCATCAAACAGCGCTTCGTCATCGGAGCACAGCGCCTGCGACAAAGACGGTGCCCGCCGCTTCATCGTCTCGGGCGCGGGGCGACCTTCCGCACACAGCACCGCAAGCTGCCAGATCTGATGTCCGAGCGACCCCAGCGCGAGGTCCACCTTCAGCTCGCTCGCCGTGGCCTGGGCAATGTCCTGCGGCTCGGGAAACGAGCACCCCGACCACCGCGTAGGCCGCCCAAACGTCTGACACAGCAGGCTACAGATCGCGCGCGCCTGCTTGGGCCGCTGGGTCGTGATGAGCACCTTCACCAAGTCCTCGAACACCGAGGGACTGCGCAGCATCCGCCCCACCTTCTGCTCGGCCACCCACGAAAGGTCGCGATCCCGCTCGCACAGGTGATGAAACAGCGTCAGGTCTTCATCAAGGCCCAGCATCCAGCGCACGCGCTCTTCCGCCAGCTCACTGCGCGGTCCCCGGTGCAGGCCGTACATCAGCACGACCGACTCACCCGGCAGCTCGCGCAGCTGCACTTCGCAGTTCGACGTCGGCACCGGCAGCAGGCTGGCCGGCATCGTCACCTGGAGCATCTTGTGTTCCGGGTCGTACGACAGCGGCGGCAGGACGCCAATCGGACTTGCAGCAATGCAGGCTGCCAGCGAAAAACCGGCGGGCGTCGGGATGAAAATCGGCTCTTGGGGCTCCATGCCGAGCGGCGGCGGCGGTAGGGCGATGTGCTGCGTAGAAGACATGTGCGGCCTATAGCATGTGACACCCGCGCAATCGAAAGAAAGCGCCCGGCTCGACCGTCCGAGCAAGACGCCTTGCCGAAAACCAAGATACGGACGCTCGATCGCTTGACGCTTGAAGGAGACCCCCACATGACCACCCGAACCAGTCGCTTGTCCTTTTTGCCTGCGCTGCTTGTGCCGCTGCTGCTGACACTGCCCGGCTGTGAACTCCTGGAGTCGCTGACCAAGAACGTCGAAAACCCGCCCACGGTCGCTGCGTCCACGCTGGCGCTCACCAAGCGCCCGAGCATCAATCAGCTGGCCGCCTACTACTGCCCGACGGTCATCACCGATCCGCTTTTGCGCCTGGGCTGCACGCTGACGCTCGGCTCGCCGCCGCCCCGCAGCCTGCTCGCGTTCCAGTTTGGCATCCACCTGGACATCAAAAACCCCAATAACACGCCGGTCCCGGCGCTGGATGTGCTGCTTGCGCTGCGGCTGTTTGAAGGCCAGCAGAGCGAGGCACTCGGCGCGATCTGCCTGTCGATGTGCGGCACGGCGGACCCGACCTGTACCGGCCAGGCCAAGCCCGGTGCGTGCGTATCGAGCCAGACCGACATTCGGACGCTCAACGACTTCGAGGCGCGGATTCCCTCGCTCATCACCGACCTGGTGACGGGCAAGGCAGAGCAAGAGCTGCGCAAGTCGATGATCGCGGCGGGCGGCAACATCCAGCTCGACCTGGCGTTTGTGCTGGGCATCGACCAGGCGCTGTCGGTCTTTGAAAAGGTCGCGACCGGCTTTGTCACCGACCTGCTCAACGGCAAGTCGCCCACCCTGGCGGTGCCGGTCCAGGCCGAAGGCTCCGTCTTTTTCGAAATCCAGCCCGTAGGCCGCTTCGGCGTCGGCTACGGCCCCCTACGCACCACCTGGAACATCGACCAGACCATCTTGAACTAGCGCCCAAATCCCCTGCCGTTTCACGCTGCGGGGCCCCCCTTCCCGACGATCTTTTTTTCGGCCCGGGGGCGGTC
>CALMML010000318.1 GCA_937868485.1 uncultured Myxococcales bacterium | reverse complement strand
TTGGCATTGCGAAGATGCTGGGCGACGGAAACGAGCTGGATCGCAAGCTGATGACCGGCGGTGGCGGGATCATTGGGACGCCGATGTACATGGCCCCGGAGCGTCTGCGACAAGGCACCTACGATGGTCGCAGCGACGTCTACAGCGTCGGTGTCATGATGTATCAGATGCTGTCGGGACGGCTGCCGTTTACGAGCGACAAAGAAAGCTACGTCGAGATCGTGCTCGGGCACTTGAATCAGCCGGTGCCGCCTCTCGTCGGTGGTTCGGGTCCGCTGCCAGGCTTTTTGGTGCAGGTGGTGATGCGCACGCTGGAAAAAGACCCGGCGATGCGTCCGACGGCACGAGAGCTTCTGATCGACTTGGTGCGCGTGGCTCGCTACACGATCGATGGAGGAAGTCCGTCGGCAGAGCAGTCGCTGCCTCGGGTTGCGCAGCTGATGCAAGACAACGTGCAGCTTCAGCCGTTCGAGGTCGACAAGACCGGCGAAGTGGCTGCGCTGATCTTGGATTCGCCCAATCCGTCGGCCAAGACGCTGCCGCCGCCGTCGTCCTCATCGGTGCTCAGTCGGACGATTGAAGAAGAGTCCCCGGCGCGGATTCAGCAAGAACGAACCCAAGAGTTCGTTCGTCCCGGCAAGCACGTCAGCTAAGCGAACCTACTGCGGCGTGGCTGGGCCTGGTGGGTTGATCGTCCAGGTCTTGAAGATCTCTGCGACGACAGCGCTGGTGTTGGCCGTCGGCGCTCCACACAAAAGGAGCAGACGCTGACCACGCCGCGCAACCACGAACGAGCGATCGCCGCTCTGTCGCTCAAACTGCGGCGTCTTGCCAGGCGCTGGCAGCTTTTCGCCGCTCTTGCCGGTCAGGTTCAGCACCAGCTTTTGCGCCGCTTGCTCGGCTTCATCGGCGTCTTTTTCGGTATCCCAGCCGGAGATCACCGCGACGAGCGGAAGCGTCTCTCCCGGCTGCGTCATCGACACCAGCAGATCACCGCCCCAGCCTGCGGCGGCTTGCTCGGCATCGCGCTCTGACATCGCTTTTTGAAACCAGACCTTGAACATCAGCTCACCGAGCACGTCCCGTCGCTGCTCTTTGTGTAGTGGCAGGCTGGAAAGCACCGTCGCTGTGCCTCGCCAGGGCTTTTCGCCGCTCAGGTACTTTTCGGGATGAATGACTTGTTCCGTCGAGACAGGCGGATCGCGAAAGACCGCATCGACGCGCGACCACGGCTTATCGCCTCGCACGGCGGCGACAAACTCCAGCCCGGCGGCATAGGGAAACATCAGGCTCTCACGCAGCACCAGCGGCGCTTGCTGCAGCGACGGTGTCGTCGACAGCGCAAGCTGCATCATCTGTCGTCCCAGCCGAGCCAGCACCGTCGGAAGCTGCGCCGAGTCCGTGCCCATGCTGCGCGCCGCAAACTCCATCATCACCGCCGTTCCGTCGCCTTCGACCACCGCCGACTGCGCCAGCTGCCGATCGCCTTCGCTCTTGAGCGGCTTGGCCAGCTTCTTGAGGTCAAAGTGCTGATCTTGCAGCGCGTGCTGGATCTCATGCGCGAGCGCTGGACGCTGCATCTCGACGGGAAGCCAGTCCGCGATGTAGAGCGTCTTGCGATACGGATCATAAAAACCAGCGACCTGTTCCGACAGCAGATCGAACAAGAGCTTTTCGTAGTCCGCATCGACGGGCAGCAGACCCATCCGCTTGAGCACGAGCGCTTCGCCTTTCACTTCCTCGGGCGAAAAGTCGTTGTGGATGCGTTCTTTCAGTCGCTGCGTGATCTCTTGCCGGGTGAGCACTCCGCGCGCGAAGGTCGATTTCGTCGGCAGACCGCGAATCGCAACCACTTTGCGCGTGATCTCATCGACGGCACCGAGCAGCGCTTGCTGACTCGCTTTCACTTCGCTTGACGGGGCTGGACTTGGATCGGCATCGCCTCGGCTCGACGACGAAAACGCGAGCAGTCCGCCCAGCGCGAGCAGAAGCGGTCCCTTTCGACGAAGCAGCGAGTATGCAGCCAGTCCAGACGAGCACAGAGCAGCAAAACAAGAACCCATGTGTTGAGAGCTTAACCAAACTTCGTCGTGCTTGCTATCTTGGGCGCGCAATGGATCGAGGCGTACCGACGCAAACAGATGGGCTGCGGGTGGCGCTCGTCAGTGAGTATTACTATCCCGACATCGGTGGCATGCCCGAGCACGTTCATCAGCTGGGACGCGCGCTCGTCGGCAGAGGCCATCGCGTGACGGTGATCACGACGTCGTTTCCCGGTCACGTCGATGTTCCGTCGGATACGCCGTTTGACGTGGTGCGCGTAGGTCGAGCCAGTCCGCCGCTGATTACCAATGGATCGCTGTCGCTTGCGGCGATTGGTCTCGGGCTGCGACGCAAGCTGCTGCGACTGTTTGCCGAGCGACGCTTTGATGTGATTCACGTTCACGCGCCGATCTTTCCGACGCTGGCGCTGCTGGCGATCTCGTGTGCGCCACCGGAAGCGCTGCTTGTTGGAACGCTGCATACGCACTTTGAACGCTCGTCGGTGATCGAGCTGTTTCGTCGTCCGCTTCAGCGCTATCTGGATGCGCTCGACGGACTGATTGCGGTCAGCGACACGGCTCTGCGCAGCATGCACAACATCGGCTTTTCGTGTCAGGCGGAGATCATTCCGAACGGCGTCGATCTGGCTGCGTGGCAATCGGGTCGTCGGCTTCCGTCGCTGCGTGGCTCAGCCGAGCTGGTCTTGCTTGGACAAGCGCGGCTGGAACCTCGCAATCGCTTCGAGACGGTGATCGCCGCACAAAGACGGCTTTTCGACGAAGGAATGACGCTGCGTCTGCACATCTTGGGCGAAGGTCCACGTCGTCGAGAGCTTTCGCAGCTTGCGCACGGACTGGATACGCACTTTGCGGGTGCGGTGGTGACGGCGCGACCGGACTTTGCGGCGTCGTCGGACGTGTTCTGTTTCACGGCGGACATTGCCTCGCATCCGATGTCGCTGATCGAGGGAATGGCGGCGGCGCTGCCGATCATTGCGCATCCAATCGATGGTGTACGACAGCTAATCAGCGACGGAGAAGAAGGACTGCTGGTGCCGCTCGGTGACGATCGTGCCTATGCGGAGGCGCTGCGCGCGCTGTATCGGTCCATCGATCTGCGCAAGAAACTGGGAGATTTGGCGAGAAAGCGGGTGGAATCGCTCGGTTGGCCGCAGATTGCGCGGAAAATCGAGTCAAAATACCTGGAACTGGCCAAACGAAAGAGAAATGGGCGGGCTAGTGTGGTGCGGGACTCGGCGCAGGCTTGGTCGTAGCGGGCGCTTGCCAGGGTGTGGTTCCCGCTTGGGTTCTTACCGTCGAGCCATCGGCGAGCGCATCGGTTCCAGCGACGACAATCTCATCGCTCGCTGAAAGTCCCGTCAGCACTTCGAGGAACGTTCCGCCATCGACGCCAGTTGTCACCGATCGACGCTGAACCTTGTTTCCTTCGACGACGAACACAAAGCGCTGACCGCCCGAGAGCTGCACGGCGGACTCTGGCACCGTCAGGCTCTGCTTGTGAATGGCGACTTGAATGCGCGCGCGACCGTACATTCCGGGTCGTAGCTTTCCGTCGCTGTTGTTTAGATGAACCTCGGCATCCAGCGTGCGCGTCAGCGGATCGAAGCCAGGCGACAGCCGCACCACTTGGCCGATCCAGGTCTCGCCGGGCTGCGCATCGACCTCGACGAAGACTTTTTGACCGATCGCAACTTGGGCGGACTCTTGTTCACGCACCGGAACGAACAGCCGCAGCGTCTCGACGCGACCGACGGTTAGGATCGCTCCGTTTTGCGGACCGACGAGCGCGCCACTGTCGAACCGACGCTGCATGATCACGCCATCAAACGGCGCGTCCAGCCTGGTTTCACCGATTCGAACCGCGACGGCTTGCAGCTGCGCGCGGGCGGCGGACTGCTGGGCTTCGGCCTGCGACAGTGCGGTGGTGCTCTGCTGAAGCTCTTGTGTCGAGACAACTCCCGTCGGAGCCAGCGAACCAATGCGCGCACGATTGATCCGCGCTTGCTCGAGCGCAGCCTCGGCCTGCTGAAGCTGACCTTTGGCGGCTTGCAGCTGATCGGGCAGCTCACTCGGACGAACCAGCGCGAGGAGCTGACCTTTTTTCACCGGATCACCGCGATCGACCAGCACGGCGCTCAGGTATCCAAGCTGCTTGGACATCAGGTCGGCTTGCTCTCGCGGACGCAGATCAACGGGCGCGCGGACTTCGACGGAGACATCTTTTACCGTCGGACGCGAAACCAGCACGAGCGGCGGCGGACGGCCCGGACGCTTGTCGGCTCCGTCTTGATCACAGCTCGTTACGCACAACAGCGCACACACCACAGACGCACAGATCGAGCGACGCACGATGGACACGCTTAGCACGGGCCGCTGCGCCGAATCAAAAACCCGGCGCAAAATATCGTCCAGATCTTCCGCGTGAGGGCTCGCTCAGGCTATCGTGCTGCGCCATACACGCGACAAGGAGCAACCTATGCAACAGATTCGCTTCGACGATGTAGCCGCGCTTTCCCAGCGCGTCGGTGAGACGTGGAGCCCGTGGGGCGCGGAAGTCACGATCAGCCAAGACATGATCAACCGCTTTGCCGATGTGACGCTGGATCATCAGTGGATTCACATCGACGTCGAGCGCGCGAAGAAGGAAAGCCCGCTCAAGACCACGATCGCGCACGGATTTTTCGTGCTGAGCCTGGTTCCGCATCTCCGTCAGCGCACCGACATGGAAGTCGTTGGTTATCGCAACGTGCTGAACTACGGCGCGGACAAGCTGCGCTTTATCAGTCCCGTTCCGGCGGGTAGCGTCGTTCACGCGCGCTGTCGAATCGTTGCCATCGAGGCCAAGCCCAAAGGCACGCTGATCACCGAAGAGGTCGAGATCGCGGTCGTCGGGCAAGAGCGGCCTGCGCTGACGTACACGATGCTGATGCTGTTTCAGCCGTAGCGTCAGACGAATCGGTCGTCGGTGGTGCTAGCGCGCTGCCGCACGTCCGAGCCGATCGAGGATCGCTCGCCAGTCGTTGTCTTGACTGGGACGAAGCACCACGATGCTGCGAACCTGCTGGTCGTCGAGCCGATGCAGCGCTGCGTATAGATCCGCCGCGTAGGCCTCGGGCGACGACGGCAGCAGCTCCAGGTGCTGACACAGCGGTGTGACCGACGGAAGCTGCCGATGTGTCACGAGTCCGCGCGGCTCGGGCAGTGACGCCACCCAGTCGGCCTGCGACTCGTCGATCAAGTGAAGCGGTGCCGACGGTGCGTAGTGTCGGGTCATCATTCCCGGCGACGGATGCGCGCCGGTTGGCTGCTCGATCGCAAAGCTGGGAAGCTGCAGATCAGGAAGCTCTTCGAGGAGCAGTCGCAGCGGCAGCGCGCCCGGACGGAGCAGTCGCGGCGGCTGTGTGGTCAGATCCACCACCGTCGATTCAATGCCGAGTAGACACGGACCTCCGTCGAGGATCAGCGGAACATTGGGCAAGCTGCGCTGAACATGCTGCGCGGTCGTCGGTGACAGCGACTCACTGCGATTGGCACTCGGTGCAGCCAACGGTCGCCGCACCGTCTGTAGCAGCGCAAGTGCGACGGGATGACTGGGAACGCGCAGCGCCACCGTCGGAAGTCCTGCGCTCACGATGTCGGGAATGTGCGGTCCTCGCGGCAAGACCAGCGACAGCGGACCCGGCCAAAATCGCTGCGCCAGACGATTCGCTTGCGGCGACCACTCGGTGACCAGCTGCTGCGCGGACTGAGCGTCGGGAACATGAACGATCAGCGGATTGTAAGAAGGCCGGCCTTTGAGCTGATAGATGCGCAAGACCGCTTCGGCATTGGTCGCGTCGGCTCCCAGTCCGTAGACCGTCTCCGTCGGAAACGCGCAGAGCTGACCATCAGAAAGGAGCGCTGCGGCCTGGGCCAGCGTCTGCGGATTTACAGAAACGATCGGGGCTTTGGGAATCATCGCTACGCACTTGGATTGCGTCGGCGCAGTCGTCGGATCGTGACCGTCGAAGCGATTCCCAGCAGAGGCAGAAGACCGAGCCAAGAACCTGCGCCGGGCGTCGCACCGACGAAGCAGCCGCAGCCCGAGGAGTTAAGCGCAGACGAGCCTCCAGAGTCAACAGGTGCCGGACAACCATCTGCTGCGGTGCAGGACTGCTCGACGGTGACGTTCTGAGCGATGCGTCCGCCGCCGGAGTTTACGATCATGACGTGGTGGGACTGACCTCGTGCTAGCGATACCGTCGCTGTCCAGGTGTTGCTGATGGCGCCTTGCTTCACATCGACGAGCCGATCGTAGGTGCCGATTCCTTGTCGATCCCACGTCACGGGCTGTCCGCCGGATCGAACCGCGAGCTGAAAGATTGGCGCTGCTGTGACCGACGACGAAGAGATGCTGTTGCAGTACGCTCCGGCGGGCTGCGTCGTAAATCGGAACGTCACCGTGTCGGAAGAGTAGGGCAGATCAAAGCGCCACTGCGCGTGTCCTGGCCATAGCTTTTTCCCGTCGGAGTCCAGACATAGCATGCGATGTGCCGTCGACACTTTGATCACGCGATCGCACAGGTTCAAGATGCCGTGCATCGTCAGCGCGTCGGTGGTCTTCTGCGCTGCGTCGGATCCGAGCGCTGCCGCTTGCTTGCCCACTTCGTCGACGATCAGGAATCCCATATCGGTCATCGTCGGTGCCGAGATGCTTCCGAGCAGCGCTTTGAGGATCGCCTGATCGAAGCTGGTTCGCTTCTGGACCGCCGCTGCGCTCATGTCGAGTGGATCGCCCGTGACCGCGATGCGCGCTCGCCACAGCGCACCCGAAAAGGGATTGGCGTCTTCGTGGACTTCTCCGACGCGATCGTTTGTGCAGTGCAGCGTGTTGTCCAGATCGCGCAGCCCCGGACCAGGCAGACCCGTGAAGTTGTTCTTTGCGTACTCTCCGACGGCACTGCTTCCGGTGATCGCGGACGAAAAGAAGTCCGCCAAGCCTTCGTTCATCGCGCCCGGGTCGTCGTTAAGACCCAGGTTGTCCTGGCCTACGCTCAGCGTCAGCTTGTTCAGGCTCGCGATCACGGCGTGCGTAAACTCGTGATAGATGACGTCGGCATCCATCGAGTAGTTGGCTTTTGCGCCCATGCCAAACGCGATGAGATCGCCCGAGGTGCCCAAGATCAGGCTGCTGAAGTCACCCTTCGGATCGCCGGGCGAAAAGAACGCATTTTCATACGGATTGAGCGGAATCGCCGGGTTGGTCGCCTGCGCCACATTGTTCAAGTTGGGCATGCATAGGTTCGTCAGCAGCGGAAACGGCTTGGGCGAAGCTCCCGTCGAGATCGCCAGGCGAAAGTCGTTCATCCCCAGCCCGGCGAGCAGGCTGCGAAAGCGGGTGTAGACGCTGGCGGTGTGAACGTACATGTGCGCTTCGCCAAACGAGTTCTTGTTCGCATCATTCTTCGTCGGACAGCGTCCATCATTGGTGCCAACGAGCGGCGTGAACTGGCTGTAGTCTCCCGTCGCGGATGAGTTGGTCTGCATCGGCTCGCACAGGTGAATCGCCGTCGTGCTTCCCGCCGGAACCCGCAGCGTCATGTTGTCGATACAGTTCAGCCCGCGCAGCAGCGTGCTGGTCAGTGGTCGAGGTGCAGCTGCCGTCGGTGCAAACGGTCCTGTGTCGCCGCTTGGAATCGCAAGCACTTCCGGGCTCGCTGCCGTCGCTGGATTGTAGCGATACGCAGAAAACTGATTCAGGAACTTGAGCTGCTCGATACGACGGAAGACTTCTCCGCTATGCGCATCGACGAGATACTTTGCGTGCTCGACTGCTGCCAGATCGATCTTCGTCGCGATGTACGCCAGTCGTCCGCTCGGATTGTCGATGGTAAGCTCTGGCGTTCCGACGAGACCAGGACCGACTGCACGGATCGCTCGCTGGGCATCTTCGACGCTGAGCGATGGAATGGGATTGACTTTGTTCAGTGCATCCGTCGGAACCACGTCTCGGGCGAGCCGCACCACCTGGCCTTCCGACGAGATCCGCAGCACCAGATCGCCAGCCAGCACCGGAATTCCTAGATGCTGTTGGCGATATCGCACGACGAAGCCGTTTCCAAGCGGAGTCGCTTCGCCGCTCGACAGCTCGGCAGGAACCCACGCGGGCTCGCTGCGACGAAGATCGCTGATGTATCGATCGGCGATCGTGACGGGATCAGCACCCGGCATTGCCGTCGACAGTGCGCCTACCAAGAGCCGAGGTGTTCCATCGATGCCTCGGGACAGAACCTCTACGGGACGACTGCCGGTATCGTCGGATGGAAGCGGAGTCGCCGCCAGCGCCGTCGAGACAGACAGTGAAAAACAGAGCGAAAGACCTGAAACCAGAGCATTAAGTCGAGAAATACGACCAGTAGTCATGGGACGCTCCTTGGCACGCCTGCGGAGATCGGCGCGATTGAAACAGGTGCTCCCCGCTATTGTCAGGCGACTCAGAAACAAAATCACGGACCCTGGTCAGCGCCGATGGGGAATTTTTCACTTGCGTCTAAATCGCTTCCGAAGAAAATCCCTGCGGCCCATCCCTGTGTCTGGATGCGGCCTGTGGAGCCAACATCGTGATTTCCGATCTCTCTCGCGTCCGTAACATCGGGATCTCCGCGCACATCGACAGCGGTAAGACCACGCTCACCGAACGAATCCTCTTCTATACCAAGCGCATCCACGCCATCCACGAAGTCAAAGGCAAAGATGGTGTCGGCGCCAAGATGGACAGCATGGATCTGGAGCGTGAGCGCGGCATCACCATCCAGAGCGCGGCGACCTATTGCTCGTGGAAAAGTCACCACGTCAACATCATCGACACCCCGGGACACGTCGACTTCACGATTGAAGTTGAGCGTGCTCTTCGCGTCCTCGACGGCGCAATCCTGGTGCTGTGCTCGGTGGCCGGTGTCCAGAGCCAGTCGCTGACCGTCGACCGTCAGATGCGACGCTATCGCGTTCCGCGCATCGCCTTCATCAACAAGTGCGATCGCACCGGCGCGAACCCGCTGCGCGTCAAGAATCAGCTTCGCGAGAAGCTCGGGCACAATCCCGTGCTCCTTCAGTTGCCGATCGGACTGGAAGACCAGTTTGAAGGCGTGATCGACCTCATCACCATGGAGGCGATTACGTTCACGGGTGACAACGGCGAAGAGATTCACCGCAACCCGATTCCCGCCGACATGAAGTCGCAAGCGGACAAAGCGCGTGAGGAGATGCTCGACACGGTGTCGATGTTCTCGGATGCGCTGACCGAAGCGATTCTGGAAGACCGCGTGACGCCAGAGCTGATCCGCGACGCAATTCGTCGTGGCACGCTCGAGATGAAGCTCACGCCGGTGATGATTGGCTCGGCGTATAAGAACAAGGCAGTACAGCTGCTCCTCGACGGAGTGACCTACTACTTGCCCTGTCCGTCGGATGTCCTCAACGAAGCGATCGACATCGACAGCCCGGACAACAAGAAGGTGGCGCTCAAGTCGGATCCGAGCCTGCCGACGGTTGCGCTGGCGTTTAAGCTCGAAGACGGGCGCTACGGCCAGCTGACCTATATGCGTATCTACCAAGGTGCGCTGCGCAAAGACGATGTCATCCAGAACACCCGCACCGGCAGGAAGGTGAAGGTGGCTCGACTCGTTCGGATGCACTCCGACGACAAGGAAGACATCTCGGACGCGGGTCCCGGCGATATCATCGCGATGTTCGGTGTCGACTGTAACTCGGGCGATACCTTCACGAGCGGTGAACAGCTGACCATGACGTCGATGTATGTGCCTGAGCCGGTCATCAAGTTGGCGATCAAGCCAGCTGACCAGAAGGCACAGATGAACATGTCGAAGGCGATTCAGCGCTTCACGAAGGAAGATCCGACGCTGCGCTGCGAAGTCGATCCCGAAAGTGGAGAGACGCTGCTCGCCGGTATGGGTGAGCTTCACCTCGACGTGTACATCGAGCGTATGAAGCGCGAATACAACGCCGTGGTGCAAGTCTCGCCGCCGCAGGTTGCGTACCGTGAGACGGTGACGCAGCGCGCTGACTATAACTACACCCACAAGAAGCAGACGGGTGGTTCGGGTCAGTTCGGTAAGGTCATGGGCTACATCGAGCCCTGCGCTGAGAAGGAATTCGAGTTCATCGACGAAGTGGTCGGTGGAACGGTTCCCCGCGAGTACATCCCCAGCGTCGAAAAGGGCTTCCGTTCGATGGTTGCCAAGGGACCGCTCATCGGCTTCCCTGTGGTGAACGTCCGCGTCTGCCTCAACGACGGTGGTTCGCACGCAGTTGACTCCTCGGATATCGCATTCCAGGAAGCGGCGCGCGGTGCGTGGCGTGAAGTCTATTCGAAGGCCAAGCCGCAGATCCTGGAGCCGATCATGAAGGTCGCGCTCGAAGGTCCAAGCGAGCACCAGGGCAACATGCTGTCTACCCTGATGTCTCGTCGCGGCATGATCATCGGAACGACGGAATCAGATGGCATGTCGACGATCGAAGCGGAAGTGCCGCTGGCCGAAATGTTCGGTTACGCGACGACGCTGCGATCGGCCACCCAGGGCAAAGCAGAGTTTTCGATGGAATTCTCGCGCTACGCTCCGGTTCCGGCCAATATCGGCGAAGAACTGATCGCAAAAGCGGCCAAAGCAAAGGCCGGCGATAAGAAGAAGTAGCCAGGAGGCCATCCCATGTATCGCAAAGATGTGAACGAACGGAGCCCGCTACGGATTCTTGAAAAGTCGAGCCACGGTGGCCTCGGAAGAGGCAACTTGGGTGTGGCTATGGCTCGGGCAGGCGTCGGTAAGACGGCCTTCCTGGTGCATGTCGCGCTGGATGATCTGATGCGCGACCGCAAGGTTCTGCACGTCTCGCTGGATTCTCCCGTCGACCATGTCAAGAGCTGGTACGACGCGGTGTTCCAGGATCTGGTGAAGACGGCTGAGCTGTCCGACATTGCTGCGACGCAAGAGCTGATCAACAAAAACCGCATCATTCAGGCCTACAGCCTGCATGGTCACGGTGGTGGCAACGAGTTCTCGATTGCCAAGCTCAAGAACTCCGTCGAGCTGTTGTCGGCGCATGCGCAGTTCGTTCCAGACGTGATCATGATCGATGCGTTCGATTGGTCGCGGGCGACGCTGGAAGAAGCGACAGAGCTTCGTGACCTGGCCAAGCAGCTCAATGTAGAGCTGTGGATGACGGCGCTGACCCACCGTCATCAGACCGGACCGGATGTGCCCGATCGGGTGCCTCCGCCGTGTGATCGGTTTGCGAACCTGATCAGCCTGGTGGTGTTCCTACAGCCGGTGGACAAGAACCTGTCGGTGCGACTGCTCAAGGATCACGACAGCGACGTGGTCTGCGATACGCACCTCATCCTGCACCCGGACACGATGCGGCTCGTCGATGATCGAGCGCCGAGTGCTCCGGCGAGCGATCTGCCTCCGTCGGCGTATACGCTGCTGTCGGGTGGTGCGATTGGTGCGGAAGCGGAGTTCGGCGCGTGTGCCGAGCGGTATGGCCTCAAGGAAGAGAACTACTCGTTCGAGGGTCATCCGGTGGCGCGGACGCGTGGTCTTCGGCTTCTGACGAGCGAAGAGCTGCGCGACGGTGATGTCAGCCTGGCCTACGTGTCAGCGACGATGCATCGTCCGTATCACCAGAATCCGACGCTGCGCAAGGTGCTTCAGAGCATTTGGCATCAGGTCAACTCCTCGCAAGAGGTGTTCATCATCGGTGTCATTCAGCGTGACGACACCGTCAAGGGCGGCACCGGCTGGGCGGCAGAGCTTGCTCGTCACCAAGGCAAGCCGCTGCACGTCTATGATCAAGAGCGTCGCTCGTGGTTTACCTGGAACCACACCTCGCGACAGTGGCAGGCGTCGAAGCCGGTGATCACGCACTCGCGCTTCACCGGAACCGGCACCCGCAGCCTGAGCGATGACGGACGCGCGGCCATCGTCGAGCTGTTCGCAAGCAGCTTCGGGCCGAGCCGTACCGGTCGTTCGGGACCGATCAAGGCGTAACCGCTCGCTGTCCTCAGCCCGATGTCAAAAGTGGCTTGGCACGGGCTCGCTCGCTTCGCTCTGCTTCTCTTTTTCCTCGTCAGTTTCTTTCCCTCGGTGGCGCTCGGGCATCAGTCGAGCGTCGTCTACCTGCACATCATTCCTGCGCGTCAGTCTGTTCGCGTCACGCTGCGCATTGCGAACAGCGATCTGTACGAAGCGCTGGCGCTGCCCGTCGATCGTCCGATCTCTCGGGAGGAAGCGACGCAGCAGCAGGCCCAGCTTGCGCGCTATCTGCTGTCGAAGCTGACGGTGGAAAATGAAGGGCAGCGCTGTCTTGGGCAGCTTGAAAAAAGCGAGCTGACCGAGCGCGCGGGCGGTTTTTTCGTCGTCGATACGCTGCGCTTTTCGTGTGCGCGGGCCTTGCAAGCTGCGACGCTGCGCTACGAGCTGTTCTTTGATCTCGACGCGCGGCATCAAGGGCTGGCCAAGCTAGAGTCGGACGGAGAAGTTCGCGAGCAGCTGTTTCGTAGTGACCGACGAGAGCTGACGATCGGCAAGCCACGCGGAGCGCTTGATCTCCTGTTCGATCATCTGCGGCTTGGCATCGAGCACATCTTCACCGGCTACGACCACCTGGCGTTTCTGATGGGACTGCTCCTCTCCGTCGTGCTCGTCTGGCAGCGAGGTGCAGAGCGTCGTGCGCTCGGTTTCGTGCTGCGCGTTGTGACGGCGTTTACGGTGGCGCACTCACTGACGCTGGCGCTGGCGGCGCTGCAGCTGATCCACGTTTCCAGTCGCTTCGTCGAGTCTGTGATCGCGCTGTCGATCGGCTGGATCGCGGTAGAAAACTTGATCTTTCCGACGCTGAATCGACGAGCGCTGTATGCCTTTGGCTTCGGACTGATTCACGGACTGGGTTTTGCCTCGGTGCTGCGCGAGCTGGGACTACCCAAGGTCGGCTTTGTGTCGGCGCTGCTGGCGTTTAACGTCGGTGTCGAGCTGGGTCAGCTGGCGGTGGTTGCGCTTTTGATCCCGATCGTCGCACTGCTGTCTCGCGATCGGCGCGCGCAAGCCTGGCTGCTGCGCGGAGTCAGTGTTGTGCTGCTGCTGCTGTCGCTGTTCTGGTTTGTGCAGCGCGCGTTTTCGTTGGACAGTCTGCCATCATGACCGCGCGACAGGATCGATCGGCCAAGTCCTTGAAAAGACAGCACGTTGGGCGACGATCCGACCTCCGTTTCAGACAAGAAATCCGGTTGACGACCACCGCCGGACGCCCGTAACGTAAAACCCAAGCTAGCCGGTAAGCACCGACGAAGTTTTTTAAGGAGCCTGAAGAACTATGGCCACGAAGATTACCGAAGACTGCATCAACTGCGGCGCCTGTGAGCCGGAGTGTCCGAACGAAGCGATCTCCGAGGGAGATGACACCTACGTGATCGATCCCAGCCTCTGCACCGAGTGCGTTGGCTTCCATGGCACCGAAGCGTGTCAGGCGGTCTGCCCGGTGGAGTGCTGCTTGCCCGATCCGGACCGTGTCGAATCGGAAGATGCGCTGCTCGCTCGCGCCGTCAAGCTGCACCCCGACAACACCGACATTCCGGCGCTGGCTGCTCTGACGGCGGACACCTCGCGCTTCCGCAACACCAAGCACAAGTAGTCCGCACGCTTGCTCGAATTTGCGCATTCTTCGCGCAAAGTTTCTTTTCCTCCCCGCCTGACTGCTCGTAAGATCCTTCCCAAAGACTTTCTTTCTCGTCGAGAGATACGGTCGCAGCATCGACTGCGCCGGGAGGGATCATGTCTGCAATCACGCTCGATGCCAACGAAGCGGTCGCTCGGGTGGCTCATCGACTGAGTGAAGTGGTCGCGATTTATCCGATCACGCCAGCCTCTGCGATGGGTGAGCTGGCCGACGAGTGGTCGACGCACGGTCACAAGAACCTGTGGGGAGAAGTTCCTCGTGTCGTCGAGATGCAGTCGGAAGCCGGGGCCATCGGTGCGGTTCACGGAGCCCTGCAAGCTGGATCGCTCGCGACGACGTTTACCGCGTCGCAGGGTCTGCTCTTGATGATTCCGAACATGCTCAAGATCGCTGGCGAGCTTTCGCCAATGGTGCTTCACGTCGCGGCTCGGACGGTGGCGACGCATGCGCTGTCGATCTTTTGCGATCACTCCGACGTGATGACGTGTCGCACGACGGGCTTTGCGCTGCTGTCGTCGGGATCGGTGCAAGAAGCGCAGGACTTTGCGGCGATCGCACATGCGACGACGCTGCGCACGAGGGTGCCGATCCTGCACTTTTTCGACGGCTTTCGGACCTCGCATGAGATTGCCAAGATTGAGCCGCTCGACGATGAAGTTCTGCGTGCGCTGATTGATCCCGAGTCGATTGCGGCGCTGCGGCAGCGTGCGCTGACACCCGATCGTCCGGTGCTGCGGGGAACCGCGCAAAATCCCGATACGTTTTTTCAAGCGCGAGAGGCGAGCCAGCCGTTCTACGATGCGTTTCCGTCGCTGCTCCGTCAGATCATGGATCAGTTTGCGAGCCTGACCGGGCGACGCTATCGGCTCTATGACTACGTCGGTCATCCCGAGGCGGAGCGTGTGATCGTGACGATGGGCTCGTCGAGCGAGTGCGTTCACGAGGTCGTCGAGCGTCTTGTTTCGCAAGGTGTTCGCGTCGGTGTGCTCAAAGTCAGGCTGTTTCGTCCGTGGGTTCTGCGCGACTTTGCCGATGCGCTGCCGAAGACGGTGCGCGCGCTGGCGGTGCTCGATCGAACGAAGGAGCCAGGTGCCGTCGGAGATCCGCTCTATCTCGACGTGGTTTCTGCGCTGACCGAAGCGGTGGACGAAGGACTGTTTCCGCAGCTTCCGACGATCATCGCGGGACGCTACGGGCTGTCGTCGAAAGAGTTTACGCCGTCGATGGTGCAGGCGATCTTTTCAGAGCTTTCGCAGACGAAGCCGCGACGACACTTTTTGATCGGCATCAACGACGACGTGGGACGACGCTCGCTGCCGTATGAAGAGTTTGCGTGGAGCGAGCCTTCCGACGTGGTGCGCGCGGTTTTCTTCGGTCTGGGATCAGACGGCACCGTCGGAAGCAACAAGAACACGATCAAGATCATCGGCGAAGAGACGGATCACTTTGCGCAGGGTTACTTCGTCTACGACTCTCGCAAAGCGGGCGCAGTGACGGTGTCGCACCTGCGCTTTGGACCCAGTCCGATTCGCTCGTCGTACAAGATTCAGCGCGCCAGCTTCGTCGCTTGTCATCAGCCGCAGCTGCTCGAGCGGTTCGAGATCGTCGAGCTGGCTGAAGACGGTGCGACGCTGCTGCTGAATGCGCCGTGGTCCAAAGATCGCGTGTTCGAGCTGCTGCCGAGAGAAGTTCAGTCGCTGCTGATTGCGCGCAAGCTGCGTCTGTTTGTGATCGATGCGCAGCGGGTCGCCGAGGAAGCGGGGCTCGGCAAGATGATCAGCACGGTGATGCAGACGTGCTTTTTTGCGCTGTCGGGTGTGCTGCCGAAGGAACTGGCGCTCGAAAAGATTCGTCAGGCGGCGCAAAAGTCGTACGGCAAGCGCGGCACCGAGGTGGTCCGTCGCAACCTGCTCGCGATCGATCGGACGCTCGAAAACCTGTCGGAAGTGCCGGTGCCGCAAGCTGAGACGGTACAGCGTCGGCGTCCTGACTTGGTGCCACCGAGCGCGCCCGATTTTGTGAAGCGAGTGACGGCGCTGATGCTTTTGGGTCACGGCGATCGGCTGCCGGTGAGCGCGTTTCCCGTCGATGGAACCTGGCCGCTCGGCACGTCGGTGTATGACCGGCGCAGCCTGGCGCAACAGATTCCGTCGTGGGATCCCGATGTGTGCATTCAGTGCGGCAAGTGCGCGGTGATCTGTCCGCACGCGGCGATTCGGACGACGACGTTTTCGGCGCAGCACCTTGCGAGCGCGCCGCCAGCGTTTGTGGCGATGGATGTCAAAGATCGCGACGCAGCGCCGGGGACGAAGTTTCGGGTGCAGGTGGCTCCCGACGACTGTACCGGCTGTGGGTTGTGCGTTCAGTTTTGTCCTGCCAAAGACAAGAGCAATCCTCGGCACAAAGCGATCGACATGGTGCCCGCTGAGCCGTTAAAGCCCGTCGAGCGTCAGACGTTCGAGTTTTTTCAGACGCTGCCGCCGCCCGATCGCAAGACGGTGCATCTCGACGTCAAAGGCAGTCAGCTGCTGACACCGCTGTTCGAGTTTTCGGGCGCGTGCGCAGGCTGTGGCGAGACGCCGTATCTGAAGCTGCTGACGCAGCTCTTCGGAGATCGGCTGATGGTGGCCAATGCGACGGGCTGCTCGTCGATTTATGGCGCAAACCTGCCGACGACGCCGTGGACCACCGATCGCAATGGACGCGGTCCGGCGTGGGCGAACTCGCTGTTTGAAGACAACGCCGAGTTTGGGCTGGGCTTCCGTCTGTCCGTCGACGGACACACAAGCTATGCCCAGAACCTTCTGAAAAGCCTGGCGAGCGAGCTACCAGACGCGCTTGTGTCGGCGCTGCTTTCGTCTACGCAAGACGGTGAAGCGGCGATTGCTGATCAGCGCGAGCGCGTGGTGATGCTGCGTGGTCAGCTGGCGCGGATCGACCGGCCCGAAGCGAAGCTGTTGTCGGCGCTCGCGGACTATCTGGTCAAAAAGAGCGTCTGGATCGTCGGTGGCGATGGCTGGGCGTATGACATTGGCTTCGGCGGGCTCGATCATGTGCTGCTGTCGGGACAAGACGTGAACTTGCTGGTGCTGGATACCGAGGTGTACTCGAACACCGGCGGGCAGCAGTCGAAGTCGACGCCGATTGGTGCGGCGGCCAAGTTCGCGGCGGCGGGCAAAGAGCTTCCGAAGAAAGACCTCGGGATGATGGCGATGATGTACGGCCATGTCTACGTCGCTCGCGTCGCGCTCGGGGCCAAAGACGCGCACACGGTCAAAGCGTTTGTTGAAGCGGAGAGCTTTCCGGGTCCGTCGCTCATCATCGCGTATAGCCACTGCATCGCGCACGGCTACGACTTGCAGCTGGGGGCCGAGCAGCAGCGTCTGGCGGTCGATTCCGGCGTGTGGCCGCTGTATCGCTTCGATCCGCGACGGCTCGATGCGGGAGAGTCGCCGCTCAAGCTGGATTCGTCGCCGGGCAAGACCTCGGTGCAAAAGTACATGGCGGGCGAAGGACGCTTCCGCATGGTCGAGCTGGCCGATCCGCAGCGTTATCGCGAGCTGGTCAAAGCCGCCGAGCGTGACGTGTCGATGCGGCGTGCGATGTACGAACACCTGCAGAGCTTGCGTGTCGGCGCATTCAACGGCAGCCACGACGGCGCTGCTTCGTCTCCCGCTCCATCCATTCCGTCGGGGAGTAAGCCATGAACCTTTCGACCAGCTATTTGGGTCTGTCTCTCGCAAATCCGCTCGTCGTCGGTGCGTCGCCGCTGGCTGATGAGCTAGACAGCGTAAAGAAGTTTGTCGATGCAGGCGCTGCGGCGGTTGTGATGCGCTCTCTGTTCGAGGAGCAGCTGCAACAAGAGTCGCTCGCTGCGATGAAGCATCTCGACGGACATTCGGACTTTTATGCCGAAGCCACCAGCTATTTTCCGTCGACGGATGTGTTTGCGCTGCGCGCCGAAGCCTATTTGCAGCAGCTGCGACGGATTCGCGACGCGGTGCCGGTGCCGGTGATTGCTTCGCTCAACGGAACGACGCTCGGAGGCTGGCTCGACTACGCGCAGCAGCTGGAACAGGCGGGCGCGTCGGCGCTGGAGCTGAACCTGTATTCGCTGCCTTCGTCACCGACGCTGAGTGCGACGGACATTGAGCACGCGCAGCTTCAGATCATCTCGCAAGTGGCCCACAGCGTGAAGATTCCCGTCGCTGTGAAGCTGTCGCCGTTTTACACCAGCTTGCCGCACTTCGTCGCTGACATTGCCAAGACCGGTGCGCGCGGTGTGGTCCTGTTCAATCGCTTTTATCAGCCCGACATCGACATCGAAGCGCTGGAAAATCAGCTCGAGCTGCATCTGTCCGATCCGTCGGAGCTGCTCTTGCGTCTGCGCTGGCTGGCGATTGTGTCGCCGCGTACCGAGCTGTCGCTGTCTTGCTCCGGCGGCGTGCACAGTGCGACGGATGCGATCAAAGCGCTGATGGCCGGTGCGCACGCGGTGCAGATGGTGTCGACGCTGCTTCGTCACGGGCCCAGACAGCTTCGCAAGATTCTCGACGAGATGACGCACTGGCTCGACGCGCACGAATACAGCTCGATGGAACAGCTTCGCGGCAGCATGAACCACGCGCGCTCACCCAATCCGGCGGCCTACGAGCGTGCCAACTACATCCGTCTGCTCAGCAGCTTCCACACCGAGCGCTGACGCTGCTCGACGGGAAGCTCGCGTTGATTTAAAAAAATACGGTCAAAAATTTGCGCTCTAAGCATGCCCACATAGCATGGGCTGCGTGTCCCTATCGGCGGATGTCACACATGGTTTTCAATCGCGCACAATTCCACATAGTGCGCCATTATCCATTCGCACATCCCGCACTGGAGACGCACAAGATGCGCTGACACCCGATCGCGACAAGCGGTCGTCCAAGGCTTCATCAAAAGCCGGACATGGCGAACTGATCTTTCCAGCAGAAGGTGAGATCGGCGATGCTCATGAGTTTGTGTCAGAGCCAACTGTTCTTTCCCCAGCACGTCCGTTTGTGAAGTGGGCCGGTGGCAAGCGTCAGCTCCTTCCCGATCTGCTGTCACGGATCCCGCAGTCGTTTCGTCATTATCACGAGCCTTTCGTCGGTGGCGGTGCGCTGTTTTTCGCCCTGTGTGAGCAGCGGCGGCTGGATGGAAAAGCGGTTCGTCTTACCGACATAAACGTCGAGCTGGTCAATACCTATCGGGTGGTTCGGGATCGGGTCGAGACGCTGATTGCGCTGCTTTCGACCTTTCAAAACGACGAAGCGTTCTATTACAACATTCGATCGCTGGATCTATCGCAGCTTGACCCGGTTCAGCGAGCGGCACGCTTTATCTACCTGAACAAGACCTGCTTCAACGGTCTGTTTCGTGAAAATCGCCAAGGGCGATTCAACGTTCCGTTCGGGCATTACAAGACAGCACAGATTTGTGCTCCAAACGATCTTCGCTCAGCCAGTTATGCGCTACGCGGAGTCTGTTTGGAAGTTGCCAGCTTTCACGATGTAGAGGCTTCCAGTCAGCCCGGAGACTTCGTGTACTGCGATCCGCCGTATGCTCCGGTGAGCCGAACCGCGTCGTTTACCGCCTACAACGGCGGGGGATTTGGCGACGAGGATCAGCAAAAACTGGCGGATCTGGTGACGCAGCTTGGGCAGCGTGGTGTGTCGGTGCTTCTGTCGAACTCGGCGGTGCCGCTGACCTATTCGCTGTATCGTGCGCTTCACGTCGAAGAAGTGCTGGCTCGACGGGCGATCAACTCGCGCGGCGATCGTCGCGGGCATGTGCCAGAGCTGCTGGTTGCGGCAGGACCGCTGGTGTCGGAGCTGCGTAAGCGCTCGTCGTCGGTGAAGTCCGCGCGTGCAGAAGCGTCGGTCGCTGGCGCTCGCTGACGTTGGCCAATCTTCCGCGAAACGATCGTCTAGCTCGCTGCGGGTTGCTACACTGCACGCGATGAAGCGCGGCGGTTTCTGTGGATTCCTGTGCGGACTCTTGGGTGTGACGGCGTCTTGTACGCTGTCGGAGCCGTATCTGATTCCAAGCAAAGCGATTGAGCTGGTCGCGTCGCAGCCGGAAGATGCGCGAGCGCGTGCTCAGCTTCCAGCGCTGCGACAGAGCGATCGAGCCCCGGTGCTGATTCGCTATCGCGCACTGCAGTGGAGCGATGAGACGCTGCGTCGTGTGTCGAACACTCCGATGAAGCTGGCGCGGGTCCGAGCGGCCAAGCCCAATCCGTACATGATGGTCGGTGGTGTGATCCTGGGACTCGGTGTTCCGCACCTGGCGCTCGGGATGGCGGCGGCACTGGATCTGCCGCAAGGTGAAACCAAGCCCGCCGATCCGATCGGCTCGGGCGTCGCGCTGGGACTTGGCGGACTGCACTTTTTTGTCGGCGGACTGCTGATGGTGCTCGGAGAGCGAAATCCCAACATCGAACCCACCGACGCGCCACTGGTTGAAGCCTATCTGCGCGGAGAGATTCCGACGGCCACCGCGTCGCCCGATGCGGTGACGCCCGAAGGTCAGCCTGCGCCTGCTGCCGATCCTCCACGCCGCAGTTCCTATGACGTGCCGCTTTCGCCTGAGGAAGCGAAGTAGTAAGACCTGCACACAATGATTGCTCGCTACACCCGTCCGGACATGGCCGCTCTTTGGAGTGAGTCGCGACGTCTTGCGTTGTTTTTGGAAGTTGAGCTGGCGGCCACGGCTGCGCTCGAAGCGGCTCCGTCGAGTCCTGTTCCTTTCGGAACGGCGACGCGACTGCGACAGCTCTACGCGCAGGTAGGACCGCTCGATCCGATGCGTGTGGCGGAGTGTGAGCAGCGAACCCAGCATGAAGTGCTCGCGTTTTTGGAGCACGTCGAGGAAAAGCTGGGATCCGATGCGCGCTGGCTGCACTTTGGACTGACTTCATCGGACGTGCTCGATACGGTGCTGGCGCTGCAGCTTCGCGAAGCCACGCAGATCATCTTGCGCGGCATCGACGATCAGCTCTTGCCGGCGCTGCGTCGTCAGGCAACTGCGCATCAGCTGACCCCAATGATCGGTCGCACGCACGGAATCTTTGCGGAGCCGATCTCTGCCGGGCTGGTGTTTTTGGGAAGCTACGCGGAGATCGAGCGCGCCAAAGTCCGAGTTCAGCGCGCGCAGAAAGCGATTTCCGTCGGAAAGCTCTCCGGTGCCGTCGGAGTGTATGGCAGTGGCTGCTTTTCCCCGGATGTGGAAGTTGCCGCGCTGTCGAGCCTGGGTCTTTCCGTCGAGTCTGTTCCGACGCAAGTCGTGGCACGCGATCGTCACGCTGAGCTGCTGATGGCACTGTCGCTGCTCGGATCGGCGATCGAGCGGCTGTCGGTGAACCTGCGTCATATGCAGCGCAGCGAAGTGTCTGAAGTCGAAGAAGCGTTTGCGCCGGGTCAGAAGGGAAGCTCGGCGATGCCGCACAAAAAGAACCCGATCTCGGCGGAAAACCTGTGTGGACTGGCGCGGCTGTTGCGATCGAGCGCGAGCGCGGCGTGCGAAAACATCCCACTTTGGCATGAGCGAGACATCTCTCACTCGTCGGTGGAGCGCGTGATCATGCCCGATGCGACGACGCTGGCTGACTACATGGTGCAGCGGGCGGCGAAGCTCGTCGGCGGTCTGTCCGTGCGCGTCGATCGGATGGCCCAAAACCTGGCAAGCAGTGGCGATCTGTACGCGTCAGAAAAAGTGATGCTGGCGCTGGTTCGGACTGGGCTGTCTCGTCAGCACGCGTACGAGCTGGTGCAGCGTCATGCGCTGGCCTGCGTGGCTGAGCGTGGTGGGCCGTCGTTTTTGGACCGGCTACAGACCGATCCGCAGGTGAGCGAGCGACTGTCCCAAGACGTGCTGCATCACTGCTTTGAGATCGCGACGCACCTTCAGCATGTTCCGACGATCTTTGCGCGAACACTTCCCGAGTGAGCGGTTCCGCGACGATTGGGCGACGCAAACGGGCGACTTTCGAACATCTAAGTAGCGAAAATGCTTGATAGAAAAAATGCTCGACCCGTCTTTGCCAGCATCCGCTGGCTGTGCAAGAATCCTTGACTGAGGCGACAGCAGCCTCGATGAAACCCTAATGGACGACTTTCACTGCTCCTTCTGTGGCAAAAGGCGTCGCGAAGTCCGCAAGCTTATCAGCGGTCCGCGCGTCTTCATCTGCGACGAGTGCGTCGCCCTCTGCAACGACATTCTCTCGAAAGAGGATGCGCAAGAGCGGCCTCGCTATCCAAAGCCCGTCGAAATCACCGAGGAGCTCGACAAATACGTCGTCGGGCAAAAGCGTGCCAAAAAGACGCTCTCGGTCTCGGTCTATAACCACTACAAGCGGCTGATGTCGCGTGGTCGGGCCGGTGACGTGGACATCCACAAGGGCAACGTGCTGCTGATCGGTCCAACGGGCTGCGGCAAGACGCTGCTCGCACAGACGCTCGCAAAGAAGCTGGATGTGCCGTTTGCGATCGCCGATGCCACGACGCTGACCGAGGCTGGTTATGTCGGCGAAGACGTCGAAAGCGTCATCAAAGCGCTGTATCGCAACGCCGGTGGCGACATCGAAAAGGCCCAGCGCGGCATCGTCTGCATCGACGAGATCGACAAGATCTCTCGCAAAGGCGGCGGTCCGTCGGTGACGCGCGATGTCAGCGGCGAAGGCGTTCAGCAAGCGCTGCTCAAGCTGCTCGAAGGCAAGCACGCGACGATCACGCCCGATGGAGCACGCAACCGTCCCCAGCAGGAACTGATTCAGGTCGATACGACCGACATCTTGTTTATTTGCTGCGGTGCGTTCAACGGGCTCGAAGACACGATTCGTCGTCGAGTGTCCGAGCGTGGCATGGGCTTTGGTGCACGGATCTCGGCGCGCAACGACGAAGACAAAGACGCGCTGCGAGCGCAGGTTCGCACCGAGGATCTGATCAAGTACGGCATGATTCCAGAGTTTCTCGGACGGCTGCCGATCATCGTTTCGTGCGATTCGCTCGACGAAGATGCGCTGACCGAAGTGCTGTGGAAGCCGAAGAACGCGCTCACCAAGCAGTACTCGCGGCTGTTCGAGATGGAAGGCGTTCAGCTTCGCTTCACCGACGATGCCATGCACGCGGTTGCACGCGAAGCGTATCGTCGCAAGTCGGGCGCTCGTGGTCTGCGCGCGATCATGGAAGAAGTGATGCTCGAGGTGATGTACGAAATCCCGTCGATGACAGGCGTGCGCGAGTGCGTCATCAATGCCGACGTGATCACAAACCACGCGCAGCCGCTGCTCATTCGCGAAAAGAAAGCCAGCTAGTCACACCTTCCTGCGCGTGCGCAGGTGCGGCTCAAACGGTCAAGCATGCACATCGCTGCTTGGCCGTTTTTTTATGTCCACGGTGTCAGCTGATTGGGACGCAGCGACGGAGCTTAGCCCGCTTTGCGATGCGCGAGGATGCGATGCTGGCCTTCACCGACGTCGTACAGCATATCCAAACAGAGCGACAGGCTCGGCGGAGCGTCGGGAACCGGCTCGCTCGGACTCGTCATCGAATAGATATAGCCACGCGGCGCGGTCAGCGACTCCGCAAAGGGAAACCACTTTGGCAGCGGCAGCGCAGCGCGCGACACCACCACACCAAAGCCCGTTGGCAGCCTCGTTGCGTCGTCGGCGAAGACTTCGAAAGACAGACCCAGCTCTCGTCGCAGTGTCAGCAGAAAGGCTGCTTTTTTGCCGATGCGCTCGCTCAGCGTGATCCGTAGATCGGGACGACACAGCGCGCACAGCACACCGGGAAAACCCGCGCCACTGCCCACATCCAGCAGCGACGGTGAAGGCAGCTCCGCAAGAGGCGGCAGTCGACCCACCAGCGCCAAGCTGTCGAGAAAGTGCCGTCGGAAGATCTGCTCGCGACCGACAATCGCGGTCAGGTTGATCTTCCGTCCCCACTCTTCCAGCAGCTCGGCGTAGCGGACAAGCCGCGCCACCTCGGTCTGCCCCAGCGAAATTCCTTGCGCCGAGGCTCCCGAGACCAGCAGCTTCCCGAGCCGAGACAGACCTTCCGTCGAGCTAGCCTCTAAGCCCTGCATCGCTTGTGCTCATGTCTGAAGTGGCTGCATCGCTCGCTGCGCCATCGCTGAGTGTTCCACCATCACCGACTCCTGCATCAGCACTCGGCGCGCAGCAGCGACTTTTTTCGCTGGGACACGCGCTCTTGTCGGTGCCGGGACGATGTTGCGGAAACGTCATCGAGCCAGTCG
Organism: uncultured Myxococcales bacterium; assembly: GCA_937868485.1. Classification (GTDB taxonomy): domain Bacteria; phylum Myxococcota_A; class Polyangia; order Palsa-1104; family JAEUJZ01; genus JAEUKA01. Next base: position 3,239 of record CALMML010000318.1, on the reverse strand, counting down.
AGCAGTCTTGTCCTTCGGCCACGCAGTAGCTGCTGGCTGGACACTCGGGACCGCGTGCGACGCAGACGCTCTCTGGGGTCAAGCACTGAGCAACCAAATCCTGCGACGGAGAAACATAGGTTCCACACACCACCGATTCATCCAGTGGCGACGGAGCTTTGCTTCCCTGGGTCCACGTTCCCGCTGCTCCCGATTCGCCTGCGGTGTACGACAGCCGACAGCTTGGACCACTCGCGCAGCTGTCGCACTGACCTTGCAGCGGTCCCGACTTGCGGACCAGATAGCAGGCGCGTGGATAGCTGCACAGGCCCAAGATCGACGGATTCGACCCAGGCGTCGACGTCGATTCCGAGCAGTACACACCGAAAGCGCAAGCGACAATCAGCAGGATCGACAGACCCAGTCGCTTGTTGGAAGACGGGAATGTGGTTCGGAGGCTCACTTGCTTGCGGCCACCTTCTCGCTGCTGGTTCCGCTGCCAAGCTGCGCGTTCAGCGTTGCCAGAAGCGTCGCGAGCTGCTGCTGCGCTTGCTGCATGTACTCGTTGACGGCTTTGCCCGTGCGATCCGCGTCTTTGGCTTTCAGGCCAGCGAGCACGTCGCGGTGACACTTCCGCTGGATGGCTGCGGACGGAATCACCTGCGCAAAGAAGCCTGCATGCGCAAACACAGCGACGCGAATGGTGTTGATGAGAAGCTGGAACACGCGATTGCGCGAGCTGCGCGTCAGCTCGACGTAGAACTCGAAGTCGAGCTTGAGCATCTCATCGGGAGACAGCTCGGCATCGGCCTTCTTCGCGATGTCTTCCAAGCGCACCAGGTCGTCGGGCGTCGCGCGCTCTGCCGCAAGCTGTGCGACATCACGAGCGAAGATCCGACGAAACTCCAGCACATCGCCCAAGATGTCAGCGTTCGGGATCCCGTCGGGAGTTCCAGTCACAAGGTGCGACACCAGCTCGACGCCAGCCGTTTCCATAAACGGCAGCACGCGCGTGCCATCACCCTGTCGGGTCTTCACCAGACCCATCTGCTCCAGCGACTTGATTGCCTCGCGCAGCGACGCGCGGTTCACACCGAGATCTTCAGCGAGCTTGCGCTCGGGAGGGAGCTTGTCACCAATGCCATAGACGCCTCGCAGAATCAGGCTGCGAAGCTGTTGAACAATTTCTTCAGCGACACGTTGCTTACCAATTGGTTTCAGCATCGCGGGCAGGGTAGCAGGTTTGCGAAAAAGTGGAACAGCTACAAAATCGTGCCTTGCGCGGACGAAATGCGGACGAGATGAGCGACGGAAAAATCACCACTTAGCCGCGCGCGATCATCGTGACGCAGCGCTTTCCTTGTTTACATCGTGCTGGTCAGACCTATGGCGGGCTGCGGTCTTTCGCGTTGCTCGAGTCGCCGCTTGTCGCTTGTCACTTCGATGTTCCGTTTCGCCAACTGATCCAATCGATCGGACTCCGCGTGAGCTGGGTCCACACCGTGTAGCCCCGCGTCCTTCCTTATCTATTCAGCCGGGATTCAGCCGCGCGCGAGCTGGGTCTTCGCGGCCTGCGTCTTCGTGCCGGAGCGATCGGCGGATCGGTTGGAGCGCTGTAGGTGCGCTGCTGGCACGCACTTGCCGCCGCTTCAGCCTGCGCTGTAAGCACGCGCAGCCAGTGGTCAATCCGGCTCGTGGTCGGCGGAGCCAAGCGGTTGGCCGAGCACAGACACGATATATTCTTGGGATGGCGCGCTCTGTATGTTACGAATCGAGGACTCCGCTGTAACAGGCGGCGCCATGAAAATTTTGTGTATTTAGCTACATGACTTGCGATAAAGTAGCCCAGAACCTTACCTCTGGTCGTCTGAGGCACGCGGTCTTCCTGACCGTTGTCCACGGGCCCGCAGTCGAGCTTGCAATGGTCTAACCAGCATGTCGAACGCCGAACATCGTCCCGTTACCGACACCCTCTTTGCGCGCCTGCGATTTCGCTTGGCCACGCTGCTTGTTGCGGCTGGCTTGTGCGTCACGCAGGCAGCGAGTGCCCAGGACGCTTCGCGAAATGCCCTGGACATCAACCGCTTCGCGCCGGCCTTTGGTACAGGTCGCTTGGTCACGCAGGATCTTGCAGAACTGCTGCCGCGCTTCGAGATTGCGCCGCAGCTCTTTCTGCATTACTCGCGCAATCCGCTGTACCTGTACATGGGCGACGAGCCCAAGTTCCCGCTGATTGAAAACCGGCTGACGGGCGATCTGGGTATCGCGGTCGGGATTCCAATCAGAGGCACCGGACGGCTCCAGTTTGGCTTGAGCCTGCCGGTCACGTTCTGGCAGACCGGCCAAGTCAACAAGATCGGCGAAAACTACTCCGATCCGGTGATCTTGAGCGGCTTGCCGAATCAAGATCCAAAGTCGATCGGTCAAGAAGACCTGCGCTTCCAAGTGAAAGCGGTGTTCTTGAATGGCAAGTGGGGCGGTCTCGGCTTTGCGGGCGACCTGAAGCTGCCGACCGGCGACAAGTCGAGCTTCCTCGGTTCGCCGCTGCCGACCGGAAACCTGAAGCTGCTGTTCCACTTAAACCTGTGGCGTTTCACCTTCGTACTCAACCCAGGTGTGTACCTGGCTCAGTCGCAGCAGATTGCGTTCACCAGTGTGGGCAACTCGCTGTCGGTGGGCGGTGGTCTGAACCTGCGCGTCGTCAACTGGAATCACGGCTCGTTTGACCTGATGGCTGAAGTCTTCGGCTTGGCCAACTTCAACTTCCGCTCGCTCGGTGAAACGCCGCTCGAGTCGACCGTTGCAGGCCGCGTCAACATCGAGACGCAGAGCGCCGGTGACTTCCACATCTACTTGGGTGCGGGTCCGGGCATTCCGGCCACCGGTGGAAGCAAAGGCATTGGCTCGCCGGACGTTCGTGCGTATGCGGGCCTCGTCTGGTCGTGGAACAAGAAGCCGACGCCACCGCCGCCACCACCACCACCGCCTGCTCCGGACTGCCGCTGCCGTGGTGCCAACTGTCCGTGCATTCCGGGTGTCAACTGCCAGTGCACGCCGGGCGTCAACTGTCCGTGCACGCCGGGCGTCGACTGTCCGTGCACGCCGGGTAAAGACTGCGTCTGCGAGGATGGCAAGACCTGCGCTTGTACGCCGGGTGTGAACTGCCCGTGCACGCCAGGCGTCAACTGCCTCTGCAAGCCAGGCGTCGACTGCCCGAAGAAGAACATCAAGATTGCGGGCTCGCTGTTCGAGTTCGACAG
>CALMML010000317.1 GCA_937868485.1 uncultured Myxococcales bacterium | reverse complement strand
GTCGATCTCTCGCCTGCGCGAGTTTGGTCCTTCGCGCGATGTGCAGCGGCTCACGATCGCTATGCATGACTAGCTAGAGGTTCTGTTTCTGCCGCGCGCGGCGGAGCGCTTTCGATCCGTGGCTCCGCAGATCCGAATGTCCAGCCGTACCCTCGACAGAGTCCGCACAAGGAGCGAGCTGGCCCAAGGTACGCTCGATCTGGTGCTCGACATTGCGCAGCCACCGGAAGCAGAGATCCAAAGTGAGCTGCTGATCGCGGCGTCATGGTGTGTGCTGGCCGCCAAGACACGCAGAAAGATCGACTTTGCGGCGTATCTGGCTGCACGACATGCAGCGGTGCTTCCGCACATTGTTCCGCGCTCCATTGAAGATCTGTCGTTGGTTGAGCAGGGCTACCATCGCCAGGTCGATTTGTACTGTCAGCGCTTTGAGACAGCCGCGCGAATTGTCGCAAGCTCTGATCTGCTGCTGACGCTGCCGCGTCCCTATGCAGAGCTGCTGGCCACGACGATTCCGGTGCGGATTGTGGACCTTGCACTGCCGATTCCTAGCACCGCTGCGCATATGTACTGGCACAAGCGTCGCGATGCAGATCCCGTGCTGTCTTGGCTGCGTGAACAGGTTCGGAACATCTTTGTGGAAGCACGAAGTACGACTCCGCTGTAAGGTCGCCGCGACTTTTGTCCCCAACAGGTAGACGAAAGGAATCAGCCGATGAACCACAAGCGGTCAATATTAGGAGTATTCTGCGTCTCTTTTTTGCTGGGCTGTGGTGCCGACGGTGGCGTGGGAACTCCGAGTGATCCCGTGATCTGGAAGTCCTGTACGCTGATCGGCTGCGAAGACTCGGCGTCGCTCGATCAGACCTTTTCTGCGGGAACTGCGGATCTGCAAAAGCTAGAGCTTCTGATCTGTCGCAAGGATCAGTGCGAGACGCTTGCGGTCAAGTGGTCTGCTGCGCAGCCCAATCAGTATGACTGTCGCGGGCCTGGACGGCGTCACTGCTTCCTGGCCCAAAAGAAGGACGGCACGCTGTGGCTGCTGATGGACTTTGTGGCGCCTCCCGGTGAAGATTTGGCGCGATACTTTCAAGACGGAGATCGCTACCGCGTGCGTGTGCAAGAGCCCGGACAGACTCCGCTCTTTGCGCTGGATCAGTCGGTGAAATATCACTGGTTTTATCCAAATGGACCCGACTGTGATCCTGGCTGTAGAGGCGCGCTTCTTACGCCTTCGATCGAAACAGCACGCGGTCCAGCTCTGCGTCCAAAAAGTCAGGATCCAAGTGGCTGTAGATCATCGTGATCTTGATGTCGCTGTGACCCAGGATCTGTGACAGCGCGAGCAGGTTGCCTCCCGACATGATGTAGTGCGACGCATAGGTGTGACGCAACAGATGCCAAGGCTGCGAGACCTTGCGCATTCCCACGTCCTTCATCAGCTTGGGCAGACCGAGCATTGCATCACTGGTTGCAACCTTGGTGTGGGTATGTCCGATCGGAAACAGCAGCTGAGATCCCGTCGCAGACGAACGATTGCGGGGCTGAAAGTCTGGCTGCTGCGAAGTGAAGTCCAGCCAGTCCGACAGGATCGGACAGAGTGCGGTCGGAATGCGCAGGTGCCGGGTCTTTCCGCTCTTGGTGGTGCCGTTGTAGCTGCGCGCAATCGTCAGTCTTCGCGACGTCAGATCGATGTCTTGCCTGCGCAGACCCAGAAGCTCACCTTTGCGGATTCCGGTATGCAGTGCCAGACAGATCGCTACATACAGCAGTCGTCCGTGCAGCGTCTCTGCTCGCTGCCTGGCTCCGTGTAGGAGCGTGTCCACTTCCTGCGCTGACAGAAAATCGAGCGAGCTTGTGGTGCTGGGACGCTCGACACCACGACACGGATTGTGTAGCGCAAGACCTCTCTGTACGGCCCAAGAAAACATCGTGCTCAGCGTCGATAAAACGTTCTTCGTTGTCCCGCGTGACAGCGTCTGCTGGAGCCTGTCTCGCAGCGCGCTGATGTCGTGCGCGGTTACTTGCTGGACAGGCCGTGTTCCCAGCGTGGGAATCGCATGACGCAGCACCGACTTGGCTTGAATCCGGTAGCGCGTAAGGTCTTTGATCTTGGGCCGATTGTAGTCGGTTAGGAATCGCTCGATCAGGACTTCTACCGTCGGATTTTCTTGTCTGTTTCGATCGGGAAGTCCTGCTTCACCGCGCGCGATCCGCGCTTCGATCTCTTGAAGCATCCGTTTGGCATCCGCATAGCTTGGCTGATGACTGGCAAGCTGACGACGACGACCGTGATCATAGAAGCGCAGGTAGTAGCCGATGAAGCGGCTTCCCTTTGTACGACGGATGACTTCTCCCACAGACGGCCCCCTTTCATCATCGTATCACGCGCGAAGGGTCCTTTGGTGGTCCCACGTTACAGATGCCGTTTCCGTCGAAGAACCGAGCGTTTGCTCCGATCCGCTGCGTAGTGATTCCTTGCAAGTCTGTGAAAGGAAACAGAAACTGCACAAGACACGGCTGTTCGTGCAGAACTACCGCTTTCATGAAAGCGATCGCGCGCCGACTCCGTACCGGATCGAGCTAGAAGTGAACGGTCAGATTCAGCACTTTTCCGGCGTGATCTCGGGCAAAGGGGAAACGGGACCGAACAGCGACATTCAGATCGCAGAGTTTGTCTACGATCCCAGCGAGCGTCCGGGTGAGTCTCGACAGAGCGCGAGTGAAAATCCGCTCTACGCGAACTACCAAGACGACGTGATTATTAGGCAGTGGGCAGGCATCATATCGCCCGAGCACATCCTGCGAATTGAAGATCCCAAGTCGATCATTGATGTGATGCTGGGTGCGCTGGCGCTGGTGGGTGGACAGCGCAGCCTCGACGGATACCTTCACGACATGAGAGAGCGCGGACAGCAAGATCTGCGTCAAGATCAAGCCCTCTCTACGCTGGGACAGCTCGCCAGCTCGCTCAGCATGGCGCGCTCGCAGGTGTCCGGTCGCATTCCTCTTGTGCCGCAGCCCGGCTCTACTACCAGCCGATCGCGTCGCTTCTGATCGTCGCTGCCGCTGGCTCGCGGACTGCGGTTTCACAGACTCTGGAAAAACGTGTTGGGCTGCGTGCGGTTGGCGCAGCGTGTTGGGCAGAGCCGCTGTGGCCGATCGGAGGATCCACGAGCTCTGTCCGAAACAGACGGCAGAGCGCGGACGCAGTTTGTGGTAGTGTCGCGTCGTCCCTGCACGACGATCTTGGTTGAGAAAGGACTCAGAATCCTATGAACGTTCCGTCTAGTCTACAAAGCTGGGTTGACGAAGTCGCCCGGTACACCAAGCCGGATCGCGTCGTTTACTGCGACGGATCTGAAGAAGAAAACGCGCGTCTGCTTTCGGAAATGACCCAGAGCGGAGTGCTTCATCCCCTGCGCAGTGATACCTATCCGGACTGCTATCTGCATCGCTCGCATCCAAGTGATGTGGCGCGCACCGAACACCTGACGTTTATTTGTGCGGACTCGGCAGAAGAAGTCGGTCCGACCAACAACTGGATGTCGCACGAAGAGGCGATGCGCCGCGTGTGGCCGCTGTTCGATTCCTGTATGTCAGGCCGGACCCTGTACGTGATTCCGTACTTGATGGGTCCGGTCGGCTCGCCGATGAGCAAGATGGGCGTCGAGATCACCGACAGCCCGTACGTCGTCGTCAACATGCGAATCATGACGCGCATGGGCCAAGTGGCGCTCGATCACCTCGCGAAGTTTGGCGGCGGCTTTGTCAAAGGACTGCACTCGCTGGGGGATCTGTCGCCGGATCGCCGGTTTATCTGTCACTTTCCCAAGCAGCGAGAGATCTGGAGCATCGGCTCGGGCTACGGCGGCAACGCGCTGCTCGGCAAGAAGTGCTTTGCGCTGCGACTGGCCAGTGCGATGGGTCGCGAAGAAGGCTGGCTGGCTGAGCACATGCTGATCCTCGGTGTCGAGGACAAGCGCGGTCAGACGACCTACATCGCGGCAGCGTTCCCGTCGGCCTGCGGCAAGACCAACCTGGCGATGATGGTTCCCGAGCTGGGCGACGAGTTCAAAGTCACCACCGTCGGCGACGACATCTGCTGGATGCACTTTGGCCCGGACGGCAGGCTGTGGGCGATCAATCCCGAAGCGGGCTTTTTCGGCGTCGCTCCGGGGACGGGCAAGCGGACGAACTCGAACGCGCTCGCGTCGCTGCGCAAGAACAGCATCTTTACCAACGTCGCGCTGACGCCCGATAACGAGCCGTGGTGGGAAGGGCTGACGCCGCAGCCACCAGCGGGACTTATCGACTGGCAAGGTCGTCCGTTTGACCCGGCGAGCGGTGAAAAGGCTGCGCATCCGAACTCGCGCTTTACCGCGCCCGCCAAGCAGTGTCCGAGCGCTTCTCCGATGATGGATGCACCGCAAGGTGTGCCGATCTCGGCGATTGTGTTCGGCGGACGACGCGCGAAGCTGGCTCCTTTGGTGATGGAAGCGCGCTCGTGGCAGCACGGCGTGTATTTGGGCGCGACGATGGCGTCGGAAACCACAGCTGCTGCCGTCGGTCAGGTTGGCGTCGTGCGCAACGATCCGCTCGCGATGCTGCCGTTCTGTGGCTACAACATGGGCGACTACTTCGCGCACTGGCTGCAAATGGGCGAGCGTACGACGACGGACAAGCTGCCCAAGCTGTTCCAAGTGAACTGGTTCCGCACCGGCGACGACGGCAAGTTCCTGTGGCCCGGCTACGGTGACAACATTCGCGTGCTCAAGTGGATCATCGAGCGCGTGCGCGGCGAGGGCTCGGCGGTGGACAGCCCGGTGGGACTGCTGCCGTCGCCAAGCGCCATTGATACAAGCGGCCTGTCGCTGCCAGCGGGCGCGATGGATCAGCTTCTGTCGGTGGATGTCACGGCGTGGCGACAGGAAACCGAGCGCAATGCGCAGTTTTTGGCCAAGTTCGGTCGCCACATGCCCAAGGCACTTCTCGACGAGCATCAGCAGCTGAGCGAGCGCTTGGCGGCCTCGGGCTCGTAACGTCATCGACCTTCACTCACCACGGATCTGACGCGCTGGATGTCTCTGCTTCGGCTCTCTTCCCAACTGATTGCACTGACGCTGACCGTGTGGCTTGGGCCCGCGTGGGCCGCGCCGCTGCGAGCCATCGTTCACTTTCAAGGCCAGGCCGCGCCGCAGCGTCCGCTTGGCTTTTGGCTGCGACAAAATGGAATGTTGCCGATTGCTCCGCCGTCGCCGGATCCGCGTCGTGAAGCGGTGCTGGAAGTGATCGCGCTGCAAAAGCAGCCAGCGACGGTTGCTCCGCAGCCAAAGACACAGCGGGTGCGCATCGTCGGGGGACGGCTGCTGCCTCGGCTGTCGCTGCTGGCGCAAGGTGGCGAGCTGACGCTCTCGAACGAAACCGATCGATCTGTGACGGTGGAGCTTCTGCCTGCGCAGGCGGGACGGACTTCGCTGCTGGTTTCGCCGTCGTCGCAGACCAAGCTGAGCGTGTCCGGCGAGGAGCTGACGCTGCTGATTGCTGGGCCACCCAAAGCGCAGGCGACGGTGATTGTGCCCTCGTTCATCGCGACGCAGCTGAGCATCAGCGAGTCGGGCAAGGTCGCGGTGGCGACGGTCGATGTTCCGCCGGGACGCTATTCGGTGCGCTTGCGGCTGCCAGCGGGCGCGTCGTGGCAAGAAGAAGTGGTGGTCGACAGCGACGGGGCAGAGCTACCGCTGCACGTTCAGCTCGGAGAGGATCGCTAGCCGATGGGATGGACCAAGCTGTGGCTGCTCAAGCTGTCGCTGCTCGGGAGCGCGCTCTTTGTGTGCGTCGGGATCTTGCTTCGTGAGCCCGTTTCTCCGTCGCAGAGTGGGCCGCTTAAGGAACAGACGCAGCAGGTGGTCGAGCTGTCGCTCAAGCTCTGGGCGGAGCAGCTGATCGAACAGGCGACGCTGCTGGCGAGTGATTCGCAGCTGGTGACGGCGCTGGATGAGCGCGAGCGAGGTCTGGCCGAGCCTGAGCTGCTTCGTCAGTCGGTCATCAAGCGGCTGCGCAAGCTGCTTGGGCCCGCGACGGAAGGTCTTGCGCAGTGGGCGATGCTCATCGATCAAGAAGGCGTGGTGGTGACGCGCGTCGGTCTGTCGGAAACGCGGCACGGAGACTCGCTCATCGGCTGGCCGCTGCTGCAGCTGGGGCTGCGCGGCTATCGGCTGGACGATCTATATGAAGAAGACGGCCAGGTCTTCGAGGTCGCGGTTGCGCCGCTTTCGACGCTGAGTCATCAGCGCTACGCCGGGGCGGTGGTGATCGGTCGGGCGCTCGATTCGCGGCTCGGCAGTCGGCTCGGAATGACGACGGTGTGGCGACGGAATGGACGGGCGCTGCTCGCCGATGCGCCGCAGCCGCCTCGGGATGGGTGGGTGGTGTCGGTGGCGCGTCCGGGCTCGGTCGCAGGGCTGGAGCTGGTCGGCTGGCTGACGGCACCTGCGTCACGTCCTGTTCATTCGTCGCTCGTCAGTCGGCTCTCGCAGGGACTGACGCTGCCGATGCTCGGGCTGGGCGTGCTGATCGCGGGCGCTTTGTTTGGCCTTGGTCTGGCCTTGCTGCGCTGGGATCGTCAAAAAGAGCGCTCCGCTTTGCCGCTTTTTCCAGGTTTTGGGCCGTTTCCAGCCAGTTTTCCTGATGTTCCAGCGGAAGCTGCGCCCGTTCTTCCTGTTTCTTCGGCGGATGCGTCCGTGGTGGCTCCTGCTGCTGCGGACGTGCTGATTGCTGCGGCTTCGTCCGAGCTGCCCGCGCTGGCGTGGTCTGGGGACGCACCGATCGGCGCAGGACGTGAGCAGATGTACGCCGACTTCGTCTTGGCCAAGGTGCGCTGTGGCGAGTCGCTGTCAGGGCTCAGCTTCGAGACCTTCTGCGACGAAATTGAGGGCGGCAGAGCCAGCATCACGCACGCGCATGGCTGTCGCGATGTCGCCTTCCGCGTCCATGTCCGAGACGGTCGCGCCACGCTGCGTGCGACACCACTGTGGTAACGCGGTCCGTGAACCAGTCCGCTTTGGGGCGCAGTTTGTCACCGCGCGGCATCTTCAATGTGTGAGCGCAGTACGATGACCGAGAGCAAAAGCGAGCGAGAGCGACTTCGCGAACAGCTACAGAAGCTGCCAATTTTTCCCCTTCACCGCGTGCAGCTGTTTCCGCGCGCGATCCTGCCGCTGTACGTGTTTGAGCCTCGCTATCGAGAGATGACCGCCGCGTGTCTTGCGGGCGACAAGCTGATGGCGATCGCGCAGCTTCGACCCGGCTTTGAGGCCGAGTACCAAGGCAGACCGCCGGTGCGATCGATTGCGGGGCTCGGCAAGATCATCGCGCATCGCGAAAATCCCGACGGAACCTTCAACATCTTGCTGGAAGGGATTGCGCGGGTTCGCATCCTGCAAGAGCTTCCGCCGGATCACAGCTATCGCGAGGTTCGCGCGCAGCTGGTTCGCGATCGCATCATCGACGGGTTTGATCAGCAAGCGGCGCGCGATACGCTGCGGCTGCTCATCGACAAGCTGTCGCAGTTCGTCGGGGAAAGCGGTTCGTCGCTGCGGAGCCTGTTTTCGGAAACCAAGCGCCTGCCGTGTCTGGTCGATGTGCTGTCGTCGGCGCTGATTCAAAAGCCCACGCTGCGGCGAAAGCTGTTTGAAAGCCGCGACTTGGCGGCGCGCGTCGAGCTGCTGACGGTTTCGATCGCGCAGCTGGTTGCTGGCCTTAACAACACGGGTCAGTCGGAGCTAAATTAGGCCATGTTCCTTCGTCGCTTGGTTTCATCCGGTTCGCTGCTCGCGCTGCTCTGGCTGGCTTCGGGCTGTCCCAAGTCACAGCCGATTGATGCACCGCCGCAGCAGCAAGATCCCGACGATGCACCGTCGCTCGGTCCTGGCCAAAGCGGCAGCTTTGACTATTACGTGCTGGCGCTGTCGTGGTCGCCGCAGTTTTGTGGCTCGCGGAAGTTTTCGCCTCGGGATCCGCAGTGTGGCGACGGACAGCGCTTTGGTTTTATCGTTCACGGGCTGTGGCCGCAGTACGAAAAAGGCTATCCCGAGTCGTGCGCGACGTCGTTTCAGCTGGCGCCGCAGACGGTCGCAAAAGTGCTGCCGATCATGCCGAGCCCGAAGCTCATCGAGCACGAGTGGCAAAAGCATGGAACGTGCAGCGGTCTGTCTTCGGAGCAGTACTTCGCGCAGGTCGAGACGGTGTTTGCGGGACTGGTCATTCCCGAGCCGTATCGCCAGCCGAGCGCGCCGGTGGTGACGTCGCTGGCAGAGCTAAAGCAGCGCTTTGCTGAGGCGAATCCTCGTCTGACGGAAGCCAGCATCACGGCGCAGTGCTCTGGTGCGTCGCTGCGAGAGGTTCGGATCTGTCTGCGCAAAGATCTGTCGCCGATGCCGTGCTCGAACTTTGTGCGTGATGCCTGTCGAGCGCCCGAGCTGCGGCTGGCACCGCTGCGCGCTCCCTAACGAGCTTCCGTCGCGAGCTTACAGCGATCCCAGCAGCGAGACGCCGTAGCTTGTCTGGGTCAGCCACGGTGAAACCGAGATCGCGAGCGGGGCAGGGGACGGCTTGGACGACAAGTCTCCCGTCCGATAGCGCTGCCAGTGGCTGTGCGCCAGCGTCGGTCGGGTTGCGATCATCAGCTCTCCCAGCGTGATGCCGACGGTCGTGTTGATCGCGGCTCCGTCGGGACGCTTGAGCGCATAGGCCAGCACAAGCCCGAGCCCGACGTTGAATGCGACGCTGCTTGCGTGGGCAAAGGCACTGCGCGCGCTCAGTTCGCTGTCGGCGGCGTGTCGAAACAGTCGCTCCGAGGCAGCCAGCGTCGCACATTGCTGATCCGCTGAAGTCCGCGCAGCCAGCAGCGTGCGGAGCGCTCGTGCGTCGCGTACCACCCCGAGTGGCCCGATCAGCGAAAACAGCGCCGCAAACGCCGACGTTCCAGAGTTAAACGCCGTCTCGACGATCTGCCGAGGATCGCTCGACAGCGGCAAGATCAGCCAGCTTCCGGCGGACAGCCCCGCGTAGGTCAGGCTCCAGCCGAGCGCAAACCGCTGTTCTTGCCGGGCTGCGTCCGTCAGCGTCTGCTGGATAAAGCGGATTCGCTGCTCAGCGTCGTGTAGCTGAAGGGAAGACTGCGCATCATGTGGGATCGGACAGTGCTGTGCGTGGGCCGATGTCGTCAGTCCCAGCCCCACTATCAGCCCCACGGCGATCCGCAGGCGGTCCAGCGAGCGATCGGTGTCGGTGCGTGGCCCAAGTTGCTTCATCGGCTGGTCTCCCACGTCTGTGATCTGTTTCTCTCACTCAGGTGTTCGCCGCAAGGGCGGTTGGCGGACACACCGTCCATCAGCCGTGGGAACGAGGACCACACGCGCTGAGCCCTCGACACGACACAGCTTTTCGGCAGCTATTGCATGGCTTATATAAATCGTTCGATCCTACAAATACTATGGAAGCTGCAAAATCATCATCATCAACGGACATCTTGGTTCTGGGGCGGATGAGCGGGGTGATTCCGACGATGCCTGCGCCTCCTAAGCAGCCCACGATGAAGGCACTGGAGCTGCGCGCCTACGACGGAATTTCCTTGGTCTTCGTCAGCAACAAGCCGATTCCCGTGCCAGCCCATGGCGAGGTGCTCGTTCGGGTTCAGTCGGCTCCCATCACCGTTCACGACGTGCTGTTTCTGCAAGGTCGCTACGGCGCCAATCGTCAGCTGCCGGTGGTACCGGGGCTGGAGTGCTCGGGCGTGGTGGTGCAGAGCGGGGGCGGTCTGCTTGGGCGGGCGCTGCTCGGACGACGGGTGGTGTGTGGCGCACCGGAGCGTGGCGACGGAACCTGGGCGGAATACGTCTGCGTGCCGACGTGGCGCTGTGTGCCGCTGCGAAGCTTTATGCCGTATGACCAAGGTGCGACGCTGCTGAGCACGGGCGTGGCGGCGTATGCGCTCATTGAGGCGGCTCGGGCCAAAGGTGCGCGCGCAATTGCCAATACGTCGACGAATACGCCGCTCGGACGGATGCTCGCGGTCTGCGCAGAGCGACGCGGTGTGCCGATGCTGCATCTGGTCGAACACGGCAGCGATGCGGCGGCGCTCAAGGCGCTCGGAGCGCGTCACGTTGTCGATCTATCTACCGATGTGTCCGACGGTCAGCTGCAAGCGCTGTTTCAAGCGCTCGGGGTGAGCGTCGTGCTGGACTCGCGTCCCGGAGACCGTACGCAGCAGCTTCTGCAGGCACTACCGACGGGCGGATCGGTGATGGTCTACGGTCATCGCAGCGAAGGCACCTGCTGCATTGATCCCAGTGAGCTGGTTCGTCACAACAAGTCGCTCGAAGGCTTTCGGCTGCTCGACTGGATGCGACGAGCGGGCTTTGCGCGGTCGGTTCAAGCGGCGCTGTTTGCGCAGAAGCTGTGGAACCTCGACTCGAAAGCCAGCACACCGGGAGGCGGCGCTCGTCTGCCGCTCGACAGCTATCATCAGGCGCTCGATCTGCTCTATCGGGGACGAATCACCGACGGACAGATTCAGTTTTCGCTGTCAAGCTAGCGCGGTTCGAGTCGGCAGCTCGCGGCGCACAATGTCGCTGAGGTTGAGCAAGTTGACGGTGAAGTGAACGGCAATCGGTGCCAGCAAGTCTCCCGTCAGCAGCAGCAGTCCGCCCAGCGCCAGACCCATCACCAGCGCCGACAGCGTCCACGGCACAAAGCGACTGCCTGGGCCGATGTGAAGCAGCGAAAACAGCAGCGCGGACCCGACAAGTCCCAGCATGATCCCGAGCGGTCCCGGCATCGCTTGGATGATGTGCTGCATCAGCGCGCCTCGGAACAGACACTCTTCGCCGATGGCAGATGCCGCTGCGACCACCAAGATGTCGCGACGACACAGCGGCCCGAGGACATGACGAAACTCGTTGTGGAGCGTCTGCGCCCACGTTGTGTGCTCTTGCAGATACCGCGTGAGCAGCACCAGCAGTAGACCCATCGATCCACCGAGTGCGATGCTCGACAACAGGTGTCCCATCTTGGGCCCGGTTGCCGATCCATCCATCAGCAAAATGTTGGGATGCCCACGAAGTGCGCCCCAGGTTACAGCCACCAGCGTGACGGCTCCGTAAAAGGAACCGACTCGGGTCGGGATGGCAAAGCGAGACTCAGATCGCCGCGAAACAAGCTCCACGCCAAAACAATAAGTGGCATCGCTGACGCAGGAAAATTTTCAGTCTTTTTGGCAGCGCGCTGGCAGGTATCGCGTCGCTTACGGATTCACTTATGGAGCGGGCGCTTCGGCGGGCTTGCCATCGGCTGCGGGCTTGGCGGGCACGACTTTGGGCTCAGCGGCTTTTGGCTCGGCGGCTTTTGGCTCGGCGGCTTTTGGCTCAGCGGCTTTTGGCTCAGCGGCTTTTGGCTCGGCGGCTTTTGGCTCAGCAGCTTTGGGCGCTTCTGGCTTGTCGGCAGTCGGTTCTGGCTTGGTCGCGGACGGCTGCGCGGCGGGATCATTTCCCGTCGGAGTCGCTGGCTCAACCGGCGGTTTTTCGGTTCGAACCCGCTTCTTGATGCGCTTTTCCGGCTTCTTGGCGGCCTGATCTTCTTCTTCGGGCTCTTCGACCGCTGGCGAGCTGGGCGCTGGCTTTGCCGGACCCGCGCTTGCATCCATCGTCGGAGCCGCCAGATCGCTGACCGGCGCCGCATCGTGTGGCGTACCGGCATCGCGCGGACTGACCACGGGCTGCGGCTGCACATCGTGCGACGGCAGCGTCTTGAGCGTCAGCTTGCAGCTCGACCCTTCGGTGACATTGACTTCCACCGGCTCGGATCGCTCGCGGCCATCTTGCGGGCTGCGCAGCACGAAGCGATGCGATCCGATTCCCAGCTCGATCGTCATCGTTTCATTGCGATTGCGCGTCGTGCCGACCGGTGAATCACCGCTATCGACCCAGACCTGCATGCCAGTCGGCTCGACGGTGACTTGGCACTGACCCCGCGCTTGCGCCTTAAACTTCTTGGGAATCAGCACGACCGCCAGCACCACCAGCGTGATCACCAGCGTAAACAGAGCCAGCCAGACGACGAGCGACACTCTTGCAACCGGCTGCGCGACGCCAATGTCCGGCGTTCCGATGGGCGCTCCCTGTGGCTGCCCAAACTGATAGCCTTCGCCGAAGACGCGACGCTCCGCGGGACGTTCACCCGGCAGCGTCATCGTCTGGTACTTGGCGACGTCTTCGGGCGTCGGTGCGGGCAGTCCTTCTCCGCCCACCTGCGCGACGATGACGGTGATGTTGTCCGGTCCACCACCCGAGCGCGCCAGATCGATCAGCTTGCGCGCGGTTTCCGCCAGATCCTCAGTCGAGGCGAGGACTTCTTGAATTTCTTCGTCGCTGACCACTCCGACCAGACCATCGGAGCACAGCATCAGCCGATCGCCTCGGCGCAGCGTCTCGCTGGAAAGAACCACCTCGATGTCTTCTTGGACGCCGAGCGCCTGCAAGATGACGTTCGAGTGCTCAAACAGCTTGGCCTGCTCTGGCGTGATCTGCCCCGAGTCGAGAAGCTGATTGACCAGCGACTGATCGTGGGTGATCTGCGTCAGGGTTCCCGATCGACACAAGTAGGCTCGGCTGTCACCGATCTGCGAAACGACGATCTGATTGCCCAGGAGCAAAAGTCCCGTCAGCGTCGTTCCCATGCCTTGCTTTGATAGATCGGCAGAGGCTGCTTCCCAGATCTCTAGGTTGGCGCGGGCCGTCGCATCACGGAGCCAGCGCGACATGCGATGAAAGCGGCTCTCGTTCTGCGCTTCGGGCGGCAGGTTCGCGGCTGGGGCTGGCTCTGCGGGCTTTCCGTCTGCGGAAGTGGAATCCGCGACGTACTTGAGCATCTGCCGGCGCATGGACTCGACAGCCATGTGCGAAGCCACTTCGCCTGCGGCTGCACCGCCCATACCGTCGCAGACCACCAGCATCGCGCCTTTGTCGGTCAGCGTGACATCGCGTGGCTCAAGGAAGTTGGTCTCACCGCTGCCGAGGTCAACAATGATGAAGTTGTCCTCGTTGTGCTCGCGAATGAGCCCAACGTCGGTGGCTCCAACGATGCGGACCTGGATGGTGGGGTTTTCGTCCGACATCATGGGTCCTATGGCTCGTACCGGAGCACTTGTTCGCCAAGTCGAATCACGTCGCCTGGCATGAGATCGCGATCACCGCGTAGCCGCACGTAGGTTCCGTTCGATGAATTCTGGTCTTCTAAGCGTACTTTACCCCCCAGCCGGGATACCAGAGCATGGCGCCGAGACATGAATTCATCGTCGGGAAAGACGATGTCGCCTTCCTCGCGGCCCAGCAAAATTTCAGCGCGACTTAAATGCCAAACATCACGACTAACGGCTGCCGTCGTGAGCTGGCGCAGTCGCCCCCACGATTCGCGCGGAATGCTTCCCAACACTCGCACCCCCTGCTCACTGACTGCTGGTTGGTCGCGCTCGTCGCCCAGCAGCAGCTCGAATCGGATCAGTTCGCGGCCCACAAAGAAGACATCGCCGGTCTGTAGCTCATGCGGTTCGCGGAGCTGCCAGAACACGCCGTTTACGCTGTCTAGCGCGCGGACTCGGACACCGCCACCGACGGGACTTAGCCGAAGATGACGAGGCGCCAAGTATGGATCGTCGGCAAAACAGCGATGCGTCGATCGGCCCAGATCGCAGCTTTCGCCGCTTAGTGTCAGCACGTCTCCGTCGGAGCCATCGCGTCGTAGCACCACAAAGCGACCGCGTAGACCGCCTTTGTCGCGTCCAGCCTGATCTCCGTTTGATCGAACGGGAGCCGCTGGGGCGACTGCACGACCTTGCGCGGGTGCCTGCGGAGGATTGCTGCCTCGTCGGGGCAATGGCGATCGCGATGCCGCTTCCGGGATCAGTCGATTGCCGCAGTGCTGACAGTACATAAAGCCCGCTGGCGTCGGATGTCCGCAGTGACCGCAGGCGATCTTGGCTTGCGGCGGGCGTCGATTGTTGAGGTTCTGTCCGCAGGTGCGGCAA
Organism: uncultured Myxococcales bacterium; assembly: GCA_937868485.1. Classification (GTDB taxonomy): domain Bacteria; phylum Myxococcota_A; class Polyangia; order Palsa-1104; family JAEUJZ01; genus JAEUKA01. The sequence goes on along the minus strand of CALMML010000317.1, from coordinate 13,068 downwards.
AACGAAACCGACAGCGGGTTGGGCGATCCGCAGTTGTCACACGGTGCCTGGTCCGTGCTGGCGACCTGCGGCACACCTGGAATGCGCTCGTCTTTTCCAGCTGGCGCAGCGGCTCCAGCGTCGATCGGAAGCGCGACTGCATCGAGTCCAGCCGCCGGAACGCGGGCGGCAATAACGGGCTCTGCAGGCACGGCAGCCGTCGCTTGTGCCGTTCCTACTGTTCCAGCGCCAGCCACGGCTGTTCCGCCTGGACTGTCCGCCGTGCCATCAATCGGCCTGCCGCAGTCCTGACAGAACAGCGCGCCGTCTCGATTGGCTTTTCCGCAGTTCTTACACCGTGCCATCGCGAGGTAACCGGGATCTTGCTCTCCCTATATTAACTAGACAGAGAAGGGCCGAGCCAAGCCCAAAATCCGGGTTTCCATGGCAGCCCCCGAAAATATTCCCGCGAGCTTGGGCTCAGCGGTGGTCGTGAGATGTCGTCCAGACTGTTTACAGGGTGATGGAAGGTGCGCTAAACACTTCGCTTCTACATGAGACGATGTCTGGGTTTGGGTCTGGGTCTGCTTTCGCTGAGCGCTCTATCGGGCTGCATGGGTCCGGTGGCCAAAGCGCCTTTTGCGGGGCGGCTCGGTTCGGGACAAGTCGGCAGCTTGCTGGGTCCGTTTGACGGTCAGGTGCTTGATCAGAGCACGGCAAGTCCGCTCACGAGCGCGCTGGTCGTCGGGACTTGGGCCTTTGAAGAGCCCGGCGGCATTGCATCACCCGAGTCTTCGTACTCGGTCAGTGTGGTGACGGGCAGCGACGGAAACTATGCGCTTCCAAGCCTGCCAGCGGGTCGTCAGTTCGCGGGGCTGCTTCGTCGCTTTACGCTGGTCGTCTACAAAGCGGGCTTTGTCGGCTATCGCTCGGACCTGCGCTTTGACGATCGCTCGCCGCGACATGACTTTGTTCAGCGCGGCAACGTGGTTCGTCTGGATCGGTTTCCGCAAAGCGAGTCGCACACCAAGCACCTGGTGTTCTTGGGCAGCGGCGCGGCGCTGCGGGGAGCGGCCCAGTCGGAAATCATCGCTGCGTCGCTGGAACTGCAAGAGACGGCGCCTCCGCTTGCGGCTGAACCGACCGAGCCGGCGGCAGCCAAAGAGTCTCACTGAGACGGGCTCATCGGGAAGGATGTGAAGTCGATGCGGCTTTCGCGAAAGTGGATTGCGGCGCTGTTGGCGCTGTGTGCGACGACGGATGTGGCTGTAGGCTATGAAGGCTCGACCACGCTGGCGGGTCTGACGGAACAAGCAGCGCTGTCGTCACGGCTTCAGCGGCGGATGGTGGAACGCTTCGGGCTGTCGCTCGGGATGTTTGAGCCACTGCGGCTGGACCCGTCGCTGCTTTCCGTGGAGCGCGCACGGAACCTGTATGTTCGTCTGAGCGCGCTCGATGCCGGACAAGGTCATGCGCCCGAGGTCTTGACGCGCAAAGAAGGTCAGAGCTTGTCGCCGCTGCGTCAGCATGTGCTCGGCTGGCTGGCTGCGGGATCGGTGCTGGAAACGCATCCGGCGGTGCGCGTGCGTCATCACTTCGTCGATGGCAAGACCGGCCAAGGGCTGCATCGTCCGTCGGGAGTCACCTCGGTGTCGGCTTCGGCGGAATCGGTTCAGCAAGGAATTTCGACGGTCCGGCAGCTGTTGGCGGGCGCGGCGATGGATGGAACCGGGCTTGCGGCGACGGACTGGGTTGAATCGAGCGACAACGATCTGGGACTGCCCGCGTTTTGGACTGCCTACGAGCGAGCGGTTACGGCTCCGACGACGGTGGCTCGCGAGACGGCTCTGACAGAAGCGCTGCTGGCGCTCGGTGGGCTGCTCGGCGTGCTTTCACAGACGGGCGATCCAGCGTTTGTGCACAACGATCTGTCAGCGGTTCTGTCGGGAACGTATGCGCGCTTCGTCGGACAGCGCTTCGGTCGTGCCGGGGTTCCGCAGCCGGATGCCAAGCTGGATGTCGCGTCGCCGATGCGCTTTCGCGATCTGCTGTTCGACGGAAAAGGTCAAGGTCTGGCCGAGCGAACCGCGTCGCGATATCTGTCGCCAAGTATGCTTTCTCCGTCGCTGATTCCGGCAGGAAGTAAGCCCAGTGGATCGGGTGGTTATGTGTCTTCGCTGACGGTGAAGCACTGGCTGGCGTGGCAGCCGAGCGAAGCGGATCCGAGCGTGCGATCGCCGTTTTTGGATGAGCGCTGCTATACCGATTACTCGACGGCGCTGCTGCCGGAGATCGGGAAGTTTGCGCAGGTCGGGCTCGACTTTTTGCTGCGTGGCGATCTGCGGCTGTCGCTGGCGAGTGACACGGGGCTGACCGTGAAGCTTCTCGATGAGCAGCTTGGCAGCGGAACGCTGACGGTGCTTGGCGAAAAAGCAAACGGAGAGCGCCAAGTTATAAAGACGCAAGCGACGCTTCCGGCGCGGCCTGGTGTGCTGACCCAAGTGCCGCTTGCCGAGGACTCGCTCACTGACTACGTTCGATTGGCCGTGCTGTGGAAAGGCCGTGATCGCAACGGCCAGCCGGTTGTGACTTCCAGTGTGCTCAGCCTGCGTAAGACAGAGGCTGCGCCCAGCCCATCGGCCCCAACGACCGAGACGAGCGAGTAACCACGATGATCGACCTGTATTACTGGACGACTCCGAACGGCCACAAGATCACGATGTTTCTGGAAGAAGCGGGCCTGCCGTACCGCTTGATTCCGGTTCACATCGGCGCTGGCGAGCAGTTTAAGCCGGAGTTTTTGGCGATCTCTCCGAACAACCGGATTCCTGCGATTGTCGATCAGGCTCCGACGGATGGCGGCGCGCCGATCTCGCTGTTTGAGTCGGGCGCGATCCTGCTGTACCTGGCGGACAAGGTTGGACGCTTCATTCCTAGCGACATCCGAGGCCGCGCCGACGTGCTCCAGTGGCTGTTTTGGCAGATGGCGGGACTTGGACCGATGGCCGGTCAGAACCATCACTTTGGCCAGTACGCGCCGGAAAAGATTCCGTACGCGATTTCTCGCTATGTGAACGAGACGAACCGGCTCTACGGCGTGCTGAACAAGCGGCTCGCGGATCGTCCGTTTGTCGCCGGAGAGTATTCGATCGCCGACATGGCCTGCTATCCGTGGATCGTCCCGCATGAGCGTCAGGGTCAGAAGCTCGAAGACTTTCCGCACCTTCAGCGCTGGTTTTTGGAAATCAAAGCGCGCCCAGCGACGGCTCGCGCCTATGATCGCGCCAAGGAAATCAACACGGCTCCGACGGTCAGCGAAGAAGCCAAGAAGATCCTGTTCGGTCAGACGGCAGCGGTGGTGAAGCAGTAAGCACAGTTTTTTCGCAGCATCTGAACGCAAAAGCCCCGAGGACAGCGCGACGATACGCGGCTGCTCTCAGGGCTTTTTTGTTGTTCGGCCCGTCACACGCGGACGGGCGCGGTCTTACTTTTCGAGATCGCTGGCCAGCTCTGGCTTGTGGTTGCTGGCGACGCCCCAGCGCGACTTTTTCCACTGACCTTGATAGGCCATCCAGATGCCCATCGCGTCGGTGACAAAGCGCAGCGCGAGCGGATCGGACTGGTTTAGCTCTTTCTGTTCGCCGGGATCGTCTTGTCCGTCGTAGAGCTTGACCTGACCCGAGCCGCCGACCCACAGCTTGTAGCGTCCGAGCCGCATGACGTGCGCCAGCTCATACTGACTGGCAATCGCCGGACGCGGGTAGCCTTGACCGATGCCTTGTGCGACGGAAATCAGCGACTCGCCTTGAACGTCCTTGGGCACCGGCACGCCAAACGCTTCGGCCATCGTCGGCAGCAGATCCACAAGCTCGGCACCTTCTTCGACGACCTTTCCACCGGGGAACAGCGGCGGATAGTAAATCCACAGCGGAATGTGAATCAGCTCTTGGCGCAGCGACTGACCGTGACCGATGCGACCGTGATCCCAAAACTCCTCGCCGTGATCCGAGGTGTAGATGATCATCGTGTCGTTTTCGTGCCCGGTCTGCTTGAGCAGCTTGAGCAGCTCGCCGAAGTGATGGTCGTTGTACGAGATGTCGCAGTCGTACAGCGCAATCACGCGCTGGCGGTCGCGCGCCGTCACCGTGAGCTGTCCCGCGACGATCTTGTCGAGCTGCGGGTCCATACAGCCCTTCACAAACGGCCCGTTATACGGCGTCGGATCGTACTTCGAGATCCACGGCTCATACGCGCGCCACGAGACGTGCGCATCAATCGTCCCGAGATACAAAAAGAACGGCTTCGACTTGCCCGGACCTTTTTCCAAAAACTGCTTGGCGTCGCCGACCAGCTCCGCGCTCTTTAAGCCGCCGCCTTCGTGGATGTGGTTTTTCAGCAGATCCCAGCCGTCGCCAAAGCCCCAGCGCTTGGTGATGTAGCCGTTGGCGATGTGACCGATGGTGTAAAGCCCTGCTTGCTTCATCACCTCGGGGATGATCGTCAAGCTGTCGGGCAGCACCGCTTTGTCGCTGATGAACTTGTGCGTCGCTGGATACAGTCCGGTAAACAGCGAGGCATGGCTGACGCGCGACTCGTTGCCTTGCGCGTACGTGACCGAAAAGCGCGTCGCTTTCTTGGAAAACTCGTCGAGAACCGGCGTTTCCACCCGCGATGACTTGTTCCACAGCTTGAACTTGTCGGCGCGCGTATCGTCGGACAGCCAGAACACCACGTTGCGCGGCTTTTCCAGCTTCAGCGGCTGCGGCGCTTGGCCTCCCGCAAGAAGCTGCGCCTTTTCGAGCGCAATCTTTTCGCACGAGCCTTCCGCACGCAGTCCAATGCGACGAACTTCTCCGCCATGTCCCGACAGCGGCAGCGGCACACCGTCGAGACTGACCGGCTGCGCTCCGCCACGACCGCCAGGCTGCGGACCATCGACCGTCACCTTCAGCGAACAGCCACTGCCATCGCCTTTGACGAGCAGCGAGCCGCCTTTGGGAACAAACGCATAGTAATGAAGCGCGCCGCCCCCGGGAATGTGCAGCTTGGAGCCGTCGGACAGCTTCGGTAGCGTCACAGCTCCCGTCGGTGCTGAGCCTCCTACCTGAATCCACTCGACCGCCGCCGCTGCCTTGTGCGAGCCCGCTCCACCACCGAGGGTGAAGTTGCCGCTCTGCGCAAACGTGAGGCTCAGCGTGTTTTCTCCCGCATGCAGCGAGTCGGGCGGAAGCGGCACGGTGACAAGCTGCCAGCCTTCGTTCAGCGCTACCGCCGCGCTCGACTTGCCACCGACGCTGATCTTTAGCGACGACTTGGTCGGGCTCTTCAGCGACAGAAACACCGCTTGGTTTTGCGCTTGACCGGGATGCAGTGGCACTTGCAGTCGCGCCGCCGTCGTCGGGAGCGCTACTTTTTTGCCATCCACTTCCGCGCGCAGCCGCCAGCTGGGGGTCGGACGACCGAAGTGGGCATAGCGCGCAAAGCCAGCCGAGCCCGTCGTGATGACGAGTCCGCCGCGCTGCTCGATGTGCGCCAAGGTGCGGTTGGCATGTAGATCGAAGACCGGATGACCCACCGGAGCCACCGGCGCAGTCTGCGGTCCCTGGCCCCAGGAATCGGAAAAAGCGAGCAGCGGAGCCAGGCCCAAGCTCCACAGCCAGCGTCGATGAAGACCTCGCAAGTTGTCTGTCCTCCCAAAAATAAATCGCAAGGGCGGGGAACATACACGCAGGTGGGGCCGAAAACCAAGAAAGGGGGCACAGTGTGCTAAGCGCTCCGCGAGCTGATTCACGATACATTTGTTCCGGTTTCGCATCGGATCCCGCCTTGTGCGCACAATCGGTCTGGGTCCGACCTGTGCTGCGCGGTGCAGTGTGTGAATCGCTCGCAGGGGCGTTCCTTGCTGCGTGGAAGCGAAACAGCCAGCCCGGCTCGGCGCTTTCTACGGTCCGCGCAGCGCGTTTTGGGAGCATGTATCCGGGGACAACGCGACAGCGGCTCGCCCAAAACCCCAGGGATTTTAGGGCTTTACAAGTTCCCCGTGGCTATTGCCAAATGAAAGGCACCTAAATGGCGAGCAAGCACCCGCGCGGCCTGTACGTTCTTTTCTTCACAGAGATGTGGGAGCGCTTCGGCTTTTACTTAATGCTGGCGCTGTTCACGCTGTATCTGACCGAGCATTACAAGATGTCCGAGGCCGAGGCCTCGTCGATTTACGGCGGCTACATGTTCTTTGTGTACCTGACGCCGTTTTTCGGAGGCTTGCTCGCGGATCGTGTCTTTGGCTATACCCGCGCGATTTTGAGCGGAGCCGCGCTGCTCGGAGCCGGTTATCTGGTCTTTTCGATTCAGCATCCGTACGCGTTCTATGCCGCGCTGTTTCTGCTGGTGCTCGGAAACGGTCTGTTTAAGCCGAACATTTCGACGCTGGTTGGCAACCTGTATCCACAAGGTGATTCCCGTCGAGACTCCGCGTTTTCGATCTTCTATATGGGCATCAACCTGGGCGCGCTGTTTGGTGGTCCCGTCGGCGAATACATGCGCATGACGTTTGGCTGGCCGCTCGCGTTTGCGACCGCTGGTGGCTGCATGGCGTTTTCGCTGGTGACGTTTGCGTTTCTGCGCAAGCACGTCACTTTCGGAGACAATCGCTCGTCCGTCGCTGCTGTGTTCGACATGCCGCTTCCTGCGGAATACGAAGACCGTCCTGATCCGCCTGCCGTCGAGCGTCAGCGCATCATCGCGCTCGTGGTGATGTGTCTCATCGTGATGTTCTTCTGGATGGCTTTTCACCAAAACGGAACGTCGCTGACCTTCTGGGCGCGTGACAACACCGACCGCGTGCTGCGCATCGGATCATGGTCCAAAGAGATCCCGCCCGGCGTGTTCCAAGCGTTTAACTCGGCCTTCATCATCATCCTGACGCCGGTGCTGGTTCGCGTGATGTCGTGGCTGCGCGCGCGAAACTGGGAGCCGAATACGCCCACCAAGATTGGGATTGGCATGCTGCTCACGGGCCTGTCTTACGCGATCTTGGTCGTCGCTTCCTGGTCCGGTGGAGATCACGGCAAAGTCGGCATGGGCTGGCTGATTGGCTGCTACTTCGTCATCACGATTGCAGAGCTTTTGCTGTCGCCGATGGGCTTGTCGATGGTGACCAAGCTCGCGCCGCGTCGAATGACCGCAATGCTGATGGGCGTGTGGTTTATCGCGACGGCGGTTGGCAACTATCTATCGGGCTTTATTGGTCGCTTCTGGCGACCGTGGAAGCACTCCGAGTTCTTTATGCTGCTGGTGGTGACCTCACTGCTCGCTGCGTGTCTGTTGCTGTGGCAATACCGTCGGCTCAAGCTGGCGATGCCACCGCAAGATCCGCTGGAAGACGAAAAAAAGCAGACTTCTTCTGAATCCGCCGTGCCAGAGCTTGCTGGCGCTGGCTGCTAGTCCCGCTCCGAGGTCGTTTGCGCGGAGATTCTGGACCACCTTTCGACCCGTAAGTGTGTCGCTGTGGCATCCGTCGAAACCATTGCGTTAGGTGCTTCTGCTCGCACCGAATCTGCCTCTGCGCAGGATCAGTACGTCATCGGTCCGTACCTGAACCAAGGCGGGATGGCGACTGTGTTCTTGGGCAAGCACATTGGACGCACCGGCATCTCAACGCCGATTGTGCTCAAGCGCTTGCGCAGCGAGCTGACCCACGTTCCCGAGCTGCGCGCGCTGCTGTTTTCCGAAGCAGAGCTTCAGTCGCGCCTGCTGCATCCGTGCATTGTGCGGACCACGGATCTGGTGGTGATCGACGGCGAATACTACTTGGTCATGGAATACGTACGCGGCGGGGATCTGCTGCTGCTGCTGCGGCGGGCTCGTCGTCGGGGTCAGCGCTTTTCAGCCGCTGCGGCGCTGTTCATTGTGCGTGAGCTGTTGCAAGCGCTCGGCTATGCACACGAGCTTCGAGATGCGCGCGGTGTTCCGCTGGGCGTCATTCATCGCGACATTTCCCCGGCCAACATCCTGATTTCCGGCGATGGAGAAGTGAAGCTGTCGGACTTCGGAATCGCGCAGACTTCGCAAGTGGAAGAGCTGGGTCTGCGACTGCGCGGCAAGGTGGGCTACATGTCTCCCGAGCAAGCGCGTCAAGAGGAGCTGGATCAGCGCTCGGACTTGTTTTCGCTCGGGACCGTGCTCTACGAGCTGCTGACGGCCAAGCGTCTGTTTGTCGGTCAAGAAGGAGAGAGCGCAAGCCGTGTCTATGCCGCTCCGATTCTGCCTCCTTCTGCGCTGTGTCCGAGCCTGCCTCCTTCTGCGGATGCGGTGATTTTGCGCGCGCTCCAGCTCGACAAAAACGATCGACCTCACTCGGCGCTCAAGTGGTACGAAGAGCTGCTGCTGCTGTCCCAGCGTCACGGTCTGTGGATGGATCGCAGCGAGCTGGGCGCACATCTTCGCGTCATGCTCGGTGATGATCCAGAGTCCTGGCGACTTGTGGAAGAGCGCTCTGGAACCGCGCGCATACCGTCGTTTCTGGAAGCCGATGAGCTGTGGGAAGAGCCCAGCGGATCCGTCCCGAGCGAGAGCATGATGGCCATCTCGGTGGCTCGGACGCTGGAGTTTGCTTCTCCGCGTAGCACGGACGTCTCGGCCCTGCACTCTGATGTGACGGCGCCAGTTCCCAAGCAGAGCGACCCTGTTGTCAGTGCAGTTGCGCCGCAAGCTCCCACGCAGATCATCGTCGCTGCGATGCCATCCGGTCTGCGTTCCTATCTGCGTAAGCCGCTGCTTCCCTTCCTGGTCTTTTCGATTCTGTCGCTGCTGTCCGCTGCGCTGGTGTGGCTGCTGCTGCGCTAACGGACTTGCTCTCTGTCTTGGGAATACAAGTAAGCGTTCCGTCACCGGATGAGAATGTGTTGACAGCCTGCTCTTCGTCGTGTCACGCTTTTCAGAAGATGTCACGATAGCGGCAGTCTGTTATGAGCAGCGAGCTTCTTCTTCTGCATCGCCAGCGCTTTCCTTCGATGGTGACCTATCTGGGTCTGCTGCCACGCGGACTGGATTCCTATCCAAACTGCCAAGTCAAAGCGAGCCTGCTGCATTCTCTCAAGACCGACCTTCCGCTCGATTCTCTGGTCGAGAGTCTGCCTTCTGCGCTGCAAGAGATCGTCACGCAGCCACCGCCGGTTAGTAGCTGGATTCCTGAGGTCTATTTTCGTGCGCTCTTGCGCGCCAGCTTCGATTCCTTCTTTCGCGATCGTCGCAAGTATGTCGCATGGGGATATGAAGCACAGCGACGAGTCTTGAGCAGTCCGCTCTATCGTCCGCTGTTTATGGTGATGTCGACAGAGCGCGGATTCCGTCTTGCCTCTTCACGCTGGGAAAACTTCCACAAAGGTGTCTCTCTGACGGTTCACATGGGCGAACGCGGTGGACGCATTGTGTTTGAGTTTCCTGCGCATCTGCTCACGCTGTTTGATCTGGAAGTCACCATGTGCGGAATCCGTGTCGCGCTCGAGCTGATTGGCGCACGCGATGTCCAGCTCTCTGAGCTGGCAGAGAACGCCACCTCGATGTCTGGCTTGGTGACCTGGCGCTAGCTTTCGATCGTCGCTGCTGGCTTCATTCTTCGGCTCCGCTGCGGCGTTACGGAACGGACACATCGACGCTCTGTACGCACTCTGTACGCACTCTGTACGCACTACTCTGTACGCACTCTGTTTCCATTTGCTGGGGCGGACTGTGGGTGCGCCGGGCAGCGTGTCGGACCTGTGACTGCATCGGAAGATCCCGAGTCGATTCCGTGACTTGCGCGCGCACTTTCTGTCGTTGCGTCTCAAATTGGATTCTGATATTCATTTTCAAAAATAGAAAAATCCCGTCTGTCACGCTGCGTTTCTGGCGGGCGGACAGCCTGGATGTTCTCAAAGGAATTCCGCATGCAGAACCGATCTCTGTCTGTTCCTGTTGCACTCTGTACGCTGTGGCTTTCGGCCTGTCATTCATCACAGGTGGAGCCTGATCCACAGCTTCTGGCTGATCTGGCTGCGATGGAAGATCTGGCGTCGCCCAGCGTTGATGCGACGCTGCCACCACCGACTCCGTCTGTTGCATGCGGAGCGATGCTTCCCGGTCCTCCGCTCAAGTCCGATGTGACGGAAGCACTTCCTGACTATGCTGCGCAGCTTGCCGCACTTGATCTAAAGACCGTTCCCGATCCGCTTGATTACAGTGCAGAGAGCAAGCTCTCTGTTGCCGTCGTCAACTACATGCTGGGACGCAGTCAAGGAACTACGGTTTCGCATCAAGATGCGCAACAGACCGCGCTGGGTCGTGCCGTGCTGGGCGCCGCAGCCAAAGGAACCGGCGGGAAGCTAGACTTTTCGTTTCTTCGACGAGGACTGTACTACTTCTATCCGTGCGATCGTCCGTTTCCGGCAGATCTTGGTGCCTTTGTCGCGCGCTACGGAGACTATAAAAAGTGGCCCGTTCAGCAGCTAGACTGCGCGCGTCCCAAGAACGGACCGCGTCGCTTGTATGAAGATCTGGACCAAGGAATCTACGTGGCAGAGACGATCGTAGATGGCGCAGTGCGCGAAACAGAAGTCCTGTTTACATCGCTGCGCAGCGACGGACAGCTCGACTTTGCGGCGTATACCGAAGAGGGAAAGCTGAGCGATCGCAGCACGTTTGCCACAGCGGGTGGAACATCGGTTGTACTTGCCGCGCCGTATACGTGCATCAGCTGCCACCTGGACACCACGGCATGGACCATCACACGCAAGATGCCAACCGGAACCGGCGCTGGGTGTCGCTAGCTCTGTGGAATCGGACACATTGTCAGCGACGGCGCTTGCGCCATAAAGTGGAGCTATCGATGCCTAATATACTGGCCGCTTCCTCTTGGGTCTTACAGCGGGCTACCACGCGCTGAATGTGCTCTCGCTCGATCTCTTCAATCGTAAACGGACCGCCAAGCACTGGACCGGATGGGTGCGTGCTGATTCGATCGGGAAACGCAGCGGGCTCGATGACGCGCGCTGGCCACAAGATCGTCGCGCGCTCGATCGCATTGCGCAGCTCGCGAATGTTTCCGGGCCACGGATAGCTCTGTAACATCGTCTCTGCGGCAGCGGACAGCTCCATCTGGGGACGCTTCGTTGCGCGCGCAAAGAACGACAGGAAGTGTCGCGCCAGCGGCAAGATGTCTTCCACTCGCTCGCGCAGCGGCGGCAAGATCACTTCCACCACGTTCAAACGGAACAGCAGATCTTCACGGAATCGACCCGCATTCACTTCCTGTTCTAGGTTGCGATTGGTCGCGGTGATGACACGAACATCGGCGCGCCGCGTGGTGTTTTCACCGACGCGCTCGAACTGCTTTTCTTGCAAAAAGCGCAGCAGCTTGGCTTGCAGACTCGGTGCAATCTCACTGACTTCATCCAGAAACAGCGTGCCACCTTGCGCGCTCTCGACGCGACCTGGCTGATCGCGAACCGCTCCGGTGAAGGCTCCGCGTGCGTGTCCAAACAGCTCACTGGCCAGCAGATCTTCAGACAGCGTAGGACAGTTGACCATCACAAACGGATGATCTTTGCGCGCACTGTGAGAGTGAAGGAGCCGCGCGAGGACTCCTTTTCCGGTTCCGCTTTCACCGCGCAGCAGCACAGAGACATCACTTGCTGCGACCCTGGAAATGATCTCCAAAACAGACTGCATCTGGGCCGACTGTGTCAGCAGCTCGACTTCAGGAATCGCTTCCGCAAGCTGCTCACTGAGGTTTGCCAGCTGTCGCTCTAGCTGCCGCTGCGTCGTGATCTTGTCGACCACGCTGCGAATCTGTGCGGGCGTAAATGGCTTGGTCAGAAACTCTGTTGCGCCGCTCTTGACCGCTTGCACCGCCGCATCAATCGTTCCGTACGCAGTGATCATCACCACCGCCAGGTTCGCACATGCAGAGATCAGCTTGGGAAGCAGATCCAGACCGCTTCCTTCCGCAAGACGGAGATCCAAGAACGCGAGATCAAACGAGTGAAATCGGATGGCTTCTTGCGCTGCGTGCGCGCTGGATACCGCTGTGACACGATGTCCCATTCCTTCCAGACACATCTTCAAGGTGGTGAGGATGTTCTTTTCATCGTCGACAATCAGTACATTCAGCGCACGCTTGGCTCGATTCACTTCTGTCATCTCGTGCTCCCGATCGGGGGACAACCTATCATCAACTTCACAAGCGAAACAGCACGGCGAAGATCAGCTTGGTCTCTGCGCGGGCCAGATCAGGAGTCCAACCAGATGGCGCACAGGTTGAGATCACACCGTCGGGATGATACAGACCGCCGCACTTGTAGCCATCGGGTCCTGTGACTCCTCCTGATCCTGCGTAGTACGGAACGCTTGCTTCATGATGCGAGACTTCCAGACGCACGGTCAGCAGCTCACTGGGATAAACGCTGAAGTTGGAAGAGACATCCCAGCCAAAAAACTCGGTTCCGCTGCGGGTATCAAACGTCGACGCTGCGACACCAGTAGGAACCAGCACCAGATAGCGACCCGGATTGCGAATGAAGCCACCGCCAACCATCCAGCTGAGCCGGTGTTTCCAAAACCACAGGTTGTGATACGCCATCGCAGACAGAAAGTCCTGTTCACACGGACGCTCTTTGGTGCAGTTGCCGGGATCGTGAACGCCTCGGAATGCGGTGACTCCGTCCCCTTCTTCGAAGCCCAGATCGAAGGTGAATGACAGCGCGGCGCGACTGACTCCGCGAGCATCTGCGCGATTCAGATAGCGAACCAGCACGCTGTTATCCGAGTGAAAACGGACCCGATGTTCGCTGCCTTGGGTGTCGGTTCCTACGTATCCGTTACATACCAGCTTGATCCACTCGCGCGGGGCGTAGTGAACCTGATATCCGACGCCGGGAAGCTGGTTGAACTTGCCGTAGGTCTGCCAGCCATTGATGAGCCATAGCTCAAGCTTTAAGCGATCGGTCGGGAAGATCTGAAGGCGCGCTCCGTTGAAAAACCACGGTGTGTTGTCCGACGTAAACGACGCTTGATAGCCCCAGTTTTCAAACTGCGTATAGGAAAACAGACCCA
>CALMML010000316.1 GCA_937868485.1 uncultured Myxococcales bacterium | reverse complement strand
TGTCAGTTTGTAAACTGGGTTCGCAGCGGCGCTACGCAGTAACAGAGCCCGGTTTCGATCCAGGCTCCGATTCGGGTGCGTGCGACCCACGTCCCCGCTGTAGCGAGCGAGTCGGCACGCCGCATATAATGGCAGATGGTGCTACGACTGCTGGCCATCTGCTGCCTGCTGCTAGTGTCCACTTGGGGCTGCTCAACCGATCTGCACGGGCTGTCCCACCTTCGCTCCGCCACGCAGCGAGAGCAGCGCATCGTCCGTCTGTATCCCGGCGTGTGGCAGTACCACTACGGAGACTCTCCACTGGATGCAAAGGGGCAGTTTCTGTTCGCGAGTCCGACCCGCAAAGACAGTGACTGGCCGACGACGCAGCGTCCGTTTGTGCCACCTGGACGCGGCGCAGAAGATATTTTGTGGCTGCGCACCACGCTGGAAGGCCCGCCGCTCATCGATCCGGCGCTGTTTTTGCAGTCCGTGAACCAGAGCTTTCAGGCGTTTCTCGACGGTCAGCTCATCGCGGAAGCCGGGGCGATCCACACCGAAGCCGCTCGTCGCTTTGCCGGGGAGCCGCGCGCCTATCTGCCGCTCGATCCGCACTATGTCGGTCGCGTGCTGACGCTGCGCATTTACTCGCCCCATCGCTACATCGGCTTGTTTGGCGAGATCTTGATTGGCTCACGCGCGTCGATCTTGGCCTATCAAGTGCAACACGGAGCGACGGCGTTTGTGCTCGGACTGCTGATGGTTGGCATCGGTGGGCTCGCGCTGCTGCTGTTTGCCCTGCGTGCGTCGGAAAGCGTCTATCTGTACTACGGCGTCTTTACGCTCAGCACTGGGCTTCACTTTCTGGGACGCTCGTCGCTGCATGAGATCATCACGTCCAGTCCGTCGCTGTGGGCGGTGATGGTGGTGCTGTCGCTGCCGCTCCTGTCGAGCAGCATGTGCGCGTACATCTGGAAGACGCTGGGACCAGGACCGCGCGGGATGATGCCCAAGCTGGCGACGCTGTACCTGGCCTACTTTGTCGTCGCCGTGAGCCTGGTTGCGCTGGGCATCTTGAACCTGTGGCAGGTGCTGTATCCGCTTCAGATCTTGATGCTGTTCGGAATCATCGGTGTCATGACCACGCTGCTGCTGTCCGCCTGGCAAGGCGACATCGGGGCGCGCATCCTGAGCCTGGGTTTTGGACTGTGTGCTACGTCGGCGGCCATCGACATCTTGGCGGCGATGGGAATCATCGGCGGCAGCCATCACATCTTCAGTCACTACGGAGTCGCCGCGCTCGTGGTGTCGCTGGGCGTCGTGCTGGTGCGTCGCTTTGCGCTGATGGCCATCCTCACCGACCGAGCCGCCCGCCTGGAACAGGAATCGCAGCTGCAAGCGCAGCGACTCGCCGAGCAGTCCAACCTGCTGTCCGCCGCCGGGAAGATGGCCAAAGGTGACTTGCTCTCGCAGATCTCGGTGCCGACCGGAAGTGAGCTGACCCCGCTCGCGCTCGCGCTCGACAGCATGCGACAGGATCTTCAGCACAAGGTCAGCGAGCTAGAGCAGCGCAACCTCGCCGTCCGCCAGCTCAACGAGGAGCTGCGTCGTCAGATCGAGCAGCGATCCCGGCGACTGATGGAAACCGTCGCACAAGGGCTGTCCCCCGCCGCGCAGCGTCCCGCCCAGATTGCGCCCGGCAAGCGGCTGGGCGACCACTACCACGTCCTTTCCACCATCGGCAGCGGCGCGATGGGAACCGTCTTTGAAGTCGAGCGCACCACCGACCATCGTCGCTTCGCCGCCAAAGTGCTCACCGAGGCCCGCAAAAAGACCTCGCTTTTGCGCTTTGCCCGCGAGGCCCAGATCCTGTGTCGGCTCGATCATCCCAACCTCATCTCGATCGTCGACATCGACGTCACCAAAGATGGCGTCGTGTTCCTGGTCATGGAGCTGGTGCGCGGCTCCGTCCTCAAGCAGTTTCGCGACCGCTTCGGCCAGCTTCCCTTCGCGCTCACCGTCCTGCGCCAGATGACCGCCGGACTCGCCACCATCCACCGCAGCGGGATTGTCCACAGGGACCTCAAGCCAGCCAACGTGCTGCTCGCGGAGTCGGCGGACGGCGTGTCGGTGAAGCTGGCGGACTTTGGGATCTCGATCCTGTCGGCGGAGCTATCGAGCGGTCGGTACGGATCGGGAACGGAATCGACCAGTGATAGCTCGACCGTGGCGGCGCTGGCGGCGTCGGTGATGGAAGAGAGCCAGTCGGACTATCTCCAATACCAAGTCAGCGATGAGCCCTCGGCATCCGACGTGCTGACCGTGCATGCAGCCGAACAAGCGGCGGCGGACGATGTGGACGGCGACTCGGCGACCCAGGATGTGTACGCGCCCGCCAGCCGGCTTCGGCACTCGCAGCGAACCGATGCGTCGTCGGAAGCAGATGTCAGCGGGTCCGATGCCGATGCCGTCGAAGCCGAAGTGGCCTCTCCCCTGACCCTCGATGCCAACCTAACCGCCACGGGTGTGCTGGTCGGAACCCCGATGTACATGGCGCCGGAGCTTGCGCAGGGATCGAAGCATGCGCGGCCTTCGGCGGATATGTTTGCGCTCGGGGTGATTGCCTATGAGCTTCTGACGGGAGAGATGCCGTATCGCTCGCCGGTGGTGTGGGCGCGGCGTCCGAGCGATGTCCAGGTCGCGCCGCCGCTTATCGCACGAAAGGTGAAGCTGCCTGCGCCGGTGCTTGCGCTGCTCGATCGCTGTCTGCATCGCGATCCGCTGCTGCGACCCAGTGCCGAAAAGCTGCACGCGGAGCTATTGATGGCAGTTCCGCCCTAGCAGACGCGGCTCGGAATTGTGCTCGTCAGCGCGGCGGCTTTGCGCGTACAACGTAACGATGAACAAACCCAAGCTGACCTATTTCGATGCACCGGTAAGTCGCGGTGAAGAGTGTCGTCTCGCGCTGCACATTGCGGGCGTGGACTTCGAAGACGTTCGCGTGCCGTTTGGCGACTGGCCCAAGCTCAAGCCGCTGACGCCGTTTGGTTCGCTGCCGACGTACGAAGAGCCAGGCCGTCCCGTGCTGGCGCAGACCAACGCGATCCTGGTGCTCATCGGTCGTCGTCACGGCCTGCATCCCAGCGATGACTTTGTCGCGGCGCAGCATGAAGCGCTGATGGCTCACGTCGAGGATCTGCGCGGACAGGTCGGGCCGACGATTCGCATTGCCGACGAAGCCGAAAAGCGTCGCGTGCGCGAAGGACTGGTTGCGTCGTATCTGCCGACGTGGGCCGAAAACGCGGAAAAGCAGCTCGGCGACGGTCCGTTTGTCGCGGGCGACAAGCTGCACGTCGTGGACATCAAGCTGTACCTGACCGTGCGCTGGTTCATCGGCGGCAAGGTCGACTACATTCCCGCGACGATCTTTGCCGCGTATCCGAAGCTAAACCGCGTCTACGAAGCGGTGCGCGATCACGCAGGCGTCACGTCCTGGTACGCACGAGGCTAACCGACGGGCGCGCTGCGGTCCGCGCCAGCTACGGCGTGTGATTCGTCGCGGAGCCTGTGCTCACCGTCGACGGAATCGTCTGTCTGGGCACCACGGAATCGCTCGCCGCTCCGCCCATCGTGAGCCCCAACACCGTCAGCGCCAGCACGATGCGATAGAGCGCAAACGCCAGCAGTCCGTGCCCGCGCAGGTAGCGCAAAAACGCCGCAATCACCAGCCAGCCGACGACAAACGACACGAGCAGACCGATTCCGATGTTCACAAAGCCGACTTCGCTGTGCAGGATGTGACGCTCTTTGACAAGCTCGTACAGCGTCGCCGCCCCGAGTGTTGGCAGCGCGAGCAAAAACGCAAAGTCCGCCGCTGCTGCCGTCGGTAAGCCCGCAATCAAGCCGCCGGTCATGCTGGCCAGCGAGCGCGACGTGCCCGGCCACAGCGCCGCCAGATGACACAGTCCCACCGTCAAGGCGCGACGAGGCGGAAGCTCATGCGCGTGCTGATACGGTGGCACCGATCGACGACGATAGCGCTCGACCAGCAGCATCAGCAGACCGCCCACCCCGAGAGCCGCCGCGACCGGCAGCGGCGCAAACAGCACCGCTTTGATCCGCTTTCCCAACAGGTACGCGACGCCGAGCAGCGGCAGCGAGCCCAGCAGGATGTTCCGCACAAGCGCCAGCGACTCCGGCTGCCGACGCAGCACACCCGTCAAGGTATCGATGAGGATGCGACGGTAATAAAACACCGCCGCGAGCAGCGCGCCCAGCTGAACCACCACCGAAAACGCATCGATCGCTGGTCCACGAAGCCCCAGCACGCGACTCATCAGGATCAAGTGTCCCGTCGAAGAAACCGGCACAAACTCGGTCAGCCCTTCGACGATGGACAGCACAAGGACTTGCCACAGCTCCATGGCTTAGGTCGCCGCGCCTCGGCACCAGCCGATGACGTCGTCCAAGATCCGCTCAAGCGAGATCGTCGGCGTCCAGCCGATGAGCTGACCGATCTTGCCAACGTCGGGAACGCGACGGCTCATGTCCTCGAAGCCCGGCTCGTAGGCCCGCTCGTAGGGGACAAACACGATCTCGCTCGTGGAGCCGGACTGCGCAATCACACGCTGCGCGAGGCCGAGGATGCTGACTTCCTCGGTGTTGCCGATGTTGAAGACCTGACCGTAGGCGTCGGGACGCTCCATCAGCCCAATCAACGCGCGCACCGCATCGCTGACGTGGGTAAAGCAGCGCGACTGCTGTCCGTCGCCAAACACCGTCACCGGCTGTCCTGACAGCGCCTGCCGCACGAACGTCGGAACCACCATGCCGTACTGACCGGTCTGACGCGGTCCAACGGTGTTAAACAGTCGCCCAACGACGGTCGGCAGGCCACGCTCGCGGTGGTAGGCGATGGCCAAGAACTCGTCGATGAGCTTGCTACAGGCGTACGACCAGCGACCTTTCGACGACGGGCCCAGCACCAGGTCGCCTTCCTCGCGGAACGGAAAGTCGGTGCTCTTGCCGTAACACTCCGACGTCGAGGCAATGAACACCGGACGCTTTTTCTTCTGCGCCATCTCCAGCACCAGCTCGGTCAGCTTGATGTTCGTCTCGATGGTGCGCACCGGGCTTTCGACGATCAGCTTGACGCCCACCGCCGCCG
>CALMML010000315.1 GCA_937868485.1 uncultured Myxococcales bacterium | reverse complement strand
CGCAGCTTCCACGGGCGCAGCAGGCGGCGTCACTGGCGCTTGCGTCGGCGCAGCGTCCACGGGCGGCGTCACCGGTGCTTGCGTCGGCGCAGCGTCCACGGGCGGCGTCACTGGCGCTTGCGTCGGGACGACTGGCGCTTGCGTCGGCACAGCTTGCGTCTCACTCGGCACTGGCGTCTGGCTCGGCTCAAACGGAGACATCAGCAGCGGGGGCGGTGTCAGCGGCACCTCTGGCGGCGTCGGGCTGGTCGGACGCGACGCACGACGAATCGGCGACGGCCAGTCAGTGGCCAGGAACAGTCCACCACCGACGGTCAGCGCGGGCTGCGAGATCACTTCACCACCGACGTACGCGGACACACCAAACGGAACCGCCACCGGCAGCCGCAGACGCGCTTCCAGCCGAGGCTCTAGCGAAAACTGTTGCAGCAGCGCTTCTCGCTGACCGACGCCCGTGACGCCCAGGCTGTAGTAGCGATAACCGATCATCGCCGTCGCCCGCAGGACGAAATAGCGCGAGATCGGAAGCTGTCCGTGAATCGATCCCGACAGACGCATCATCGTCAGCTGCTGCGAGGAGCGCTGCGCAAGCTGCGGGCTGATGGCTTGACCGTCGGGAAGACCGCTCCACGAACCGCCGCCGTGAATGCCGATGCCGAAGAAGCGACACGGAAAGACGATCGCTCCGCCTTCGACGACAGGCATCCACGGGTTGTTAAAGCCAATGTCGCCGCCCCGCGCGGTGAAGTCTTGCTCTGCCGCGCCCGTGGTGGTGGTGCGCGCGGGCGACTCAAACATCGAGTCCGCGAGACTGGGACGAATCACACCGCCGGTCGCGTAGACCTCGACGGTCAGGTCAGACGAAGCGCAGGGCTTTGCAGGCTGGTTAGGAACCGCTGCCGAAGCGCTCGCCGACCACAGTGAAAACATCGACCCCGAAAGCACAACCAAGGCATTGCGTCCGCCGATCACGATGGCCCCCCTGTAGGCGCTCAAGTTGCTTGGTTATTTTCGCACAGCTTCCAGTGCTAGCGCGCACAACTTGCGAGCGACCAACCGCCCCACACCACACGCGCAGACCCGACGCGGCACGTCCCAAGCGGTCGGGACACTGACCGGCGGCGCAGTGCGTCATTTGTCGAAGCCAACGCTTGACCCCGCGCAGACGGCCCCCTAGTGTAGGACCTGACCTGGCTGCCTGAATCGCCTAGGTTGGGATCGTTTTTTCCCTACATGTATTGAACCTGGGATTCACCTCTGGCCGTAGCGTGCACGCCCGCATGTCGGGAAGCCCATAGCGGTCAACCTTGTGAAGCCCACCTACTTAGGTAGGGGTTCAAACATCCTGACCACGATCGGGCGGGGGTTAGGCCGACTCCAAAAGGGTCGGCCTTTTTTGTTTCTGACGCGCGATCGAAACCGGACCTGCACGGTGGTCGATAACTGGATCGGAGGACTGCATGCCGATCTTTGATCCGTTCAAGCAGGACGCAGAGCCCAAGCTGTCGCCGTGGATGCCGACACTGCCGACGCTGGGTCACTCGCCCAAGCAGCAAGCCGAAGAGCTGCGCGATCTGCCTCCGCTCGCGGGCATTGCCCAGAACCCGAGCGGCAAGCAGGGCCATCAGATCAAAGAAAACGTCAAAGAGACCAAGGAAGCGTCCGACAAAGAGCCGAGCAGCGGCAGCGACGCCCACGCGGTTCCCTTTGGCGACATGTTTGGCGAAGTCCCCGACTTCTCGAAGTACCAAAAGCAAGACAAGCTGCCCGACAAGTACGTTCCGCCCGAAGGAGCCGACGCCAAAGAGCTTCAGTACAGCCCGTTTGGCCTGCCGCTCACGCCCGATGCCTGGGCGATGCAGACCCAAATCGACGGCGGCAAGCTTCACTACTTGTATGACAAGATGAAGGACTCGCCGGAGTTTCAGAAGCAGTTTGCGGGCAAAAAGCCCGACGAGATTGCCAAAGATCCGACGTTCAATCAGACGGTCATCGACACCTATCTGAAGGAAGCCGCCAAGCTCGGCGACAAGGCGGCGTTTATGGGTGAGTTTCTCCCCACCGAGACGGGCGATACCGGTGCGGCGCTCGGCAAGGTCTGGGAACACGCCAAGACCGGCGACCCCGGCGCACTGCGCGACATGCAGGCGACCAAGACCGTCAGCCAGATCCGGCTCGGCAACGCCCAGATCGCCGATCAGTTCCAGCAGAGCGACGGCGGCAAAGGCAAAGAGATGTTCTCGCTGGTGGTTCCTTACTCGAACACCGTCGAAAACATCATCAACAACGACGGCAAGCCCAAAGACGGCGCGGACCAGTTTGCCAAGTACATGAACGACTGCGCAGCACGCCAAAACCGCAGCAAAGTCCGGTCCTTACAACGCCGAGGGAACGGCGCAGGAAGCCGCTGCCGCGCCTATTCCTTGAGCGAAGCCAGTAGCAGCGCCGCCAGCTCAATCACCGACTCTTTGGGCAGGCGCTGACGAAGCTCCCGCACCAGGGTGGTCAGCTCGGACGGCGTCACCGGGGGCGGACTCGGCACACTCGGCGAACTCGGCACACTCGGCGAACTCGGCACACTCGGCGGACTCGGCACACTCGGCACACTCGGCGCAATCGACGCCAGCACCGCCTGGGTCTGCACCGCATGCAGCGTGCTCGGGTCGGCATAGTGACGCGCCGTGACCGCAAAGCTGCCATGCCCGAGCGCCGCCGCCACCGCCTGACCGCTCACGCCCTGACGAATCGCCAGCGTTGCATGCAGACCTCGCAAGCTGTGCGGACAGACCGGCGGCACCCCGGCTTGCTGACAGATCTCGTGGACCTTGCGACGCAGGACGGTGGACGCCGCCGACAGGCTCCCATCGTGGGGAAACAGCTTCGCCGCCGGATCGTGCCCCGCCCCCCGGGACAGGAGCAGCGAACGCAGCATGTCCGGCACTTGCAGCCGCCGCGCCGCCCGGTCGGTCTTGCCAAACGGCACCCGCAGCACCGCCCCGGCTTCATCGACATCGCGGACCTGACGCAGCAGCAGCTCGCTCGACCGCAGCCCGAGCCCAAGCTGCATCGCCGCCGCCAGCGCAAAGACATCGCCCTGCCCGGCCCGCCCAAGCGCCACGTCCAGAAACCGCCGCGCCTCATCCGCCGTAAGCTGCGGCTTGCCCGCCTTGGGCCGCCCGAGCTTGCGCACCGCCGCAAAGGGACTGCTCGGTAGGTAGCCGCGCGCTACGCCAAACGAAAAGAACGCCTTGGCCAGCGTCAGCATCAGGTGATGCGTCGCCACCGCCACCGGCTGACCGCTCGGCCTGTTCCGCTTGGTTTCTTGCAGGTAGATCTGCTGCGCCAGCGCCGGGGTGATGTCCCCAAGCTGCGCATCCACCGGCAGAAACCGCCGCAGCCGCTGGCACGACTCGGTCGCGGTCTGGGGCAGCCGTCCGCGCTCTTGCACCATGGCCTGCTCGTATTCCGCAAGCACGTCGCCGATGCGATGGCCGCCGCTGCGCTGCGCTTCCGACAGCAGCAGGGCCTGGGACTGCTGGGCCTGCTCCAGCGACGCAAACTTGAGCGACTTTCGCCGCGACCCCTGGACCACCACCAGCCGAAAGCCACGCGGTTCCTTGTACGGACCGAGCACACGCAGCGGAAAGGATCTCACCGTACGATGGTCGCAAACCAGGGGACCAGGCCGCAAGCCCCGCCCGCGCGTCCACCCGTGCCGCGACGACAGGGAACGCGCCATTCGCCCCCCGCGACGGACCGGCTGCGCGGCGTCGTACATGAACTACTTTGGCAAAGACTCCAAGGTTACGACGATGGCGACGGGGTACAGCCAGGGCGGAGCCGCCGCACGCACCTACCTGGAAGACTACGGCGACAAGCAGGGGCTCGACTACTCGGTGATGCTGGCCCCGATGGGCGGCAACAACGGACGCGGCGAAGACGGCATCTGGGCGGGCAGCAAAAACGGCGTGCAGACGCTGGGCATCGAAAACAAGTACGACCCGGCGCGCGGCCTGTGGGATCGCCAAGGCAGCGAGGGCGGCGACGTCAAAAACCCGCTCGGTGGCCTGCTGCCCGGCATGAAGAACCTGAACCTGGACCTGTACAAGAAGGCGGCGGACTTTGTGACGTCTCCGAACGGCTGGCTGCACGGAGACGCGAACAAAGAAGACGCCAACCTGGGCACCTACGGCTACCCGGTCAAAGACCTGATGCCGTGGACCAAGCAGCTCTTTAACAACGGCTTTGCGGACGGCAAAAACCCAAGCTCGTTTGAAAAGAAAGCGGAGTGGGACTACCACCCGGACAAGGCCCCCGAGGGCCAGAAGTTCGACCCGACGGCGGTGGGCGACAAGGGCGAAAAGGTATCGGGCTGGGACTTCGCCAAGACGGTGGGCGGGCTCGCGTGGGATGGCGTCAAGGGCTGGGCGGGCAAGCAGCTCAACAACGTCAAAGAAGGCGTGACGGACGCGTGGGACGGGGTCAAGACGGGCGCGGGCAAGGCGTGGGACGGGGTCAAGCACGGGGCGGAACACCTGTGGGATGGCGCCAAGAACCTGGTGTCGGGCTGGTTTGGCGGGGGCAAAAAGCAGGTCAACAACGCCGACAGCGGCAGCGAAAAGGGCTGGGCCGGCGCCAAAGAACCCGAAAAGCCCAAAAAAGAAGGCTTCTTCCAGCGCCTCTTCCACTAACCCCCCGTCACTCCGCACTCACTCCCACGCTCGACAGTCCAGCCAGGCGGTGCGATCGACGAGTCCTCTACGGGGGGCCCATGTCCTGGCCGACCGGAGCGCAGGGTGACGTGGTATGCTGCGCCGCATGGCACCAAGGCTCCCTCCCCAAAGCCCCTCTGTCCGTTACGCTGTCTGGAACAACAAGGGAGGCGTGGGTAAGACGTTTCTCACCTTCATCATCGCCAGTGCGTATGCCCAGAAGCACCCAGAGCGGACAGTTGTGGTCCTGGATCTGTGCCCACAGGCAAACGTCAGCGAGATCCTCTTGGGCGGAAATGGTGAGGGCGGAGCAGAGCTTGCAAAGCTCCTGGCGAAGCAGCCAAGACAGACCATCGGCGGCTATTTCGATCAGCGCATCGCGCAGCCGCACAAGCGGACGGGCACAGAGGTGTCCTTCCTTCTCGATCTCCCAGCCATCAATCCGGCGATGCCTGCCAACCTGCGGCTGGTCGCTGGTGATCCCTCGCTTGAGGTACAGACGCAGGCCATGAACCAGATTTCCGGCCAAAGTCTCCCGCAGGAGGCGTGGGCCAACGTTCACCGCTGGGGCATGGACCTAATCGAGGCCATCAGCACACAGATTCCCAGCTCGGTCTTCTTCATCGACTGCAACCCAAGCTTTTCGGCCTACACCGAGGTTGCACTGCTGGCTGCCAACCGCGTGATCGTGCCGTGTACCGCCGACGGTTCTTCGGCGCGAGCAATTGATAACGTCGGTCAGCTGCTCTACGGCGTCGGGCTTCCTGCTCAATACCAGGGCGTAAACTTTGCGGCCCAGGCCGGAAAGCATGGGCTCCCGCTGCCATCCATCCATCTGGTCCCTCTCAACAGAAGTACGCAGTACGACAAGAAAGCCTCGAAGGCGTTTAGCGCCATGTATGAGGCGATTCAAACTCGGGTCCAGAACCTACGGCGTCAGAAGCCGCACCATTTTTCTTTGCATCCCAGTGTGTCGCCCTTCCTTGATATTCCCGACGCTCATTCCGTGTCAGTGGTGGCCTCTCACGAAGGTGTGCCATTGTCAGGCGTGACACCCGGCGCCCACGAGGTTCACGGCGTTCCGGCGCAGGTGAATGCCGAACCACTCACCCGGTATCGCAACGCGGTCGATAGGCTGGTCGATCTCCTCTAGCCCCACTCCCTCCAAGTCACTCCGTACCCCCTCCCGGATCACTCCGTACCCCCTCCCGGATCGTTCCGTACCCCCTCCAACTCACTCCGCCCCCCCTACCGGATCGTTCCGTACCCCCTCCCGCATCACTGCCGACCCCCTCCCGCATCACTGCCGACCGGGGGGGACGCTACAAAACGAGGGGGGGACGCCACTGCCGACCGGGGCTCGTCGTCTGCCGCGTCTCGCTTGGGGCCCCGCTACCCTGCGAGTCTTTTTTCCGTCCC
>CALMML010000314.1 GCA_937868485.1 uncultured Myxococcales bacterium | reverse complement strand
CCCCCCACGCGCTGATCCAAGGACAACGTGAGTCCTCCCTAGGCTGCTGCAGAGACGCTGCGGACGCTGGCGTTTAGCGTGAGCGCAAGATGTAGAAGAGCATGAACCACAGCAGCATCAACATACCGAACAGCAAGCTCGGCGTTTTGTACAGACGGTAGAAGTTGTCAAATTCAATGCTTCCATCTTTCGGATCGAACAGGATGCGCACCGACTCACCTTTGTCCTTGTAGATGTCGTGAAGAACCTTGGTCTCGAAGGTGCCAGTGCGCGGACTCTTGAAGCGAACAAAGTGGTTGCTCGAAGACTCAACGCCCCCTTCGATTCCGGGCACTGATTGCTGATAGTCGACCACGTCGGTGACTTCCCCCTCAAGCAGCACCGAGCGCTGAACCTGCAGTACCGTTGGCAACGCGACAAGTCCAACCAGCAGGAGGATACCGATGAGAAGGTTGCTCAGGAGCTTCGAGTGATCGCTTGACATGGAGAGGGTCCCTTATCGTAAGCGATCGCCGTGCTGTTGCGAGGTGCGTACCGCGTAAGGAGTCTCTTGTGAGACGAGAGCAGGCCGGAGCATCGGCCCCCAATTCGCTACGCAGACACGCATCGCGGCACGGAAGCAGATGAGATTGAGCCAAGCCGTCAGCCTCGAAGCATCGCCACCGTTCGCGCGCGAACCCGAGATCGGCTACGTTTGTGACCATGCAGAACCAGGCGATTGAGCAGCGACTCCGGGACCGACCTAGCGATGAAGCCACATGGGATTCCTATGCAGCGTGGCTGACGCAAACAGGAGATGTTCGGGGAACACTGATTCAGCTGGAACGAAGCAGGCAGCAGACTCCCAACGGAACAGCGCAGCGACGCGAGCTGGATGAACAAATTCAACAGCTGACCAGCAACACAGCGTCCTGGACTCCCAAGGTTCCCACAGGAACCATCCTGGGCTGGCAGCACGGCTTTGTGGTGGACATCACGCTGACGCTCGATGCATCCACCGCAGACACACTGCGACAGATTCTGCGCGATCCACAGAGTCGGCTGCTGCACTCCCTTCGACTTCAGACAGAGCGGAAGCCCGATGAGGGAGAAGAAGAAGAAGAGTGGGATGAGGAGTCGCTCAGCAAGCTCCCAGAGCCGACGCTGATGGAGCCAGCACGCGCCCTGGCATCGCTCGATCTGAGTCCGCTTCGCGCGCTGAGCTTTCCGTACTGTTTGATTGGAGCGGAAGGAGTGCGCGCGATCCTGCACAGTCCACAGCTTGGGAAGCTCAAGTCGCTGGATCTTCGCTACTGCTATCTCGGTGACGAAGGAGCCCAAGTGATTGCCCAAGCAGCCGTGCTGTCAGAACTTGAGTCGCTGCGGCTACAGCGGAACGGACTCACTCCGCGCGGCTTCTGTTCCCTTGCGGACAGTCCGAACCTGCATGCACTTCGACTGCTTGATCTTCGCTACAACGCGCCCAAGACAAAGGGCATTGAAGCACTAGCATCTTCGCCGGTGACACGAACTTTACAGACACTCCTTTTGCATCGAAAGGAGACCACCAAAGCAGGCGCCCGTGCGCTTGCAACGTCACCGCATCTTCCACTGTGTCTTCGCCGATTCTGGAGCGCGCAATGATCCACCCAACGCAGCAGCATGACCGCAGCCATTTTGCGGAGCTTGCACGCAATGATGTCCAGCTACAGAACCTGTCCGCAGAGGATCAGCAGCGCGGGCGACTGTATCTGCGCGATCAGCATGTCGCGCGGTATCTGCACAAGCAGCCGATGGACGATGAAGCGCTGTGTCAAACCCTGCTGGCTGCACTTCATCCCGCAGCCGAGTGTAGCGTGTTGGGACTGCAGATCAGCTTTCACCCGACCGCGCGCCTACGAATGCTGAGGGTCCTTTCCGAAGAGCTGATTCCGACGGAGATTCGATCACTCTGTGTCCAGGCCGCCGAAGCACTTCCACAGCTACGGATTGTGTTTGTCGATCCCGAAGAGCTGTCCTATCGCAGCTTTGAAAACATCATTCCGCTCGATCGCTACTTCGACCAAGCGCCGCTTTCGCTTCAGCTGACGCAGCGAAAGAAGCTACAGCCAAGCGGACAGAGTCATTCCTTTCAGCTGGAAGCATCCGCAGAGACGAAGCGAGCGCTGGAAGGAATCGATGCGCTGGACCTCTATGTGAAGCCGCTCAACGCCAGTACACGCGGTGGTGAGCGCTTCATCTTTCACTCCGCCAAGCTCAGCGAAGTCCTGACACAAGCGGTTCGCAGCGCGCTTCCGAAGCGACTTTTGACGGGCTTTTCGCATGTGAATCCGGTGTTCCGCTGCAATCGCTTTGAACCGGGAGATGACAAGTTTCATCGCCATGTGGACACGCCCTACTTCGACGCTGCGCAGCATCATGTCTCACGCTATACGTTGATTCTGTATCTGACCGGAGGCGCAGCGAATCCGGCGCTGTCAATCGGTACAGAGGTCGCGCTACAGACGATTTCGCCGATGACCTGTGTGATCTTCGATCAGTCGCTTGCGCACGAAGGATCCGCGTATCAAGAAGGACGCAAAGTATTCCTGCGCACCGAGCTGGTGTTTGTCGATAAGACCGTGCGTCACGATCCAGACATCGCGCAGCTGTTCGCCAAAGCCTGTTATCTGACCGGACAGAGTCTCTTTCTTCCTGAGCTGTCGCGCACCGCAGATGACTACTATCAGCGCGCTGCAAGAGCGCACTTTGCCGGACTTTCCGACGAAGATCGCAACACGAATACGGTCCTGATTCACAAAGTGTTTCGCGGGATTCACTTTGTCACAAACGGCTATGACTTCTGGTTTCCCAAAGGTCATCTTTCGCTGACAGAGTGCGCGGTGCTGGCGCTGCTCGACAGCTTCAACTGCAAGCTACATGGAGCCGCATTTCATACGCTGTGCCGCAGCAGCGTGCTGGAAACAGCAGATCACAGCGGTCCGTGGATCACGCAGTTTCTGATCCGTCAAAGCCAGAACGAACGAAGCGAAGCAGAGCCTCTTTGTTCCGTCTTGGACGAAGAAAGTCTGTTTCCATCCGCAGAGTCTCCGTCGGGATGCTGCTGTCCGTTTCATTCCTTTATGCGCTTTGATGCCTCGCGCTGTGAGGAGATCATCGATCTGTATCAGCGTGCTCAGCAGTTTGCGAAATCACGCATCCAGAGCGCACCAATTGTCCTACTGGGACAACAGATCTTCCTACATCCCGAGCGCTTCGTGATTGAGCCCGGACGCATCCACATCCTATCGGAAGATCGGCTGACGCCCGTCAACTTCGCGGCGTGCTGGAACTTCGGTGGATCGCCGGACAACTACATTGATGTCGCAGCCAAAGTCGAAGTCCTTCAGCCGCTGGTTCCTCCGATTCTGTACGTCGAGACAGAGGGATCCTTTCATCTGATGTTTGACTTCTTCCGAAACTCGTTTTTGACCAAGCTCCATCAGTATGAGGTGCCCGTTCCGTTCATCAGTGATGTCGATCCTGGCGACGCTGAAGAAAACGGAAAGACACCTTGGATCACAGCAGCGAAGCGCGCACGACAACGGTTCCGTAAGCAAAGCGGATCCGAAAGTACGTGGTGGGCAGACAGCGACGCACCGCTGATGAGCGAGCTGTTTCCCACCAAGTCTGCGAAATCCTAGGTACAGCACCGTGCGTTACACCGCGCCACGTTCAGCATCACCACAGCGACCAGACGGAATCAACAGACTACATTGACCGATTGTCTCCCCCGCCGATAGGATACAGACAGAACGAGCGCGAGCAGACAGACATCGCTGAGCTGCTTGGTTCTCCCTGGGGAGGGACATGCTGACGCTGACTGGCTATACCATCGAAGGAATGATCCATCGAGGCAGAGAGACCACACTCTATCGAGGCGTTCGTGATAGCGACGGACAGGCAGTCGCCATCAAGGTCTGTGCGCGTCCGATTCCTACACCTCGGGATCGCGCCCGAATCCGCTACGAATACGAGCTGCTCAAAGAGATCGAACAGCCAGGAATCGTACGCGCGCTGGCGCTGGAGTCTGGACCCAAAGGACTCGCGCTGGTCCTCGAGCGACTGACAGGTCTGGCCCTTGATCAGTACCTACAGCAAGGAAATCAGACGGTCCGACATTCTCTGGATCTTGCGATCGCGATCACGCTATCGCTCGCCGCAGTACACGGTCGCAACGTTGTTCACAAAGACCTCAAGCCGCATCATCTGTTCATCGAACCAGAGACTGGTCGAATCACACTGCTCGACTTTGGGATTGCGACACGACTGGGACAGGTGGCCGCGCAGACCCAAGGACCAGCCGGACTCGAAGGAACGCTCGCTTATCTGTCTCCTGAACAGACTGGGCGTGTGAATCTGTCTCCGGATCGAAGAAGCGATCTGTACTCACTGGGTGTGCTGCTGTACGAGCTATTTACCGGCGTACTTCCGTTTACATCCATCGATCCGATGGAGCTGCTCTACAGTCACGTCGCCCGACGACCACTCGCGCCCCATGCGCGCAATCCGCAGATTCCTGAAGCGCTGTCCGCGATCATCATGAAGCTGCTCGCGAAGGCACCGGAAGAGCGCTATCAGAGCGTGCTGGGTCTGCGTGCAGATCTCATCGAGTGTGCGCGTCTTCTGGATCTTCACGGGCGGACTCCGTTCACGATGCCGCTTGGAACACGCGACTATCCGTATGATCTACAGCTATCCCGCAAGCTGTATGGACGTCGCAAAGAGAGTGAGCAGCTGCATCAGCTCTTTCACAAAGTCCGCGACGGTGGAAGTGCGCTGGTTCTGCTCTCTGGTTATGCTGGCGTTGGAAAGTCCGCGCTCATTTCTGAGCTGCAAAGAGAATTCCTGCTTCACAACGGACTGTCTGGCTCTGGCAAGTTTGATCCGCTCAATCGCAACACGCCGTACAGCTCGATCGCACATGCGCTCAGAGAGCTGCTCCAGCAGATTCTTTCGCTCGACTCTGTCTCTCTGTCTCGCTGGCGCGAGCGCATCGTAGCGGTTCTGGGCGCAGGTGCATCGTCGCTGGCGCTGATGATTCCAGAGCTTACCACGCTGCTTGGACCGCTACCGAGCGCAGCGGAGCTGGGTCCAGCAGAGTCGCAAAATCGCTTTGACATCGCGGTAGATGGACTGCTGCGTGCGCTCTGTCAAAACGGTCAGCCGGTCCTGATGACGCTGGATGATCTGCAGTGGGCCGATCCCGCTTCCCTGCGACTCATTCAGTTTCTGTTTTCCCAGAG
>CALMML010000313.1 GCA_937868485.1 uncultured Myxococcales bacterium | reverse complement strand
TCAGCGGTGCGCAGAAGCGTGAGCTGGAGCGCAGGCTAATTGGGATTGAGAGACGGTGACTCTTCCATCTGGCTACATAGCCTCACCGAATATCAGCGACGACTAAGCACGAAATCGTTACCAATCCTCTACCCAAGGAACGATTTCGTTCTTTGCCGAACACCCTGGCGCTCCTAGCTTCACCACTCCACCCAACCCCCGATCGCATTCCCAATCGCGGTGGCGACAAACCAGTAGCTCATCCAGCGACCGCGATGATCGATGGGGGCGATGCGCGCGATCTCAGCGGGGGCAAGCGCGACGACGAGGATTTCTCCGATGGCAAGGAGTGTGAAACAGGACATCACCCACGCGGGGCTGACTGTGTGGTGGACTCGCGCTTGGTAGACCGCGCCACAGATTGGAACGAACGCTAGCGCCGTGATGATCATTCCGACCGCGAGCTTTTGCATGGTTGTGGGCTCTCTGTTTCGTCCTCGCAGAATGGCAAACACCGTCGCTAAAACTGGCGACGTAAGCAGCACCATCGCGCTGGGACCAGCGCCAAACCACGCAACCGGAATGATGTACGGACCCACGTTTCGATCGACATGATCGCGAACAAACAAGAGCAGCGTGCTGTGACTTTGCACAAATCCTGCCGCGAACAGTGCGCCCGCGAGCAGCAGGAGCAGAAGACGCAGACCTCGTTTTGTCGTCGCTGGGTGTTGCACTTGATGGCCTGGTCCTGCTTGTGTCCGATCCAATGTTACGGTGCGCAGCAACCACAGCGAAGCAAGACACAGCGCTGCACACAGCAGCATGCACAGAAGCAAGGGTTGGTAGTTGGGACCAGACGGAAGCAGTCCCGCTGCCATGGGTGCAAGCAGAGCCGCGACATTGACCAGGATGTAAATCGTCGAGAACAGCCGATTCTGTTGCACTTCGCTTGATACGTCCAGACAACCCAGCAGGGTCTGGGTTCCGGCTTTGAAAAGCCCGGTTCCCACTGCAATCAGCACAAGTGCAAGCGGCACAAGCTGCACGATCTGAAGCATCAGAAACCCAGTCGTCTGCGCTAGCATTCCCAGGAACGTCGTGCGGATTGGACCCAGAACCCCGTCGCAGAGTCGGCCCCCGACCAGTGGCATCAGGTAACAGCCAGAGATGAAGAGTCCGTAGACTTTCACTGCGAGGTTTTCTTCGTAGCCGCAGCGCTCGTTTAGAAACAGAACCAGGACCGAGATCAAAAGGAAGAAGCAGAATCGCTCGCAAAATACCGTAACAGAGAGCGTCCAGAGGATCTTTGTTACCGTCGGTGAAAATCGCGATTCTTGGGATCTTGGGTCCGATTCTCTGTCTTGGTTGCGAGGTTCCGTAGACATGCGCTCTCCGTTGCCGCAGATGGTGACCGCTGCGGATTTTCATCTGGCTGTGTTCGCTTTTTCTGGATTGCAGTCTGCGTTTCCGTGTGCTCTAACGTCGAGGTGAACGAACTGTCATGAATCATGACAATTTCTCACTCTGCCACGAGTGCCAGGAGCAAACATGGAGAGCCCATCCGTCGAGTCCGGTGAGTTTCCATCACTGTACGCATGTGACACAGATGAGCCCGCTGCGTATCACGCGGCGCTTTTTCATCTTCAGCAGGGGTTGCAAGCGCTGCGTGCGGTGTCACCAGGCCGAGCACCTCGGCAGCGCGCGGTGTACGACGAGATCATTGCGCTTCAGCAGCAGGTGCTTTCGCTGCTCCACATTCACTTCGCTCCCGACGAGCCGACAGATGGGCACGCGACTTTCGGAGAACGTCTGCGACACCATCGCAAGGAGGCACAGCTTACGCAGGAAGAGTTGTCACAGCTTTCGGGACTGTCCCCGAGCCTGATCCGCAAAGTCGAGCAGGGAGTCACAACTCCGACGAGGTCGACTCTCCTAACGCTGTGCTCAGTGCCAGAGCTAAAGCTGGTGCCTTCATCACTTGGGATTCACGACTCATCACGCCAAGGTGGTGCTCGTGTCGCGCCGAACTGGTACGTGCCGCCAGGGTTTGACTCGGTGCAGATGATTCACGAGCTGGGACAGCAACTCAACGGCACTGGCGGAAACATCGAGCAGACACATGTCTATCTCGACCACAAGAGTGCGCTTGATTGGATTGCGCTCTGCAACTCGGGATATGTTGCGGCGGCTCGTGAGGCGACACCCCTCGCAGCGGCAGCGCAGCGTATCCGAGAGCTAACAGGAGCGGTCGGCCTCGACCTAATCGCACTTGGACCCGGGGACGGGAAAACGGAAGTCCGTCTCGTGCAGCGACTCCTTGAACATTACCAGCAGCCAAGCATTCGGTTCTATCTCGTGGACGCGAGCCAACCGCTGCTCGGACGCGCGTTCAGGCACGCCATGGATACGCTGGATGAACAACCTGGGCTGTTCGTCTGTGCGATTCAGGGGAACTTTCATCATCTCGCGCGCTACACGCAGCTCCACTACTCGCCTGCGCGTTCTCACCGACGGCGAGTCTACACGCTTCTGGGCGGCACGATCGGCAATTTGGAAAATGAACCACAGTTTTTCCGTCATGCGATGGTAGCTGTGGCCCCTGGTGATCTCCTTGTTCTCGATTTCACTCTTGCCGCGACGGACTCCAATCAGGATAAGGAGATCTACCGGAGCGATCCCGCGCTGTCTCATCCGATCCCCCCTATGCACGAGCGCTGGCTGAAGGGTCCGCTGGTTCGTTACTGCGTCGGGATGACCGATGCGAAGTTCAGCTATGAACTGGACACCGACCGTCCGATACAAGGCAGTTACGGACTCCAGTTCATCGCGGAAGTACGCAGCATGGGAGGCGACCTTCGTCGCTTCTGCATGTGGGAGGTGCGACGGTACGGCCTTCCACAGCTAC
The DNA here is from genome assembly GCA_937868485.1 of uncultured Myxococcales bacterium. GTDB lineage: Bacteria > Myxococcota_A > Polyangia > Palsa-1104 > JAEUJZ01 > JAEUKA01. Next base: position 445 of record CALMML010000313.1, on the reverse strand, counting down.
TGAGTAGTCTGCGCAATGTCGGATGGGAATCCGTTGGCAACTTCCAGTACGGCCAAAGGGAATCTGGCCGTCCGTCGGCGCTGGTGGTCTTGCAAAAGCGGCATGATGGGAGGATGAGTCTGCGGTCATGAGGAACGGCGACGACGGCACTGCGGCTTGGTCTTGCTGCGCAGCGCTCACTGCCCTGGCTGCTGTTCCTCCTCACTACCGCCTAACGTAGACTGGATCAGCGCACTGACCGTCGCCGGATGCCAAATTCCACCATCTCTCGTCTGATACCCTTCCATCGTGAGCCGTACACCGATTTCCTTCAGCGTCATTCCTTCCGCGCGTAGCTCGCTTGCTCGACGGGACGTCGCGGCTCTGTTATGTCGAACAGAGTCCGTTAGGAGCTTCGCCACCTGCGCCGGATACCACTTCCCGCCACGCTGCGGAGTCAGCTTCG